>NZ_JCAQAV010000031.1:0-71286 GCF_059617925.1 Janthinobacterium sp. JF4 | reverse complement strand
ACAGCACTGCCAAGAGAAGATTCCGGCATTTCCCCCATTTACCGAGGACAGAGCCTTATTTATACCCTTCTACATACAGGTGTGTGCATTCTGCAAATCGCAATATCGGGTACTTTCGGAGCGGAAGGAAGAGGAATTGTTCGAGCGGTTCTACGAAGGTTTGGGCAGCAACGCCGCGCACTACGCAAAATTGATAGGCTATACCCCTCAGTGGGAGCGTGACCCGAAGACTCTGATACCCCACGCAATGCTACCTCTGAAGTCTCGGTTGATTATCAGGGAAATCGACGCCCTGGCAAAAATCTAGTGCTACTGGATCGCACCGATTTTCATGGGGTGTCCCACCTAGGCCAAGCTTTCGAAATGCATCACTTTACCGGAGAGTGATGCAACTTACAGTGATCCGGAAAGGAGATACAAATGAGCAAAGGTAGCGGTAATAACGGGGGCCGTAGTGGTGGCTCCCAAGGCAGTGGCAGTAAAGGTGGCGGGGCAGCTGGCGGTGGCCGTGGGCAAGGAAATGGCGGAGGGTGGCCAAGTGGAACGGGCAAGCCATCCGGCGGAGGGCGCAGCAATGCCCCCGCCGGCGCTGGCAACAAATAGGTCTGGTGCTGGTTTAGCTTAACAATTCCGTCGAAAGGAAGCGCCCGCAAGCTAAGCTTGTGGACTCCTGGACGTGAAAACGGCCGCAGAAAGCGGCCGTATCGTTTGGGGCTGGACAATGGACGAAAATCCCATTGCCCCAGATTTACCCCAAGTTCCTATTCAGACAAGATAATAAATCCTAAGTCATTGAATAAAAACGAAAATTTTGGTGGGAAGTGCAAGTTTCGAACTTGCGACCCCTGCAGTGTGAATGCAGTGCTCTACCCCTGAGCTAACCTCCCGAAGCGAGGCGAATTATCGCATAGGTGTTGCGGCATCTGCAAGGGCTGGAAACAGGAAATTTGCCGCGCCCCCGCTTTTTTCTCAGGTGGCTGCTGGCAGCGCCGTGACGGCGGTCCAGATGCACTGGCCTTTGGCGGCTTTGTCGAGGCCGGCGATGGTGGCTTCGTGGGCGGCGAGTTCATCGGCCGTGGCGCTCTGGAAGATGACTTCGGCCAGGGGCACGATTTCCAGGGCTGCGCCGTCGGCGGCCACTTCCACTTCTTCTTCCATGCTGAGGCTGTTCTGGCCTCGCGTCATGGCCAGGTAGACGTCGGCCAGTAATTCGGAATCGAGCAGCGCGCCGTGCAGCTTGCGGTGGGCGTTCGAAACGCCGTAGCGGTCGCACAGGGCGTCAAGCGAGTTGCGCTTGCCTGGATGCATTTCCTTCGCCTGCACCAGGGTGTCGATCACGCCATGCACCTGCTCATGCACTGGCGGCAAGTTCAGGCGCTTGAATTCCGCATTGAGGAAGCCGATATCGAACGGGGCGTTGTGGATGATCAATTCGGCACCGGCAATAAACGCGCGGAATTCTTCCGCGATTTCCGCGAATTTCGGCTTGTCGCTGAGGAACTCCGTCGTCAATCCGTGGACGGCCAGCGCGCCCTCTTCCGAGTCGCGCTCGGGATTGATGTATTGATGGAAATTATTCCCCGTCAACATGCGGTTGTTCAGTTCGACCCCCCCGATCTCCAGGATGCGGTCGCCCGTGCGCGGGTTCAGGCCGGTGGTTTCAGTATCGAGAACAATTTGACGCATGGCAGATTCAGTCTTAAAAGCAAAAAGCGAAGGGCACAGTATAGCAAACCTGTGCCCTTCGATTACGCCCTGCCCGCTGTTTCGCGAGAGGAATTTTTAACGTCAGGCGCGCACGGTTTCCACGCCGAGGTTGGCCAGCTGATCGGCCCGCTCGTTGCCCGGATGGCCATTGTGGCCGCGTACCCAGCGCCATTCCACTTCATGGACGGCCTGGGCCGTATCGAGCGCCTGCCACAGGTCGACGTTTTTCACAGGAGCCTTGGCCGCCGTTTTCCAGCCGCGCGCCTTCCAGCCGTGGATCCATTCGCTGATGCCCTTCTGCACGTACTGGCTATCGGTATACAGCACTACCTGGCAGGGACGTTTGAGCGCCGTCAAGGCTTCGATCACGGCCTTCAATTCCATGCGGTTATTCGTCGTATTCAGTTCCCCGCCGTAAATTTCTTTCTTGGCGCCGTCGGCCACCATCAGCGCACCCCAGCCGCCTGTGCCGGGATTGCCCTTGCATGCGCCATCGGCATAAATCTCAACCTTCGTTTCAACCTTATCCATCTTGCTGTTCCCGCCTTTTATTCGTGACCGGTGCGCCTGCGGGCGCCGTCGCCGGTTTCTTGGTCCACGCCGGACCGATCAATCGCATCCCTTTGACGCGCTTGATCGCCTGCACTATATACACTGCGCCCAGATATGGCCACCAGCGCGCACCGGCCTTGTCCATGAAGGCGTTGCGGCGCAGCCATTTTTCTGTCCTGCAGGCAGGTGCGTAACAGCCGAAATGGCTTTGACTGACGCCCATGTTCAGCAATTTTAACCAGTCTTTCATGCGCGGCATAGAGATCAGCTCGCCCGCCTGCGGCAGGTAATGGCGTCCCGTGACCCGTCCCAGGCCCTGGCGCATGCCCCACAGGCTGGCCGGATTGAAGCCGCAGACGATCACGCGCCCCTCCGGGATCAGCACGCGCTCGACTTCGCGCAAGACCTGATGCGGCTCGGCGGCAAATTCGAGTACGTGCGGCAAGACCACCAGGTCCAGGCTTTGCGAGTCGAACGGCAACTCGTCGAAGACCGACACCAGGGTCAGGCGGCGTTCCTGCGGCGTGCGCGACGGCAGGCGCGCATCGAGCAGCCATTTGTTCGGCATGCGGCTGGCAGCCAGCGCGTCGAGCTGGGGCAAACCGATCTGCACGGCATTAAAACCGAAGATGTCGACGGTCAGGCTGTCGAGGCATTGCTGCTCCCAGGCGCGCACGTACAGACCGGCCGGCGTCTGCAGCCAGCCGTCAAGCGCTATAATGGATTTTTCGGATGCCACACTGTCCATTCAGTTTTCTCTTTTGCTCATGACCAATTCCCCTGAACACGCTTTATCGGTACTTGCCGTGCCCGCCTTTGCCGACAATTACCTGTGGCTGATCCATGACGGCCGCCACGCCGCCGTGGTCGACCCCGGCGACGCCATGGCCATCCTCGATGCGCTGCAAGCCCATCAATTGACCTTGTCCGCCATTTTACTCACGCATCACCACGCCGACCACACGGGTGGCGTGCCTGAATTGTTGCAGCATTTCGCCGTCCCCGTCTTCGGCCCACGCAATGAGGCTATCACAGCCATCACGGAACCGCTTGCCGAAGGCGATGTCGCCTATGTGCCCGAACTGGGCTTGCAGCTGACCGTCATCGACGTTCCAGGTCACACCAAGGGGCACATCGCCTACGTGCGCCAGCGCGACGAGCGCAGCGGCGCGCCGTGGCTGTTTTCCGGCGACACCCTGTTTGCGGGCGGCTGCGGCCGCCTGTTCGAAGGCACGCCGGGCCAGATGGCCGACTCGCTGGGCAAGCTGGCCGCCCTGCCCGACGATACGGAGGTATTTTGCGCGCATGAGTACACCTTGTCCAATCTGCGCTTTGCCAACGCCGTCGAGCCGGGCAATGTGGCCTTGCAAGAACGCATCGCCATCGACACAGAAAAGCGCCAGCAAGGCTTGGCGACCGTGCCATCGACCATCGCCCTCGAGAAGGCCACGAATCCCTTCCTGCGCTACCGTGAACCGGCGATTCTGACCAGCCTGAAGGTGGAAGGCAAGCTGGCCACCGACGCTTCGCCCGTGGAAGCGTTCGCGGCGCTACGGATGTGGAAAAACAGCTTTTAAGCCCACCCTTCCGCCATAAAAAATCCCGGCCGATGCTTGTATGCACCGCCGGGATTTTTTATCGATCTATTTGATCAGGATCAGATTTCTTCATACAGCGGCAAGGTCAGGAATTCAGCGAACGATTCCGACGTCGACATTTCCTCGAAGATCTGGCCGGCACGCACATAGGTCGGGCCATTGCCACCTGGCGCATCGCGCTGCACTTTGGCCAGCTCTTCCGGAATCATGGCGCGCACCATCTCGGCCGTCACCTTGCGGCCGTCTTCCAGCACACCCTTGCTGGAACGAATCCACTGCCACACTTGCGAGCGGCTGATCTCGGCCGTGGCCGCGTCCTCCATCAGGTTATGGATAGGCACGCAACCGTTGCCGGCCAGCCAGCTGCCCAGGTAATGGATGCCCACGTTGATGTTGTAGCGCAAGCCCGCTTCCGTGATCGGCGCTTCCGGCTGAAAGTTCAGCAGGTCCGACGCCTTGACGTCGATGTCGGGACGCTGTTTCTCGATCTGGTTCGGCTTGTCACCCAGCACTTTCGTGAACTCGCCCATGGCCAGCTCGACCAGGCCCGGATGGGCAACCCAGCCGCCATCGTAGCCGTCGGTGGCATCGCGCGCCTTGTCGTTGCGCACGCCGCCCATGGCGATGTCGTTCTTTTCCGGATCGTTCTTGATCGGGATCAAAGCCGCCATGCCGCCAATGGCCGGTGCGCCACGTTTGTGACACGTTTTCAGCAGCAACAAGGCGTAGGCGCGCATGAACGGCGCCGTCATGGTGACCTTGGCGCGGTCGGCCAGGCAGAAATCCTTGTCCAGCTTGAATTTCTTGATGCACGAGAAGATGTAATCCCAGCGGCCCGCGTTCAGGCCGGAGCTGTGTTCTTTCAGCTCGTACAGGATTTCATCCATTTCGAACGCCGCCAGAATGGTTTCGATCAGGACAGTCGCCTTGATCGTGCCTTGTGGCAAGCCCAATTCGTTTTGCGTCATGACAAAGATATCGTTCCACAGGCGCGCTTCCAGGTGCGATTCCATCTTCGGCAGGTAGAAATACGGGCCGGCGCCGCGCGCCAGTTGTTCCTTGGCGTTATGGAACATAAACAGGGCGAAATCGAAGATGCCGCCGGAAATGCGCTTGCCGTCGACCAGCACGTGCTTTTCATCGAGGTGCCAGCCGCGCGGACGCACGACGAGGGTCGCGATCTTGTCGTTCAGCTTATAGGACTTGCCATTTTGCTCCAGCGAAATCGTCTTGCGCACGGCGTCGAACATATTGATTTGGCCCGTCAGCTGGTTATCCCAGTTCGGCGTGTTCGAATCCTCGAAGTCGGTCATGTAACTGTCCGCACCGGAATTGAAGGCGTTGATGACCATCTTGCGCTCGACGGGACCGGTGATTTCCACGCGGCGGCATTCCAGCGCCTTCGGGATCGGCGCGATCTTCCAGTCGCCGTCGCGGATGTGTGCGGTCTCTGGCAAGAAATCAGGACGCTCGCCCGCGTCGAGGCGCTTGGCCCGTTCCACGCGCACGGCCAGCAATTGCTGGCGGCGCGGCTCGAACGCGCGCGTCAGCTTGGCCACCAGCGCCAGTGCGGCCGGCGTCAGGATCTGTTCATAGCCGGGCTTGATTTCCCCCGTGATTTGCATGCCTTCTGGAAGTGCGATCGTATTCTGCGTCATGAAGTTCTCCGTTTTTAGTAAATATAAGCAAAGGTAATCTGATGATCCAAGTATATGCTGAACGACTGCGCGGACAAGCTGGACAGAGGCGCAAAAACACTCTGCAGGGCGGTGCGTTTGTTCTATAGTATTGCACTATAAGGCATGGAAACGAGATTAAAAATCACTTCATCTATGCGTTTTTATCACAAGTGATGGTATTACAGGAGCACAACATGGGCCAGTTCAGACAAATATCAACGTTCGTGGAAGTGGTCGCCAAGGGCAGCCTGTCGGCCGCCGCGCGCGCCGAAGGCATCGCCCCGGCCATGATAGGACGGCGCCTGGACGCGCTGGAGCAGCGCCTGGGTGTCAAATTGCTGCAGCGCACGACGCGCAAGCTGGCCCTGACGAATGAAGGCGCCGCCTTCCTCGAAGATTGCCAGCGCATCCTGGGCGAACTGGAAGAGGCGGAAGCGGCCGTGGCCGAGCGCAGCGTCAAGGCCAGCGGTCACTTGCTCATTTCCGCACCAGCCGGCTTCGGGCGCCAGCACGTGGCACCCCTGATTCCCTCTTTTGTCGCCGAGCACCGCGACGTGACGGTGTCGCTGAACCTGAACGACCGACTCGTCGACCTGATTGGCGAAGGCATCGACGTGGCCATCCGCATCGCCAGCCTGTCCGATTCTTCGCTCGTGAGCACCAAACTGGCCGACAATCAGCGCGTGCTCGTCGGTTCGCCCGCCTACCTGAAACGGGCGGGCACGCCGCGCATCCCGGCCGACCTGGCGAAACACAATTGCCTGGCAATCAGCAGCGAAGGCAGCCAGCGGGGCTGGACCTTCCGCGAAAACGGCAAGAATGTCATTTTAAAGGTGGCCGGCAACATGGTCTGCAACGATGGCGAAGTGCTGCACGACTGGGCGCTGGCCGGCAAGGGCCTGGCGTGGCGCTCGATGTGGGAAGTGGGCGCCGAGATCGCCTCGGGACAATTGGTGACGGTGCTGGACCAGTTCGCCGCGCCGGGCAATGACATTTACGCCGTGTTCGCCCAGCGCCGCCATCTGCCGCTGCGCATACGGGCGTTTGTGGATTTTTTAAGGCACTCGTACTCACTGCCTGACTACTGGCGTGAGCGCGCTATTTGAGGACGCCCAATCAGACCTGCTGCGCGGCGCGCTTTGCAGCCGGCGATGCTCACCGTACTAAAGTACGGTTGCGCTTCTCGACCACAAATCACTGCCGCTCGCTACGGACTGATTGGGCGCCGTAAAGGTCCAGGCGTAGGTCGGCTCAGCGTAGCGTAGCGTAAGCCGACACATCCCCATTGTCGGCTTACGCGCGAGCGCTAAGCCGACCTGCGCGGCGACGCAAGCACGCCAAAAAGAACGCGCAGCCCACGCACAACCGATGCCTCATAGAAATTCAGGCGAAAAAAAATCCTCGGAGACCGAGGATTTCTTTATTTCGTTTGATCCAGCGTATTAGATTGGCTGAATGTTCGAAGCTTGCTTGCCTTTAGGGCCAGCGGTCACTTCAAAAGAAACGCGTTGGTTCTCTTGCAGGGACTTGAAGCCGTTCGACTGGATAGCCGAGAAGTGAGCGAACAGATCTTCGCCGCCTTCGTCAGGGGTAATAAAGCCGAAACCCTTCGAATCATTGAACCATTTTACGATGCCAGTTGCCATTACAATTTCCTATTTCAGTTAAGTTGGGCTTGCGCCCGTTATATCGTTTGAAGCAAGAAAGAAATGACAGACTAACTGCACTACTACCTCGAATCCAACGATGCCCAATTATACCAACAAAACTGAGAAAAACCATTCTTTCGCAAAATAAACTTGCGAACACTACTTTAATAGCCAAATCCCCGTCTTGCGGCGCCCTGTACCAGCGGCATGGAGACACTATATCCTAATCTGCGACGCGGATGCTTTGCGTTGTATCAAATGAATCATTGTAACCACATCGTGATGTCGCTCACGCGGTGAAGTGGGTGGCGGCCGCATCGCGCCCCGCCCAGTCCAGTAGCACCGCCACTTGCGCCCGCACGGCGGGCCATTCCGCCACCGCTTGCGCGGGGGCATTGAGCATGGCGCGCACCAGTTGTTCGATGCGCCGGCATTCCTGGCCCAGCGCAGCAAAGCCGAAGGTGGCAGCCGAGCCGGCCACCGCGTGCAGCGCGCGGTGCAGTTCCGTCAAGGGCTCCAGGCGGGGGCCTTCGCTGTCGCAGCGGCCGCTTGCCGTCGCGATCGCTTGCAACAGGGCCGGCACGCCAGCCGCATATTTTTCATTCAGGGCACGCAAACGCGCGCGAAAATCCGGGTCGATCAAGGTTGCCATCGCAATACTCGCCTGAGTTGGCTTACTTGGTGCCGAAGATACGGTCGCCGGCGTCGCCCAGACCCGGCACGATGTAGGCGTGATCATCGAGGTGCGAATCGAGCGAAGCACAGAACATCTTGACGTTCGGATGCGCGTTCTGGAACACGGTCACGCCCTCTGGAGCGGCCACCAGGGCCAGGAAGATGATCTGCTCGTCCGTCACGCCGCGCTTTTTCAGCACGTCGACGGCATACACGGCCGAATTGCCGGTCGCCACCATCGGATCGCACAGGATGAAGGTGCGCTCGTTCAGGTCGGGCAGGCGCACCAGGTATTCCACGGGCATGTGCGTGGCCGGGTCGCGGTACACGCCGATGTGGCCCACGCGCGCCGAGGGCACCAGGTTCAGCAAGCCATCGCTCATGCCGATGCCGGCGCGCAAGATCGGCACGATGGCCAATTTCTTGCCCGCAATGACGGGCGCGTCGATGGTGACCAGCGGCGTCTTGATTTCGCGCGTCGTCAGCGGCAGGTCGCGCGTGATTTCATAACCCATCAGCAAAGTGATTTCCTTGAGCAATTCGCGGAAGGTGCGTGTCGACGTATCGTGCTCGCGCATGTGGCTCAATTTGTGCTGGATCAATGGGTGATCGGTAATGAACAAATTCGGGAAGCGTGGATCTTGTTTCATGTTATTTTTCTTTCTCTGCTATCTGGCGCGGCGGCAAGCCTGGGCCGCAGGCGCGCTGTGTATATCGATAAAATGATGGATTGCAGCATTATCCCAGCCCCCAGCCCGCCTGTGGCCGGAATTTGCGAAATAATTGCGCACCCAGCAGGCCGAAGCAAACTCAGTACTCGCGCAGCGCGCGCGCCAGGATGGCCGCGCAATCGGTACCCGCCGGCAAGCGGCCATACGCGCCGCCCGGCGCCTGCACCAGCCGCGACTGCAGGAAGGCCTGCGCGATGAAAGGCGGCGCATGGCGCAGCAGCAAGGCCGCCTGCACGGCCAGCACGATGCGCTCGGATAATTGCCGCGCGCCAAATTCGTCCGTCTGCGGCCCGTCCAGGTCGGCCAGCAGGCGCGCGCGGCAATCGACAAAGTCGGCGTGATCATCGCCGGCCAGCGCCAGCTCGGCCGCCAGGGCGTCGCGCGCGGCCGGCGACTTGCCGAAGGCGCGCAAGACGTCGAGACACATGACGTTGCCCGAGCCTTCCCAGATCGAGTTGACGGGCAGTTCGCGATACAAACGCGCCAGCGGCGCCTCTTCCACATAGCCGGTGCCGCCCAGCACTTCCATGGCTTCCGCGCCGAAACCGGGTCCGCGCTTGCAGATCCAGTATTTGCCGGCTGGCGTCAGCACACGCGCCAGCATCGCTTGCTGCGCATCGTCTCTTTCATCGAAGCAGCGGGCCAGGCGCAGCGCAAACGCCGTGGCCGCTTCCGATTCCAGCGCCAGGTCGGCCAGCACGTTTTGCATCAGGGGCAGTTCGGCCAGCGGCTTGCCGAACGCGGCCCGCTGGCGCGCATGGTGCAGTGCCTGCGTCAAGGCGGCGCGCATGATGCCAGCGCTGCCCAGCACGCAATCGAGGCGCGTGTGGCTGGCCATTTCCAGGATGGTGGGAATGCCCCGCCCCGGCTGCCCCACCAGCCAGCCGTAAGCGTTCGCAAACTCCACTTCCGACGAGGCATTCGAGCGATTGCCCAATTTATCCTTCAGGCGTTGCACGCGGATGGCATTGCGGCTGCCGTCGGGCAGGTAGCGGGGCAGGAAAAAGCACGACAATCCCCCCTCGTCCGCCTGCGCCAGGATCAGATGCGCGTCGCACTGGGGCGCCGAGAAAAACCATTTGTGGCCGACGATGCGCCAGGCGCCGCCGGCCTCGCCGCCGAACAAGGCTTGCGCCTCGGCCGGCGGCACGCGCACGGCGCGCGTGGTATTGCTGCGCACGTCGGAGCCGCCCTGCTTTTCCGTCATGCCCATGCCGACCAGGGCACCGCGCTTCTGCTCCACGGGCAAGGAGCGGGGATCGTATTCGCGCGAGAGGATTTTCGGCAGCCAGCGCTGCGCGATGTGCGGCAGGTCGAGCGCCTGGCGCAAGGCTGGCACCGAGGCATACGTCATCGTCACGGGACACTGCGTGCCGTTTTCCACCTGCCCTACTAATAGATAGGCCGCCGCGCGCGCCACCTGGGCGCCGGGACCGGGCATGGCCCACGGCGAAGCGTGCGCGCCGGCACCCACGAGGATGGCCATCAGTTCATGCCAGGCCGGATGGAACAGCACTTCGTCAATGCGCCGCCCGGCCCGGTCGAACTGCTGCAGCTCGGGCGTGTGGATGTTGGCCAGGCGTGCCAGCGCATAGGTCTCGGCGCGGCCCAGCGTTTCACCCAGCGCGTCAAGCTCCTGCAGCGCCGCGCCGCCGCCCTCGCGCAGCAGCGCTTCGGTCAGCGCCGGGTCGCAGGCGAACAGATTGACGTTTTCAAAGGGCGTGGCCTGGTTGAAAACTTCATGCGTGTCAAATGCATTCATGGGGGTCTCCCGCGATTTGTTATCATGGCGCCCTTGCCGTCGCTGGCGCACCGTCAACACCGTCTGCCAGCCAGACTAGCGTAAAGCGCATGGCGGGGCAAGCGCGCCAGTGGAAGCAGGCGCAGATAAATGTTTCTATGCGGAATGAAAATGCCTGCATGTGTCGCGCGACATGATTTTTTTCATGGAAGGCAGGAATATTTACAAAACCTGAAGCAATGTTGCTCTATTTCATGTAATCGGGTGCTTTTCAATGATACATTTCGTGTGGATCGCGTTCCGATAGTCGCCCTTCCGGCCACTCTGGCACGCGTCGCGCACGATGCACTATTTTCGTCGGCACCCCGCCAGCAGCGGCGCCGGCACTGATAATAAAAAGGTAAAAGCCAGCACGATGTTTTCCAGTACCCCATCTGCCGCCCACCGCGAGGCCCGCCACGAGTTGGACAACCTCATGGAAGAGGCCGGCGACGTCGTGTTCCGGCTCGATACGGACGGCCTGATCCTGTTCGCCAGCAAGCGCGCGGCCACCCTGTTTGCCGCGCCATCGGGCCTGTCCGGCCATTTGCTGCTGCCGCTGGCCACCGAAGCGTCGCGCGCGGCATTGCAAGCGGCGCTGGAAGACGCTCTGGAAGAGCCGGGCCGCCTGGAAGTAAGGCTGCAAACGCCGGACCAGGAAATCTGGTTCGAACTGCGCCTGTCTTCCTATATGAATGCGGCCGGCATCGCCGAATTGCTGGTGGTCGGGCGCGACACGTCGGCCCAGCACAATACGGAAGAACGGCTGCGCCACATGGCCACGCACGATGCGCTCACGGGCTTGCCGAACCGTTTGCTGCTGTCCGACCGCATCCGCATGGTGATCGCCCAGGCCGCACGTTCGGGCCAGGGGTTTTCCGTCGCCACCATCGGTCTCGATGGCTTTAAAAAGGTCAACGATGGCCTCGGCCACCCCGTCGGCGACGCCGTGCTGCGCCTGGCCGCGGCGCGCCTGCGCAAGACCCTGCGCGACAGCGATACCCTGGCGCGCGTGGGCGGCGATGAATTCGTCGCCGTGCTGCCCGGCAGCGCCACGGACGCGCAGATCAAGCTGGTGACGGGCCGCCTGCTGGCCACTCTGCAGGCGCCGTTCGAAGTCGACGGCCACACGATCTACGTGGGCGCCTCCGTCGGCGTATCGATCTATCCGCTGCACGCGGAAGATGAAGTGCGCCTGGTGGCGCTGGCCGATGCGGCCATGTCGCGCGCCAAGGAAACGGGCAAGGCCCGCTGCCTGGTCTACAGTCCGCGCCTGAATGGCCCGTCGGAACACGATATTTCGCTGGAAGCGGCCATGTTCCACGCCGTGCGCGAAGGCGAGTTTTTACTCTTTTACCAGCCCATCGTCGACGCGCACACGCGGCAGATCCAGGGTTTCGAAACCCTGATGCGCTGGAAGCACCCGACCCTGGGCCTGGTGCCGCCCGTGCGCTTCATCCCGATCGCCGAAGCCAATGGCCTGATCAATCTGCTGGGCGCCTGGGCGCTGAAAGCGGCCTGCGTGCAGCTCAAGCAGTTCCAGGAAGTGGCCAGGCGGCCGCTGTACATCTCCGTCAACATCAGCCCGCGCCAGTTCCGCAACGACAAATTCCTCGACGTGCTCGATGACGCCATCGCGTTTTCCGGACTCTCGGGCGAACACCTGGTGCTGGAAATCACGGAAGGCACCCTGATGATCGACCCCGTGCATGCGGAAACCATCCTCGTCAAGATGACGGAGCGCCGCGCGCGCATCGCCATCGACGATTTCGGCACCGGCTATTCCTCGCTCGCGTATCTGAAGCGCTTCCCCATTTCCGTGCTGAAGATCGACCGCACCTTCATCAAGGACTTGCCCGAATCGAGCAAGGATGCGGCCATCTGCAACACCATTCTCGACCTGGCCAAGCATTTGAACCTGTCCGTGGTGGCCGAGGGCGTGGAAACCGAGGAACAGATGCACTTCATGGAGTCGCGCGGCTGCCAGTATGTGCAAGGCTACCTGACGGGCAAACCGATGCCGGCCCATGCCGCGCTATCGGCCTTGAGCGACAAAACCTATGCGGCGCTGGTGCCTGCGCCGTCTGCCAATGATCCGCGCGGAGGGGTGCAATGAATCCAGGTCATTTCACGGCGCCGACACAGCTCGGCAAAAACACCCTGGACCTGCTGTGGGCGCGCACGCGCCAGCAAGGCGACATGCCCGGCTTCGCGAAAGCCATCAGCGCCATCCTGGGCGCCATGCGCGGCGAGGATGACCACGAATTCGACATCACGCAAACGGTATTGTCCGACCCTGTCCTGACGCAGAAGGTGCTGCGGCTGGCCAACAGCGGCATGTATTCGGCCTTCGGCCAGCGGGTCAATACGGTCTCGAAGGCCGTGCTGGTGCTGGGCATCGACGCCATCGGCCATCTGGCGCTGGGCCTGAAACTGATCGAGGAGCTGTCGCAGGCGTCGCCCGATTCCGTCAGCGCCCACGTGGAAATGGAAAAGGCCGTGCTGGCCGGGATGGTGGCGCAGCAGGTGGCCACCAGCGCCGGCAGCCTGCAGGCGGAGCAGGCCGTGGTCTGCTCAATGCTGCACACCCTGGGCCGCATGATGGTGACGTTCTACATGACGGACTTCTGGGCGCGCCTGCAGGCGCACGCGGGTCCCGGCAACGAGGCGGCCGCCGCGCGCGAAATCCTCGGCCTGTCGCTGCCGGAAGTGGGCTATGCCACGGCCGCCCACTGGGGCTTGCCGCAGCACCTGATCAACGGCATGCGTCCGATGGAGCCGTCACCGGACGACTCGCCCGTCAGCGGTGCCGACTGGATGGCGGGCCTGTCGACCATGGCGGCGCGCTGTGCCGACTCGCTGTGGCATGACGACGCGGCCGGCGCGGCGCAGGTGCACGCGCTGATCGACGACTACGCGGGCACCCTGGGCATCACCGCGACCGACCTGGCCGTGGCGGTCGACAAGGCCAAGGCGATGGCGGCGGCCGACCTGTCGATCGCGCCCCTGTCGAAACCGGCCGAACGGCGCGCGCGCCAGCTGGCCTCGACGCGCATGCGCGCCGAAGGCAACCGCGTATTGATCGGCGGCCTGGCCGACCTGCGCGGCGCCATCGGCAGCGCCAGCCCGGGCCAGATGGTCTCGATGGCGCTCGAAACGCTGCACCAGGGCTTCGACTTTTCGCGCTCGGTGGCGTTCGTGCGCAACCACAGGGATCATCTGTACTCGGCGCGCATCAGCATGGGCGAAGGCATGGCCGACTTGCAGGATCTGATGGTGTTTGGCGACGCGTATGAACCGAACGTGTTCCATGCGGCCCTCAATAGCGACCGCGTGATCTTCATCGACAATGCGCGCGACCCGAAATTTGCCGCCAAGCTGCCGCAATGGTGGAAAGCGACCCTGTCGGAAGCGCGCAGCTTCGTCGTGCTGCCCCTGTCGGCCAACGGCCACCCCACGGGATTTTTATACGGTGACTGGGATGACAGCTTCCCGCCGATCCAGCTGAACCAGACGGAATTCAACCTGATCAACGATATCCGGGCGTTGCTGGTGCAGTCGGTGGAGATGCGGCACCAATTGGAATTGGTGGCGAATAAAGTTGCATGAGAACACCTGACCAAACCTACTGCGCGTCGGTATAGGCGGCCTGCGATGCTCACCGTACTAGAGTACGGTTGCGCTTCCTAGCCACCTCTCCCTTCCGCTCGCTACGGTTTTGTCAGGTGTCGCTAGCGTTTTTATTAAACGACAAAATTAATCATTTCAACTTCGGCGTAGAAACAGACACATCGCCGCATTGCGCGCGGTGCATCAGGGCGTGGTCGATCAGCACCAGCGCCAGCATGGCTTCGGCGATCGGCGTGGCGCGGATGCCCACGCACGGGTCGTGGCGGCCGAACGTTTCCACCATCACGGGATTGCCTTCTTTATCGATCGAGCGGCGCGGCGTGCGGATCGACGAGGTCGGCTTGATGGCGATCGAGACGCTGACATCCTGTCCCGTCGAGATGCCACCGAGCACGCCGCCGGCGTTATTGCCGATAAAGCCTTCCGGCGTCAGTTCGTCGCCGTGCTCGGAACCCTTTTGCGCCACCGAATCGAAACCGGCGCCGATTTCCACGCCCTTGACGGCATTGATGCCCATCATGGCGTAGGCGATGTCGGCGTCGAGCTTGTCGTAGATGGGCTGGCCCAGTCCCACCGGCACGTTTTGCGCGATGACGTCGATGCGCGCGCCGATGGAATCGCCGTCGCGGCGCAACTGGTCCATCGCCGCTTCCATGCGCGCAATCAGGTCCGCGTCGCCGCTGGCGGCAAAGAACGGGTTCGCATGCACGTGCTCCCAGGACTGGAACGGCACGGCGATGTCGCCCAGCTGGCTCATGCAGCCCTTGAAGGTGGTGCCGTACTGCTGCAGCAGCCATTTCTTGGCGATCGCCGCCGCGCCCACGACGGGCGCCGTCAGGCGCGCCGATGAGCGTCCGCCGCCGCGCGGATCACGCACGCCGTATTTGTGCCAGTAGGTGTAGTCGGCGTGGCCGGGGCGGAAGCTTTCCGCGATATTGCCGTAATCCTTGCTGCGCTGGTCTTCATTGCGGATCAGCAGCGCGATGGGCGTACCCGTCGTCACGCCCTGGTACACGCCGGAAAGGATTTCCACCGTATCGGATTCCTGGCGCTGCGTCACGTGGCGCGAGGTGCCCGGCTTGCGGCGGTCCAGCTCGGGCTGGATATCGGCTTCCGACAGGATCAATCCTGGAGGACAGCCATCGATCACGCAGCCGATGGCCGGGCCATGCGATTCGCCGAAAGTGGTAACAGTAAACAGCTTGCCAAAAGAATTGCCGGACATAGTAGGAAGTGTAAGGACTGGAAAACCTAATTCTACCAGCCTGCGGGGCATGCCATGCCGCTAATGCCGCGACTAGCCCCGATATTGCCCCGCCCATCTCGCCATTTTGAAATCCTGCGTATTTTTTCATATGAAAAATACCAAATAAGAGTTGCAATCATGCAATACAAGAAATATTGCGCGACGGAATAGATTTAAAAAAACATTTTGCTTATTAAATAGCTATATACTTGAATCAAAGCGCGCGACACAATACTGGTTACCAAACCAGATTTAGGCTGCGCCGAGAGCACGTCAAAAAATGCCCGGGGCGAGGCAATGCCACGATACCTGAGCGCTGTTTTTTGCTGTGCCAGAGTGCATCAGAAATGGCCAGGGCTAGGCGCGCCGCCGAAGACAGTACGCGAGTACGGCGAGGCGGTGCAACAACGCCATGGACATTTCTGATGTGCTCACATCCCGTACTGAGTCATCCTGGAGAAGCTATACATGCCCGCACCGATCATCCCCCTTGACGCCAACAAGGACGATCACGACGACCTGGTATTCCTCGATGAGCAACCGGCGCCGCCGCTGGCCGTCGCACCGCGCAGCGTCTGGCGGGTGATGATCATCGACGACGATGAAGACGTTCACTCCACCACCACCTTCGCCCTGGGCAACCTGGAAATGCAGCACCGCCCGCTGGAATTCGTGCATGCGTACTCGGCCGGCCAGGCGCGCGAGTTGCTCAAGCATGAAGACGACATTGCCGTCATCCTGCTCGACGTGGTGATGGAACAGGATGACGCGGGCCTGCACCTGGTGCGCTACATCCGCGAAACCCTGAAAATGACGGACGTGCGCATCATCCTGCGCACGGGCCAGCCCGGCTATGCGCCGGAAATCGACGCCATCCGCGATTTCGACATCAACGACTACAAGACCAAGTCCGAACTGACGCGCATCAAGCTGTTTACGACGGTGACGGCGGCCATCCGCTCGTACGAGCAGATCCGTTCGATCAGCAGCAGCCGGCGCGGCCTGGACCGTATCGTCCACGCCAGCACGCAGCTGATGGCGCTGCACGGCGTGCAGAACTTCTCGGCCGGCGTGCTGGCGCAGATCGCCGACCTGCTGGGCATCCGCGCCGATGGCGTGCTGTGCGTACAGGATTTGCAGGACAACGGTTCCCGCGAACTGCTCGTCTCGGCCTGCACGGGCAGCTTTTCCAGCTTGCCGCACAGCGCCCTGTGCGGCCTGCAAAACCCGCGCGTGATGGCCGCCATCGAGCACACCCTGGCGCAGCGGCGCAATGTCTACGCGCACGACTACGCCACCCTGTACTTCGCGGGCAAGGCCAGCCGCGACGCGGCCGCCTACCTGGTGCTGCCGCGCCCCCTCTCGGCCATCGATGAAAGCCTGCTGGAAGTATTCTGCAGCAACGTCGCCGTGGGCCTGGACAACGTCGAGCTGGTGTCGCACCTGCACAATGCCGCCTTCTACGATCAATTGTCGAAGCTGCCGAACCGTACGCGCCTGGTGGAAATCCTCGACGCCACCCTGGCCGGCCCCGCGCGCGACGACGCCACCCTGTCGCTGGTGGACCTCGACCACTTTGCCGAGACCAACGACGCGCTGGGCCACCAGTTCGGCGACACCCTGCTGGTGGCCGTGGCGGGACGCCTGCAAACCCAGCTGGGACCGCAGCTGACGGTGGCGCGCCTGGGCGGCGACATCTTTTGCGTGCTGGGCGACTCCTCGCAAGTCAACCCAAGCAAGATCCTGGCCCTGTTCCAGGCGCCGTTCTGTATCGATGGCCAGGACGTGCAATTGTCCGCCACCCTGGGCCTGGTGCGGCTGGGCGAACATGCGGGCACGGGCGCCGACGCGCTGAAAGACGCCGATATCGCCCTGAAACGGGCGAAAAGCCAGCAACGCGCCGGCCACTTCTATTTCTCGCGCAGCATGGGCATCGAAATCCGCGAGCGCGTGCGCATGATGCACGCGCTGCGCACGGCCTTCAGCCAGGGCCAGCTGTTTGTCGTGTATCAGCCGCAGATCGACCTGACCACGCGCCGCCCCGTGGGCGCCGAAGCGCTGCTGCGCTGGCAGACGCCGGACGGCAAGTTCATCTCGCCCGACCGCTTCATCCCGATTGCCGAGTATTCGGGCATCATCATCGACCTCGGTGAATGGGTGCTGCGCACGGCTTGCCGGGAACTGGTGCTGCTGCGCGAGCAGGGCCACCGCAATTTCGTCATGTCCGTCAACGTGTCGCAAGTGCAGTTCCGCCACCCGCTGTTCCTGGAAATGCTGCGCGCGGCGCTGGAAGAGACGCAGGCGCCGCCCGAGTTCATCGAGCTGGAAATCACGGAATCGATGGCCATGGAAGAGCCGGATCTGCTGATCAAGATGCTGTGGCAGATCAAACAGACGGGCGTGAGCATCGCCATCGACGACTTCGGCACGGGTTTTTCTTCCCTGTCCTATTTGCAGCGCCTGCAAGTCGACCGCCTGAAAATCGACCGCGCCTTCGTCACCGAGATCACCGGTTCCGCGCGCGGCAGCAGCATCGCCGAAATGGTCATCCAGCTGGGCCGCAACCTGGGCCTGGCCGTGATCGCCGAAGGCGTGGAAGACGAGCGGCAAGCACAAATTTTGCAAGCGCTGGGCTGCCCCATGGCGCAAGGCTTCCTGTTCGCCCGCCCGATGACGGCCACGGCGCTGGGCACCTGGCTGAACAACGAAGCGCTGCAGGGCGCCGCCTAGGCGTCACCTTGGCTTGACAATGCAAAACGCCGGCGATGCCGGCGTTGTTTTTACTGCATCAGCGAAACTTAGTCGGTGGTTTCAGCCGGCCAGTCGCGGATATACGCCTTGAGCATCTGGTTTTCAAAGCTTTGCGCTTCGAGCACGGCGCGCGCCACGTCGTAGAAGGAAATGACGCCCAGCAAGGTCTTGGCATTCATGACGGGCAGGTAGCGCGCGTGTTTTTCCAGCATGATGCGGCGCACTTCATTGACTTCCGTATCCGGGGTCACGGTGATCGGGTGGTCATCCATGTGCTTGCGCACGGTGCCGCCGCCGATCTGGCCCGCGTTTTCATGCAGCGCGTTGAGCACTTCGCGGAAGGTCAGCATGCCGACCAGGTCGCCAAACTCCATGACCACCAGCGAACCGATGTCTTTTTCAGCCATGGTATTGGCCGCGTCAAGCAGGGGCTGGTCAGGCGTGACCGTGTAGAGGATATTGCCCTTGACTTGGAGAATTTCAGATACTTTCATATTGGCCGTCCTGTCCGCGTGATTGGTATTTTAGTTATTCTAGCCCTTACTGCGACTGTAGCCTATGCCTGCGGAAAAATCCAGCCTTGCGCGCAATCAAATCAAGAGACATTACAAGCGACAAGATGCACCCGCAAGACGTCTAACAAAAACGTAGCGAGCATCGCCGGCCGCGCCCCGCGACGCGCAGTAGTTTTGCTTAGGCGTTTTCAGCCCCTGCGGCGGAACCAACCTGCGATCGAGAGGCGCTCGCGCGCCGTCGGCAACACTTCGTGCAGCATCTCGCCCGACATGAACATGGCCATGCGGCCCGCTTGCGGCGCGATATCGACG
Organism: Janthinobacterium sp. JF4; assembly: GCF_059617925.1. NCBI lineage: Bacteria > Pseudomonadati > Pseudomonadota > Betaproteobacteria > Burkholderiales > Oxalobacteraceae > Janthinobacterium > Janthinobacterium sp. JF4. The sequence continues at coordinate 52,461 of NZ_JCAQAV010000031.1, read as the reverse complement.
TGCTCGCCGCCCTGCGGGTGCAGGCGCAGCGCGCCGCCATGCTCGGGCAGCCAGTCGTCGTTCAGGTACAGCACGACGGACACGGTGCGCTTGTCGTCGTCGCGAAAACGGTCCAGATGGGCACGGTAAAAGGCGCCCGGCGCGTACAGGGCGAAATGGCTTTCGTACTCTTCCAGCCCCAGGAACAGCTCGCGGTTGAGCATGAGGCGCAGCGCTTCCATATGCTCCAGGTAGCGGTCGCAGGCGCTTGAGCGGCCCGTTTCCAGCCATTCGATATGGTCGCCGCGGATGTCCGGCTGCAGCAACGGCGCATGGCCGCTGCCCACGCCGGCGCCTTTCATCTTGCCATTGAGCATGGATTGCACGCACTCGGCGGCCAACTCGCGGCTCAGTTCAGGGGAGATAAAATGCTCGTGCGTGAGCCAGCCTGCGTGGCACAGGCCGTCGACGATAGAATGTCCGGGTACGGCAATGAAGCCGTCGAACGATATTGCGGGCATAAAATCTTTCTTGGTGGACATGCGATGAGAGTTCGCCTGAAGCCCAGGATTTCGCTGGCACGTAGCCGCCTTCCCTGCGGCGCGGCGCACGCGCACAGGTCAAACAGCCCGAATATCGCTGATACGATATCGTACCACCGCCGCACCGTGCCGGTCACTTTTTTTACACTGCAGGTTACACCCGCGGCCCGCCAGCACGGCTCCATGCGCCCTGCACAGGAGCCCTTTTGCTCGGCTGCAAATCAGGTTACGATCTTGCCACTATAAAACTTGGCGGAGACACCATGAGCGGCCCGAAATACCCCGGTTTCGACACTTTATCCCTGCATGCGGGCGCGGCGCCCGACCCGGCCACGGGCGCGCGCGCCACGCCGATCCATTTCACGTCCTCGTTTGCCTTCAAGAGTTCGGAGCATGCGGCCTCGCTGTTCAATATGGAGCGGGCCGGCCATGTGTACTCGCGCATCTCGAATCCCACCAACGCCGTGCTGGAAGAGCGCATCGCCGCGCTCGAAGGCGGCGTGGCCGGCCTCGCCACCGCCAGCGGCCAGGCCGCCATGCACCTGGGCTTGTCCACCATCGCTGGCGCCGGCTCGCACATCGTCGCCTCGCGCGCCCTGTACGGCGGCTCGCACAACCTGCTGGCCTATACCTTGAAACGCTTCGGCATCGAGACCACCTTTGTCGACCCGCGCGATGCGGACGCCTGGCGCGCCGCCATCCGTCCGAACACCAAGCTACTGTTTGCGGAAACCCTGGGCAATCCCGGCCTCGACGTGCTGGACATCCCGCGAATTGCCGCCCTGGCGCACGAGCACCATCTGCCGCTGATGCTCGATTCGACGTTTACCACGCCGTATCTGCTGCGCCCCTTCGAGCATGGCGCCGACCTGGTGTTCCACTCGGCCACCAAGTTTTTATGCGGCCACGGCACGGCCATCGGCGGCCTGCTCGTCGATGGCGGCACCTTCGACTGGCAGGCCGCCTACGACAAGACGGGCCGTTTCGCCGAATTGTGCGAGCCGTATGAAGGCTTTCACGGCATGGTCTTTGCCGAGGAATCGACGGTGGCGCCGTTCGCCCTGCGCGCCCGGCGCGAAGGCTTGCGCGATTTCGGCGCCGTCATGAGTCCGCACAATGCCTTCGCCATCCTGCAGGGCATCGAAACCCTGGGCTTGCGCATGGACCGCCACGTGGCCAACACGCGCAAGGTGATTGACTTCCTGCTCGCCAATCCTGCCGTGGATGCCGTGTCCTACCCCGAACTGCCGTCGCATCCCGATTACGAGCTGGCGAAAACCCTGCTGCCGAAAGGCGCGGGCGGCGTGTTCACCTTCCGCCTGCGCGGCGACCGCGCGGCGGGGCAGCGCTTTGTCGACAGCCTGAAGATCTTCTCGCACCTGGCCAACGTGGGCGACGCCAAGTCGCTCGTCATCCACCCCGCCTCCACCACGCATTTCCGCGTGCCCGACGAGCAACTGGCGCAGGCGGGCATCACGCAGGGCACCATGCGTCTATCGGTGGGCCTGGAAGACGCGGACGATTTGATCGAAGACCTGGCCCGCAGCCTGAAACTGTCGCAGAAAGGCGCCTGAGATGCTGCTCACCATCGACAATACCGTCGCCTACTGCTACACGGGCGGCAAGACCTTTAACCCGAATCAGCCGACGGCCGTCTTCATCCACGGCGCGCAGAACGACCATTCCGTATGGGCCCTGCAAACGCGCTATTTCGCCCACCACGGCTGGAACGTGCTGGCCGTCGACTTGCCGGGCCATGGCCGCAGCGGCGGCGCGGCGAAAAGCAGCGTCGAGGAACTGGCGCGATGGATACTGGCCGTGCTGGACGCGGCCGGCGCGCCCAAGGCCATGCTGATCGGCCACAGCATGGGTTCATTGATCGCGCTGGAAGCGGCATTCCTGGCGCCCGAGCGAATCAGCCACCTGGCCATGCTCGGTTCCACCTACCCGATGAAGGTCTCGCCCGCCCTGCTGGAAACGTCGCTCAACGATGAACAGGCGGCCATCGACATGGTCAATATCTGGTCGCACTCGTCGATCGCGCAAAAGCCCTCGTTTCCCGGCCCCGGCTTCTATGCCATGGGTGGCGCGCGGCGCTTGAAACAGCGCATCGCCGCCCTCAACCCCGATCACGTGTTTCACACGGATTTTTATGCGTGCAATGCCTACGCGAACGGCGAAATCGCCGCCGCTTCGGTACACTGCCCCACTTTATTCATTTTCGGCGCGCGCGACATGATGACGCCGCCCAAATCGACCAAGCTGCTGACCTCAAGCATCGCGCATGGGACGGTGGTGCAGGTCGACAGCGGGCACGAATTGATGGCCGAGCAGCCGGACGCCGTGCTCGACGCGCTGTTTGCGTTTGCGCAGGCAGCGTGAGTGCATGTTTTTTTAGGATAGATGGATGATGTTGTTGAATACCCTGTTTGACGAATTGACTGGCCGCGGCAGCGGCACGGAAGAGGAGCAGTACGAACGCCATAAATGGCTGGAACAGCTGCGCTTCACCAACCCGCTGGCGGACGAAGGCGGCCCCATGGCAGGCATTCCTTACTACCAATGGTGCCGGCTGCCGCAGGCACTCAGCGTGGCGGGCCAGCAGACGGACTTGCTGGTCGGCACCACGAGCGCCCAGTACCTGGTCTTCGAGGGCCGCCACGCGGCAGCTTTCGGGGCCGAACTGGGCCTGCAGTATGACGCCAACAACCGCATCGACCGCCCCGGTGGCATCGATGAGCTGCTCGATGCCTATGAAGAGCAGGCGGACGGCAGCTGGACCACTCTGCCGAATGAACCGCCAGCGCCACCGCTGGCCGGCTGGGACGACGTGTACTTCCGCGTGCGCGACCTGAGCGACGGCAGGGCCATCCAGAGCGTGACCACCATCGCCTACGAGAGCAGCCGCTTCCCTGGCTACACCCTGCTCGGCACGACCATGGTGGGCGTCGGCGCCATCGTCCACGACGACGAAACGGCGCAATATATGCAGCAAATCTTCGCCGACTGGGCCATCCAGCGCGAATGCGCCGATGCCTGCCAGCCTTCGTCCACGCCCTGGCCCTGCACGCCGCGCCAGTTGCCGCCCGAGACGTTCGGCACTGCGTTCGACTTTAGCCGCAACCTCGCTCACCTCGACGCCCTGCTGGCAGCCTATGTCCGCGCGCAGGCGCAGGCGGAAATCGACGGTGGCGATGCTGCCTACTGGGCGTGCGCGGCCGCCAGCACGGCCTATCAGGTGTTCTCGCTGCGCTACACGGCGGGCCTGCCCTTGCCCGACGTGGAAACGGCGCTGGAAGCGGCCGTCGCCGCCTGCGAAACGGCGCGCGCGACCCTGGCCGCGGCCTACGATGACGATGCCTTGCCCGCCTTTGATTTCGAACAGTTGACGGACTATGCGCGCACCCTGCAACTGCTGGGCGCGACCCTGCTGTTCGGCCGCCACGACCTGGCCAGGCGCCTGGCCGCCCTGCAGACGGCCTTCGATGGCGAAGACGGCGTGTATGAAGCCCTGCTGTCCTTCATCGATCCGCAGCGTGCCGCCGTCGACGAATGGTATTTCGCCGAGCCCTATACCGCCCTGTTCGATTGCCTCGACGCGGACGATCCTGCGCAGCAGCTCGAGCACCTGCAGCACTACCTGGCCAGCTGGCATGGCGCGCTGGTGCGCGAAGACTGGTTCAACGGCCATTTGCGCGCGCACGGCCTGGGCGGCTACTACGGCCTGTGGGCCTTCGAGGCGGGCGCCGTGGCAAAGCAGCTGGGACTCGATCGCGGCGCGCTGGCGCACTGGGTCATGCCGCCGTCGCCCTGAATCCCCCGTACACTTTTAGATACATATCCATGATCAATACCGCAGCCCTGTTCAGCACCGCCTTTTTACCCGGCCAGACCGGCTTCGACACCGACGCCATCACGGGCCTGGCCGAATGGCGGCTGGACACGCCCATGCTGTTCAAGCTGCTCGTCGGCGCCGATGCGCAAGCCGCCGCCTGGCCCATCTACGGCGATGGCGAAGACTGCCCCTGCGTGCTGGCCGCGCCGATGGCACAGGCGCAGGCCAGCTGGCAAGCGCTGTCCGCCCTGATGGACAAGCCGCGCGATGCCGCATCCATCGTCGCGCGCAGCGCCATCAGCGCCCTACTGGCCGGCGGGCAGGCGTGGCTGATCCTCGATTGCGTGCAGCTGATCCCGCACGATATCGGCACGCCGCAATACGCGGCCGGGCTCGACGCCCTGCGCACCGAGGCGCAAGCCTTGCACCTCGCCCTGCAGCGCGGCGAGCGGGAAGCGCTGGCGCCCCTGCTGGCCGCCGGCGCCGCATCGTCCGCCACCGGCTACTGGTCGGCGTCTGCCAGCGCACAGCTGGCCGATGTCGAGGAACTCGGCGCGGACGAACTGCCTTTCCTGCAAGGACTGGAAGTAGTGAGATGGGAGGAAGACGCGTTGTGCTATGAAGTGCGCGCCGCCGGCGAACCGGCCGTCACCGGTCTGGTCACGCCCTATGGCCGCTGGCTCGTGCCACTGTCGCAGCGCTATGTCGACCTGAGTGCACACGATGCGGAGGAAGGCTGGATCACCTTTGCCACGGCGGACGCCCCCGACGCGCACGGCGTGCTGGACCTCAATGGCACGGTGGTGCTGCCGCCCGCCCCCGGCGCCCTGTATGTGATCAGCCCCCATCTGCTGCAACAGATCGATGCAGACGGCGCCAGCCGCCTGCTGCGCCTGCCCGATGGCGCGCTGCTCATCGACAGGGTCGACAACATGTGCGAGCGCGAAGACGGCTTGATCGACATCGAGCGCCAGACAGACAATGACGACGAACGCAATGTCTGCGGCGTGCTCGACAAGACAGGCAAGGTCGTGGTGCCGCCGGCCTACAGCTCCGTGCAGGATTTCGGCACGAAGAAAAAAATCGCCGTCGTCAGCCAGCGCATAGCCGGGCGCTTCCTGTTTGGCCTGATCAATAGCCAGGGCGAGCTGCTGGCACCGTGCCAGTACGAAGCCATCGATTGCGCCACCACCTCGTCGCCACCCAAGCTGCGCAAGAACCTGATCTTCGCCATCGATGCGCAAGGCCTGGCCTGCATGCTGACGCTTGATGGCAAACAGGCGTTCACGCCCCTGTACCCGCCCGCCCACCATCTGCGCGGCGTGGCCGTGCAAAGCGATTTTTTATATGTGGTCAAGGATGGCATGGCCTGGAGCATGGATTTCACGGGCCAGCTGCTGGAACAATTCGACACCGTGGAAAACTTCAAGGCGGCCATCACAGCCCAGTTGAGCGAGTCCATGGGGCTGGGCAAGAAAAAATCCGTCAAGCGCCGCAGCTTCACGCCGGCGCAAATCCTGGCCAAGGCCGACCGCGAGCAGTTGCGCGCCATGGCCGCCCTGCTCTTGCAAGGCGATGCGGACCTGGCCGCGCGCTGCGTGGACATCACGCTGGAAGAACTGGCGGAGGACGATCTGGAAGAGGAATACGAAGGCGACACGCCCGAAGCGGCCTGTTTCTTCCTGCTCTGGTCCACGGCCGCCGATGCGCTGGGCCACGGCACCACCCTGGACTGGAAAGCCGTCGATGAAGTGCCGCGCATCGCGCAGCATATCGGCCTGCCCGCACTGCGCGATTTTTCCTGGGCGGAGCGCGAGGATGGCGACGCGATGGCCGAGGGCCTGGCCGCCATCGCCGCCCACCTGGCGCCGCATCAGCTGCGCCTGGTGAACATGCACGGCGGCGAGGACACGTATTATCTGGGCGTGGTGCGGGAGCAGGATGCGGCCGCATTCAGCAAGGTGGCGCTGCAGGCAGCCTTGCGGCCCGTAGTGTACTAAGAGTAAGGGCCGTTCAATTGCATTTGACGGCCCCGAAATGCTGCGCCAAAGTCAACCCCAGTCCCTGCTCCACGGCATTTTCCACCTGCGCCGCCAGGGCGGCCGCCTCGATGGCGGCCTTGATGTCGCGTTCATTGGTGGAGCCGGCCGGATAGCCGGAATTGACGCGCATGCCGCCGAAGACGAACAGCCGGTAGACATCGGCCAGGCTGATGCGGTTGACATTGCCCAGCAAGACCCAGTGGTCGGAACTGTCGGCCACGCGCTTGCCCCACTGCACCCGCACGGCGCCCTCCACATTGACTCGTCCCACCCAGCCCTGCTGCACCATCTTGTCGAGCAGGGTTTCCATCTCTTCGAAGCCGAGGCGCGTGCTGCGGCGGATCTCGGCCGCGCCCACCAGGGCCGAATCGGCGCAGTGGCAGGCCTGGTGCAGCACTTTCAGGATGGCGACGGCGTCGACGAATTCGCTGCCCGGCGCCGCCTCGTACCACCAGCGCTCGTATTTCACGACGGGCAAGGCGGCCACCAGCAAGGCGCCCACCAGGGTGATCATCCAGCTCAGGTATATCCACACGAGGAACAGCGGCAAGGCGGCCAGCGCGCCGTAGATGCGCGAATACGTGGGAAATTCCTGGATAAATTCGCCGAAGCCCCGCTTGGCCACCTCGAACGCCAGCGCGGCCAGCAGGCCGCCCCAGGCCGCGTCGCGCCAATCCACGTCGCGGTTCGGCACGGCGATGTAGAGCAGGGTAAACGCCAGCATGGTCAGGCCGATCGACACCAGCGTATAGAACACGGTACCGAGGAACGGCACGGCGCCCACCACGCCGCTGGTGGCGATGAAGACGCGCGAAGTCACCGTCAGCGACACGCCCACCAGCAGCGGCCCCAGAGTGACGATGGCCCAGTAAACAAGCAGGCGCTTGGTCCAGCGGCGCTCCTGGCGCACGCGCCAGATGCGGTTGAAGACGCGCTCGATCAAGCCCATCATGCCCACCGACGTGACGATCAGGGCACCGGCGCCGATGGCCGACAGGCGCGTGGCCTTCGAGGCGAACGTCGTCAGATAGCCGAGGATGGTGTTCGATATGCCCTTGGGCATCACGCTTTGCACGAAATAGTCTTCCAGCGCGTGACGGAAGGTATTAAACAGGGGGAAAGTGGTGAAGATGGCCAGCGCCAAAGTGAGCAGCGGCACCAGCGCGAACACGGTGGCAAACGTCAGGCTGCCGGCCACTTGCGGCAGGCTTTCTTCGCGCACGCGGCGGCGTGCGAACTGCAGCAGGTCGCGCGTCTCGGACCAGGTCAGGCCGCGCACGACGGCCAGTCCCATGCTCAGGGCGCGCCACAGATATTGAAAGATGGGGAGTATATATTTTGAAAACATGTGCAAAATCAGAACGGCGCCATGACAGCAGTCGTATCAGGCTGTAAAGCGCCCTATAATACCAATGATGAAGCCAACCAATCTGATTATTCTCGTATTGTTTTATTCACGCCATGGCGCCACGCGCCAGTTGGCCGAGCTGATAGCCCAGGGAGTGGAAAGCGTGCCAGGCTGCGATGCGCGCCTGCGCACCGTGCCCGCCGTCTCGACGGTGACGGAAGCGACGGCGCCGGAAGTCCCGCCTGATGGCGCTCCTTATGTGGAACTGGAGGACTTGCAGGAATGCGCGGGCCTGGCCCTGGGGTCGCCCACGCGCTTCGGCAACATGGCCGCCGCCATGAAGTACTTCTGGGATGGCACTGCCAGCGACTGGCTGTCCGGCAGCCTGTCCGGCAAGCCCGCCTGCGTGTTCACGTCCACGGGCAGCCTGCACGGCGGCCAGGAATCGACCCTGCTGTCGATGATGATCCCCCTCTTCCACCACGGCATGCTGGTCATGGGCCTGCCCTACACGCATCCCGAACTGATGACGACGTCCACCGGCGGCTCGCCGTATGGCGCCACGCACTGGTCGGGCATCGATGGCGACAAGGCGCTCAGCGACGATGAAAAACGCCTGGCCATCGCCCTGGGCCGGCGCCTGGCGGAAAACGCCGCGAAACTGGCAGGCGCATGATGCACGGCACACTGCACAAGTATTTTCACTGGGGCGCCATCGCCAGCCTCGTCACCCTGATCTTCTGGTGCCTGCTGTGGGAAACCGTCGTCGCGCCGCTGCAGCCGGGCGGCTCCTGGGTCGCGCTGAAGGCGGCGCCGCTGCTCATTCCCCTGTACGGCGTCATCAAGCGCGACGTCTACACCCTGCAATGGTCGTCGATGGTGATCCTGCTGTATTTTACAGAGGGCGTGGTGCGCGGCTACAGCGACACGAACGCCACCTCGGCCCTGATGGCCTGGGGCGAGGCGGCCATCGTCTGCATCTATTTTGCCTGCGCCGTGCTGTATCTGCGCCCATACAAGAAAGCGGCCAAGCGCATGGCCAGGGAACTGCTGGAAAAAGTGAATAAAGTGAGCATCAAGAAATGAGCGACAAGCCTATGACTGACCAAGCCGACTTCCTCGCCGCCTGCCGCGACCTGCTGGGCGACACCTACGTCCTCACCCTGGACGCCGACATGGCGCCCTTCCTCACCGACTGGCGCGACAGGTTTACCGGCAAGGCCCTGGCCGTGCTGCGCCCAGCCAGCGTGGAGCAAGTGGCCGGCGTGCTGCGCGCCTGCGCGCAATGGCGAGTCCCCGTCGTGCCGCAGGGCGGCAATACGGGTCTGGTTCTGGGCAGCATCCCGGATGCCGCCGGCACGGCCATCGTGCTGTCGCTGGCGCGCCTGAACGCCATCCGCGCCCTCGACCCCGTCAACCGCACCATCACGGTGGACGCGGGCTGCATCCTGCAAACCATTCAGGAAGCGGCCAGCGCCGCCGGCTGTTTGTTCCCCCTGTCGCTGGCGGCCGAAGGCAGTTGCACCATCGGCGGCAACCTGGCCACGAACGCGGGCGGCACGGCCGTACTGCGTTACGGCAATACGCGCGAGCTGTGTCTGGGCCTGGAAGTGGTCACGCCGCAGGGCGAGATCTGGAGCGGCTTGCGCGGCCTGCGCAAGGACAATACGGGCTACGACTTGCGCGACCTGTACATCGGCGCCGAAGGCACCCTGGGGGTGATTACCGGCGCGGTCATGAAACTGTATCCGCAGCCGAAAGCCTGCATCACGGCGCTGGCCGCCATGCCCTCGCCCGCCCACGCCCTGCGTCTATTAAGCCTGATGCAGGACCAGTGCGGTGCCAGCCTGACGGGTTTTGAACTGATGTCGCAATATTGTCTGCAACTGGTGGCGCAGCAGTTCCCCCAGTTGCCGCGCCCATTTACCTCCCCGCATGACCAGTACGTGCTGCTGGAACTGTCCAGCAGCCAGTCCGAGGCGCATGCCGTCGAATTGCTGGAAGCGAGCATCGGCGCAGCCCTGGAAGACGAATTGATCGAGGACGCCGTCGTCGCCAGTTCCGTGGCGCAGTCCGAAGGCCTGTGGCAGCTGCGCGAGCATATTCCGCTGGCCCAGGCGCAGGCCGGCAAGAACATCAAGCACGATATCTCGCTGCCGATTTCCCGCATCGCCGATTTCATCAGCGTCACGGATGCCGCGCTGGAAAGCGCCTTCCCCGGCTGCCAGCTCGTGTGCTTCGGCCACCTGGGCGACGGCAACCTGCATTACAACGTGGCGCCGCCAGCCGGCATGACTGATCGCGACTTCCTGGCCAATCAGGATGCCATCAACCGCATCGTGCACGACCAGGTCCACGGCTTTGGCGGCTCGATATCGGCCGAACATGGCATCGGCGCGCTGAAGAAGGATGACCTGGCCCGCTACAAGTCGCCGCTGGAACTGCAGCTGATGCGCGCCGTGAAACTGGCGCTGGACCCGCAAAACATCATGAATCCGGGGAAGATATTGTGAGAGCGCCGTCCCTCGTGCTCATGGCCTTGCTGGCCGGTTCGGCCAGTGCGCAAGACGTCTACAAATGCGTGCAGGATGGCCAGACCAGCTATAGCGCCACGCCCTGCACGGCCGGCCAGCTGCAGATACTGGAAGTGCCCTCGCCTCCGCCCGCCGCCGACAAGGGCGCGGCCACGCGCCAGGAACGGGTAGCGAACCAGATGGAAGCGGCGCGCAAGCAGCGCGAGAAGCTAGAAGACCAGGCCCGCGAACGGGCCGCCAAACAGAAGGAAACGCACGAGAAGCACTGCGCCCAGCTGCGCCTGGAGCAAAAATGGGCGGCGCAGGATGCCGTCGGCGCGGGCGACAAGCACCGCGACGCGGCGCAACTGAAAGCGCGGCGCGCCGGCGAACGCCTGGCCGTCGAATGCCTGAATTGAGGGCGCCGGCAGCAAATCCTGCAGGCACGCGCCTGCTGTCGCGCTGGCTGCTGCTGGGCGAATGGCGCGCGCATCCCGTGCGCGCCCTGGTCGCCATCCTCGCCATCGCTATCGGCGTGTCGCTGGGCTTTGCCATCCATTTGATCAACGCGGCCGCCTTCAATGAATTTTCCACGGCCGTCAAAAGCCTGTCCGGACAGGCCGACGTGCAGGTGGCGGGGCGCGAAGCGCTGTTCGACGAAGCCATCTACCCGTGGCTGGCGCAGCGCGACGGCGTGGCCGTCGCCTCGCCCGTGCTGGAACTGCAGGCCACGGTGGCGGGCAAGAAGGATGGCGGCCCGCTGCATATCCTGGCGCTCGACGTCTTCCGCGCCGGCTTCATCTCGCCCGACCTGATCGGCGCGCCGGCCGATGGCCAGCCGTTCGACACGCTGGCCGACGACGCCGTCTTTCTGTCGCCGGCCGCCTTGCGCTGGCTGGCTGTGGCCGAAGGCGGCCAGGTCGCCCTGCAGTCGGGCACGGGCACGGTGCCGCTGCGCGTGGCAGGTTCGCTGCAGCGGGCGCGCGCCGGCCAGCGCATCGCCGTGATGGATATCGGCGCGGCGCAGTGGCGCTTCAACAAGCTGGGCAAGCTGTCGCGCATCGACTTGAAACTGCGCCAGGGCGTCAACCGCGACGCCTTCCAGGCGGATCTGTCCCGCGCGCTGGAGGCGCAGTATCCGGGGCGTTTCCAGGTGGGCCAGCCGAATGACGAAAACCAGAATAGCCGCAACAATAACCTCAGCCGCGCCTACCGCGTCAACCTGACGGTGCTGGCCCTCGTCGCCCTGTTTACGGGCGCCTTCTTGGTCTTTTCCACGCAGGCGCTGTCCGTCATCCGCCGCCGCGGCCAGTTCGCGCTGCTGCGCGTGCTGGGCATGGAACGGGGCCAGTTGCTGCGCCAGGTACTGCTCGAAGGCGCCAGTCTCGGCATCGTCGGTGCCGCGCTGGGCATCGCCGGCGGCTACGCCATGGCCGCTGTCGCCCTGCGCTTCTTCGGCGGCGACCTGGGCGCCGGCTATTTCGCGGGCGTGCAGCCGCAGGTGCAATTCACGCCCGTCGCCGCCTTCGTGTATTTCGCCCTCGGCCTCGGCGTGGCCCTGCTGGGCTGCGCGGCCCCTGCGCTGGAAGCGGCCCGCGCCGCCCCCGCCATCGCCCTGAAATCAGGCAGCGAGGAAGTCGTGACGACGCGCCTGGCGAAAACCTGGCCGGCGCTGGCTTGCCTGCTGCTGGCTGGCGCCCTGACGTCCCTGCCGCCCGTGTTCGCGCTGCCCCTGTTCGGCTACTTGTCCATCGCGCTGCTGCTGATCGGCGCCATCGCCCTGATGCCGCAATTGGCGGCCGTCGTCTTCCGCTTCCTGCAGCGCGCGTGGCTGCGCACGGATATCAGCCTGCACGCGCCCGTGCGCAGCCTGACCCTGGCGCGCCTGGCGAACGCCTCGGGCCAGGCCGGCATCGCCCTCGGTGGCGTGCTGTCGAGCTTTAGCCTGATGGTGGCGATGGCCATCATGGTGTCGAGTTTCCGCGTCTCCGTCGACGACTGGCTGCTGCAGATCTTGCCGGCCGACGTGTATGCGCGCACGGCCGCCAGCGGCGGGACGGCCGGCCTGAATCCACGCGAACAGGCCAGCATCAAGGCCTTGCCCGAGGTGGCCAGGGTGGATTTCCAGCGCGTGCGCTCGCTGTCGCTGGCGCCCGACCGCCCGAATGTGGCGCTGCTGGCACGCCCTGTCGACCTGGCCGATCCGGGCAAGAGCATGGTGCTGGTGGGTGACACCGTGCCCGTGCCAGATGGCGCGAAACCCGTGTGGCTATCCGAAGCGGCGGCCGACCTCTACAACCACAAGCCCGGCGACAGCATCGAACTGCCGCTGGCAGGCGGCTTGCACAAGTTCTTCGTCGCCGGCATCTGGCGCGACTACGCGCGCTCTTCCGGCGCCATCCAGATGCCGCTGGACGACTACCGCGCCCTGACCGGGGACAATGACGTGAGCGATGCGGCCCTGTGGCTGGCCAAGGACGCCACCGGCGACGCACTGCAACAGCGCCTGAAAAGCCTGCCCTTCGGCGCCAGTCTGGAAGTGTCGAATCCTTCAGCCATCCGCGCCCTGAGCCTGCAGATCTTCGACCGCAGCTTCGCCGTCACGTATCTGCTGGAAGCCATCGCCATCGTCATCGGCCTGTTCGGCGTGGCCGCCACGTTTTCCGCGCAGACCCTGGCGCGCGCGCGCGAATTCGGCATGCTGCGCCACGTCGGCGTGACGCGCGCGCAGATCTTGTCCATCCTGGCGCTCGAAGGCGGCGCGCTGACGGCGCTGGGCATCGCCACCGGTTTTATCCTGGGCCTGTTGATCAGCTTTGTGCTGGTCTTCATCGTCAATCCGCAATCGTTCCACTGGACCATGCAGCTGCACCTGCCGTGGCCCTTGATCGCCACCGTGGCCGGCGCCCTGCTGACGGCAGCTGCCGCCACGGCGCTGATCGCGGGCCGCCAGGCGCTGTCCGCTGGCCCCATCCGCGCCGTCAGGGAGGACTGGTAATGCGCCGTTTGACTTGTCTACTGTTGTTCTGCAGCGCCGCCGCCGTCGCCGCGCCGCCCGCATTCGCCCCCGTCACGCCGCTGCCGGCCGGCCAGGCCCTGCGCCTGCCGCACGACTTTGGCGCCCATCCCGCGTACAAGACGGAATGGTGGTACGCCACCGGCTGGGTAAAAACCGCGGGCGGCGAACAGCTGGGCTACCAGGTGACCTTCTTTCGCAGCGCCACGGCGACCGACACGAACAACACCAGCGCGTTTGCGCCGAAACAGCTGATCATCGGCCACGCGGCCCTGTCCGACCCGAAGGTGGGCAAGCTGCTGCACGACGAAAAAAGCGCGCGCGAAGGTTTCGGCCTGGCCTACGCCAGGGTGGGCGACACGGACGTGAAACTCGACGACTGGCGCATGCAGCGGCAAGCGAACGGCAGCTACCGGGTCAGCCTGGCCGCGCGCGATTTTTCACTACAACTGACCCTGGCCCCCACGCAGCCCGCGCTGCTGCAAGGCGTTGGCGGCTACTCGCGCAAGGGCGCCCGGCCCGCGCAATCGAGCTACTACTACAGCGAGCCGCAGCTTGCTACCCGTGGCACCATCGCGCGCGCGGGCGGCAAGCCGGAAACCGTCACGGGCACCACCTGGCTCGATCACGAGTGGTCGAGCCAGGTGCTCGATGCGGACGCCAGCGGCTGGAACTGGATAGGCGCCAACCTCGATGATGGCGGCGCCTTGATGGCCTTCCAGATCCGCAGCAAGACAGGTGCTAAACTATGGGCGCACGCGACATGGCGCGATGCGTCCGGTAAGATGACGCAGTACGCGCCCGGCGACGTCGATTTCACGCCCACGCAGCTGTGGCGCTCGCCCCGCACGCAGGCCGAATATCCGGTCGCCACCGAGATCCGCACTGGCCCCACGCGCTGGCAGATCAAGCCGTTGCAAGCGGACCAGGAGCTCGATTCGCGCCGCTCGACGGGGGCCGTGTACTGGGAAGGCGCCGTGACGGTGGAGCGCGACGGCCAGCCTGTGGGCCGCGCCTACCTGGAAATGACGGGCTACGTGCAGCCGATGAAGTTGTAAGCAATTATAAGTAAGCAAGACCGGATACAGTACCTACCAAGCGAAAAACAATGACAACCAGCACAGAAACAGGCAGCACCAGTACCACCGCAAGCGCACCGTCCCCCGACACCGGCACCAGCCGCGAACTGAAAAAAGGCAGCCTGGCCGCCTTCAAGGGCCTGATGCCCTTTTTGACGCCGTACCGCAAGCAGTTCTTCCTGGCCGGTATCGCGCTGGTGGTGGCCGCCGCCTCGACCCTGGCCATTCCCGCCGCCTTCAAGCAGATGATCGACCTCGGTTTCGGCGGCACGGCCGGCTCAAAAAGCATCCAGCACGTCGACCTGGTGTTCCTCGCCCTGTTCGGCGTGGCGTCCATCCTGGCGCTGGCCACGGCCGCGCGCTTTTACACGGTGTCGTGGCTGGGCGAGCGCGTCACGGCCGACATCCGCAGCGCCGTGTACCGCCACGTCGTCACGCAAAGCCCCGCATTCTTTGAAACGACGCAGACGGGAGAAGTGCTGTCGCGCATCACCACCGACACGACCCTGATCCAGGCCGTGGTCGGCACCAGCATCTCGATGGCGCTGCGCAATGTGCTGCTGTTCCTGGGCGGCCTGGTGATGCTGTTCGTCACCAGCGCCAAGCTGGCCGGCATCATCATCGGCCTGTTGATTCTCGTCGTCGTGCCCATCATCGTGTTTGGCCGCCGCGTGCGCAAGCTGTCGCGCGATTCGCAGGACCGCATCGCCGACGCCTCGGCCATGGCCGGCGAAATCCTCAACGCCATGCCCACCGTGCAGGCGTTTACGCACGAGAAAATCGAATCGAAACGCTTCGGCGACTCCGTCGAAGGCGCCTTCATGACGGCCATGCGCCGCATTCGCGCCCGCGCCCTGCTCACCATGATCGCGATTTTGCTGGTCTTCGGCACCATCGTGTTTGTCTTGTGGCTGGGCGCGCGCGCCGTGCTGGAAGGCGCGATGACGGGCGGAGATTTGGGCCAGTTCATCCTGTACGCGTCGATCGTGGCCGGTGCCATCGGCGCCCTGTCCGAAGTGATGGGCGAAGCGCAGCGCGCCGCCGGCGCCACCGAGCGCCTGCTGGAACTGATGGCCGTCAAATCGGAAATCGCATCCCCGGCCACGCCGCTGCCGCTGCCCGCGCGCGCCGCCACTGGCGCCGCGCTGTCGCTGGACGATGTCATGTTCTCGTACCCGTCGCGCCCCGACACCCACGCGCTCGATCACGTCAGCCTCGACATCCGCGCCGGTGAAACGGTGGCCGTCGTCGGCCCTTCCGGCGCCGGCAAGACCACGCTGTTCCAGCTGTTCCTGCGCTTCTATGACCCGCAAAGCGGCAGCATCCGCCTCGACGGCGTGGACATCAAGCAGCTCGACCTGCATACCCTGCGCGACGCCATCGGCATCGTGCCGCAGGATACCGTGATCTTCTCGGCCGACGCCATGGAAAACATCCGCTACGGCCGCGCCGGCGCCAGCGACGAGGAAGTCATCGCCGCCGCGAAAATGGCGGCCGCCCACGAATTCATCGAGCGCCTGCCGAATGGCTATAAATCCTTCCTCGGCGAACGGGGCGTGCGCCTGTCCGGCGGCCAGCGCCAGCGCATCGCCATCGCCCGCGCCCTGCTGAAGAACCCGCCGCTGCTGCTGCTCGATGAAGCGACCAGCGCGCTGGATGCGGAATCGGAACGCCTGGTGCAAAAGGCGCTGGAAGCGGCCATGGTGGGCCGCACCACCGTCATCATCGCGCACCGCCTGGCCACCGTGCAGCGGGCCGACCGCATCATCGTCATGGAAGACGGCAAGATCGTCGAGACGGGCACGCATGCCTCGCTCGTCGCATTGGGGGGCATCTACGCCAATTTGGCGGCCCTGCAATTCCATCACGCACAAATCAATTAAACAGAACCATCATGAACGCACTTTTCCACGCCAACCTGGGCATCACCGATTTCTGGACCTTTTTACTGGGCACCATCTTCATCGTCATCCTGCCCGGTCCCAATTCCATGTATGTGCTGTCGGTCGCCGCCCAGCGCGGCGTGCGGCCCGCCTACCAGGGTGCCTTCGGCATCTTCGCCGGCGACCTGATTCTGATGGTGCTGTCCGCTTGCGGCGTCGCTTCCCTGCTGAAAGCCAGCCCGGCCCTGTTCTACGTCGTGAAATACATCGGCGCGGCCTACCTGGGCTGGATCGGCCTGCAGATGCTGGTCCAATGCTGGCGCAAGCTGCGCGCGCCAGGTGCCGTCGACGGCGAAGCGGCAGTGGCGCCAAGCACCGCCAAGGAAAGCGATCCGTTCCGCAAGGCCCTGATCATCAGCCTGATGAACCCGAAAGCCATTTTGTTCTTCATTTCCTTCTTCATCCAGTTTGTCGACCCGGCCTTCCCGAATCCCGTGCTGTCCTTCATCGGCCTGGGCCTGATCTGCCAGGTGATCAGCTTCAGCTATCTGACGGCCATCATCTTTGTCGGCGCGCGCCTGGCCGAGACCTTCCGCCGCCGTCGCCGCCTGTCGGCCGGCATGGGCGGCGGCGTGGGCGCCATGTTCATCGGCTTCGGTGCAAAACTGGCCACAGCCACCCTGTAAGGAACGACCGTGAACGAGCTTGAGCTGCGCCAGCGCTGCCATACCATCCTGCCTGGGCAGCGCCAGCCCACGCCAGCGGCCACCTTCGCCGCCATGGCCGCCTGGTGCGACGCCAACGACATCGCGCACGACACCTATGGCGAAGGCGCGCTGATCGAACAGTTCGAGAACAAGATCGCCAGCCTGCTCGGCTTCGAGGCGGCCGTGTTCTGCATCACGGGCACCATGGCGCAGGTGACTGCCCTGCGCCTGGCGTGCCAGGACCGGGGTTCCTCGCTGGTGGCGCTGCATCCGACGTCGCACATCCTGCGCCACGAGCGGGGCAACCATGCATTGCTCGATCACTTCAAGGGCTTGATGCTCGGCGACCCGCACCGCCCGTGGACGGTGGACGATTTGCGGGCCGTGCCCGATGCGCTGGGCGCCGCGCAGCTCGAGCTGCCGATGCGCGAAATCGGCGGCCAGTGCCCTTCGTGGGAAGATCTGAACGAGATCAAACGGCACTGCCGCGACCACAACATTCACCTGCACATGGATGGCGCGCGCCTGTGGGAAGCGCAAGCCGGTTTTGGCCAGCCCCTGCCCGCCATCTGCGCCGGCTTTGATTCCGTGTATGTGTCGCTGTACAAGGGCATCGGCGGCCTCGGTGGCGCCATGCTGGCCGGCAGCCGCCCGTTCGTCGAACGGGCGCGCGCATGGTTCCACCGCCAGGGCGGCAATATCGTGCACCGCACGCCCTGGGTGGTGGCCGCCGCCATGCAGTTCGACGCGCGCATCGCCGCCATGCCGCAGTATTTTGCGCGCACCGAATGGCTGTACGCGCTGCTGCGCGACTATCCGGCCATTGCCGTCAACCCTGCCCAGCCGCAGGCCAACATGCTGCATCTGCACTTGCCCGTCTCGCGCGAGCGGGCCATCGCCATTCGCAACCAGGTGGCCGAGGAGCACGGCATCTGGCTGTTCGGCCGCGCCAGCCACGCAGCCCTCCCCGGGCACAGCGTGGTGGAATGGTATGTGGGAGACCAGTTGCTGGACCTGCCGGACGACAGCGTGCGGCATGCCTTGAGCCTGCTGGATCAGGGCATGCGCGGCAATCAGGCCGGAAATGGCGGCTGCATGCGCAAGCCATAGGTGAATTTGATCAGATAGTTGACGTCGATGCTATCGGGCCGCGCATCCGGCTGGGCAGGTCCATCCCCCCGGCCGATGTCGGTGCACGCACCGGTGCCGCCAGCATGGCCGCGCAGGAAGCGGCCCCGGTAGTCAGGCAATTGAAACTGCCCGTCCACGCCGCCATACAGATACCCGAGCACTGTAAACAATTCCGGATAGCGCTCGGCGGCCAGCATGCGGCCGTCGCAGACCAGCCAACCAAAGGCTTCGACGGGGGACCCGGCGGGAGAAGCTGTGTCAGCGACAGGCCCGGCAAAGGCGACCACCGCGCCGACGGGCGGGTCGCCAAAGCCCGTGTAGAACGGCTGCACCGAGGGAAACGTGGGGCTCATGAGCACCGCTCCCCGGCGTCAAGCGCGCAACGCCGCACCAATGGGCAGGTACTGGCGGGAACAGCCAGGCGTTCTACTTCCTCGCTGTTGCGTTGATAAATATCCATTTGCATGTCTTGTCCTTGTCGGTTTTTAGCCACTCAAGATGTATGGCAAGGTGCATTATAGTGACAAATTGACATATTCGAAAAACAAGTTCAACATCCCGAAAACACCTTCGAAGCACCGCCGCCTGCCCATCCCGCCCAGACCGCACAAAAAAAAGCGCCCGAAGGCGCTTTTTCCATTTCATGGCGGCCGGGTTGGCCGCCACTACCTGCTTAGAACTTGTAGTTGTAAGCGAGACCGATCAACTGCATGCGGGTCTTGAACAGGCCCTTGGTGGTTTCACCGTTGCCGGTGCAGCCAGGGGTCACCGGCGAGCAGTCATTCTTGTAGTTGACAGTGGCATCCTTGAAGTCGATGAAGCTGTAAGCCAGGTCGAGCGAGGAATTGGCGTTCAGCTTCCAGTTCGCGCCGATCGAGTACTGCATGCGGTCGCTGTCCGGCAGGGCTGGATGACGCAGTTCGGCGCTGCGCACTGGCGCCTGGTCATGCGCGATACCGGCGCGCAGCAACAGGTTTTCGCTGTACTTGTAGTTGGCGCCCAGCGACACGCGGTAGGTGTTCTTCCACTGCTGGCGGATGCGCTCCGGGCCTTCGGCCGTCGGCGGGAACTGGATGTCCAGATTCTCCAGGCGCGAGGTGCGGGTCCAGGTGACGTCGCCCATCAAGGCCCAACGATCATCCATCTGATGGAAGGCGTTGACTGACAGGGTTTCCGGCGTGCGCACTTCCACCAGCGCCTTGGAATTGACCTTGTTCGATGCCTTGGCGATAAAGGCATTTACGGCGGCATTGTCCGACACTTGCGAGAAGTCCCAGATCGTGTCGCCTTTCAGCTTGTGCGAAATCGACGAACGGTAGGAAATACCGAAACGCGTGCCTTCATTCATCTGGTACAGATAGCCCAGGTTGAAACCGAAACCCCAGTCGTCGCCATCCATCGAGGCATGGCCATCCTTGGCGCCCTTGAGTGCTGCGCCAGCTGCCTGCGCGGCGGCCAGGCCCTGCGTCTTGGCGATATTGGCCAGGAAGGCTTGCGACGCGGCTGGCGCGTGCTGAGCCAGGAAAGCCACGGAACCCGGCACGTCGACGGCCTGGCCCAGTTCCGCCTTCATGTGCTCAGCGGTGACGCCGAAACCGAAGGAGTGGTGTTCGTTGACCTTGAAGGAAACGGAAGGATTCAGGGCGATGGCGTCGAGCTTGATGTTGGTGATCGCATAGCGGCCGCTCCAGTCATTGCCATAATCGAGCTTGGCGCCGTATGGCACGAACATGCCCATGCCGACGGTCCATTGATCATTGACCTTCTTGCTGGCATACAGGGCTGGCGCGAAGACGGCGTCCGGCGCGTAATCCTTGGTGGTGCCGCCCGGGATGCGGCCGGTAAAGGTCCTCGAACCCGTGTCTTCATAGGTCGAATGCGGCACCACCAGGGTGCCGCCACCCATGAACTGCGTGCCTTCCAGGCGCGACAGGCCGGCCGGGTTGTAGAAAATGGTCGAGGCGTCGGCCGCTTCGGCGCCGCTGGCATCGGCCGTGCCCTGGGCGGAAACGCTTTGCGAGCCGAAACGGTAGCCCGATGCTTGTGCGGTGGAGGAAATGCCGGCGAACGCGGCAACGATCAGGAGGGGCAGGTATTTATGTTTCAAGTTGGTCTCTCTTTATTATATGAAATTATCTTCGGCACACTATCGCGGGCATCTCAACCTGACCCGTCTTGCACTTTTCTTGCCGCCGTGAACTCCAATTCACTGACGGCATGAGCGAAGCATATAATATTTTTTAGAAAAAAGCGAACGTTCGCTCTTTTTATGAAACGGCGTTGTTTTCTTCACCCATCGCGACGTTCTACACTGCCAGCACGGGGGCTGGCAGCGGTATCAGAAAGCGCTGATGCATCAGCGACAGCATCTGTTCGGCGGGCACGGGGCGCGAGATGAAATAGCCCTGCACTTCGTTGCATTGCAGGGCGCGCAGGATGTCGAGCTGCTCGCGCGTCTCCACCCCTTCGGCCACCACGCTCATGCCTAGCGCATGCGCCATCGACAGGATGGCGCGCACGAACACTTCGCCCTGCTCCGAGCGGCCCAGCTCCATGGTGAAGGCGCGGTCGATCTTCAAGCCATCCATGGCGAACTTCTGCAGCTGCGACAGCGAGGAATAGCCGGTGCCAAAATCGTCGACCAGCAGGCGCACGCCCAGCGCGCGGATGGCCGACAACTGCTCCACGGCGCGGTTCTGTTCATCCATCATGGCCGATTCCGTGATTTCCACCTCGATCAGCCGCGCATCGATGCGGTGGCGCGCCAGCGCCGACGCCAGCACCTGGTGCACGTCGCCACGGCCGAACTGGCGCGCCGAGACGTTGATGGACACGGGCACCAGTTCCAGTCCGCTGGCTTGCCAGCGCGCCATCTGCAGGCACACCTTTTCGATGACGACTTCGCCCAGCTGCGAAATCAGGCCGCTGCTCTCGGCTACGGGGATGAATTCCAGCGGCGGCACCATGCCATGCTGCGGATGGTGCCAGCGCACCAGCGCCTCCATGCTGCACAGCTGCCCGCTCATGGCGTCAACGCGCGGCTGATAGACGACGAGGAACTGGTCCTGCTCCAGCGCCGCCACCAGGCTTTGTTCCAGTTCGCGGCGGTTGCGGATGGTTTCAAACAGTTCCGGCTGGAAGAAGCGGTGATGGCCCTTGCCCGCCACTTTCACGGCATACATGGCGATATCGGCATTCTTCAGCAGCACTTCCGTCTCGGCGCCATCGCGCGGATACAGGCTGATGCCGATCGAGGCGCCCATCTTGTGGCGTTCGCTGCCCAGGTAAAACGGTTCATCGAAGGCGATGGCGATGCGCTGCGCCACCTGTTCGGCGCGGCTGTCGTCTTCCACCGGGTCGAGCACAACGACGAATTCGTCGCCACCCAGGCGCACCACGTGGTCGCCCGGCCGCAGCACGGCCTTCAGGCGCAAGGAGGCGGCGCGCAGCACTTTATCTCCCTCGGCGTGGCCCTGCGTATCGTTGATATCCTTGAAGCCGTCCAGGTCGATGAACAGCAACGCCAGCATGTGGCGCGCGATGGCGGCGCGCCCCAGGGCGCCGGGCAGGAATTGCTGCAGCCAATAGCGGTTGGGCAAGCCCGTCAAGCCATCTTCATTGGCCAGGCGACGCAAGGCGCGCTCGTGCTCCTTGGCCGTGCTGATGTCTTGCAGGGTAACGGCCAGGCGGTCGCCGCTGCGCACCAGACGCCGGCGTATCCAGCGCAGCTTGAAGGGGTTGCCTTCCGGCAGCTCGATCTCTTCCTCGGAAAAGCCGGAGACCATGGCGGCCCGGTAATTATGGATCAGGTCGCGAAAATACGGCTCATGGGCGCGCGACTGCAAGCGCATGCCCAGCAACTGTTCGCGGCGCACGCCAAAGTAGCCGGCGCCCGGCTCGTTGCAATCGACGATTTCGAAATCGAGGATGCTGCCGTCCGCGCCGCGCAGGGCGGCAATGATATAGAAGCCGTCGCTGGTGCCTTCGGTGGCCATGCGGTAAGCGTTGCGCACCCCTTCGGACTGGTGGTGGCGCCACGCCAGGCGCAGCGACAGCACGGTGGCGACGGCGGCAAAGGCCAGCAGCAGCAAGGTGACGGCAAAGGCGATGCCGATGTAAATGGTGCGCGTCTCCTCGTAGGGATGCAGCATTTCGCCGTCCGACAGCCCGACCACGGCCGTAAACGGATAGGCTTTCAGCGCCTGCCAGCCCACGTAGCGGCTTTGCTTGTCGGAAAAAGCGATCCTGCCGCCCGAGTGCAGGGCGCCGCTGTCCGTTTCCAGGAAGCTGGTATCGAGAAACGGCGTGCCCTCGCCGCTCGGAATGGGCAGCACGCGCGAGCCGAGGCGCGTGCTGAACAGCTCGCCCTCCTCGCCCACCATGGCCGACATGCCGAACTTGCCAAAACTGACGCTGTTATAGAATTCGGAAAAATAGCTGGAATGAATGGAGATCAGCAGCACGCCGTCAAAATTGCCATCCTCGTCTTCCAGCCGGCGCGTGAAATGCACGAGGCTTGCGCCGGTGCCGGGCGGCGTGGCTTCGCCGGCTGCATTGGCCCTCCCCAGCGCGATGCGCAGCGCGCTGGAATTGCTGCGCCAGTGGCGCAGCAGGAAATCGCTGCGCTCGTTGACCCGCAGGCGCTGCAGCGGCGCCGTGGCCGTCACGGGATGGCCCTTGCGGTCGAGGATAGCGACAATGGCAAATTGCGGCAAGGCATACATACCCTGCGTCTTCAATTGGTCGAGACGCAGCTGGCCGTGCGAATTTTCCCACTCATACTTGAGCTGCAAGGTCAGCTGGTCCATCTGTTCCAGCGTGCGCAGCAGGTACTGGCCATACGCTTTCGATAACGAAGAGACGCTGTCGAGCGCCTGCTGCTGCGCCACCTTCTTTTCCGCCTCCAGCTGCAGCAAGGTGGCCGTCCACAGCACCGCGCACAGGACCAGTCCCAGCAAGGGCCAGGCCAGGATCAGGCGCAGGTTGGCCTTGAGAAAATCGGCCCTGCTCATCTCCACCACGGCGGCGTTATTATTATTTACAAATTGTCGCAAGAACATGGGGGATTTAACAGGCTGTCTACTTATGGTGTGAAAATAGGAAAAATTTCCGTGAAGACACAGAAGTTACCACATGACCATCGATACGTGTAATAGGTTTGGCTTTGGCTCAGCAAATTATGCTAGTCGCATAGGCTTGTGTTGGTTACAATCCATATCCGGCTGGTGATTGAGGTCTTATTTATATCACTAGCTGGGCCCTGTCCCGTTGGAGAAATAGATGCAGCAATACCAAGATTTGATCAAGACCGTTCTCAAAACGGGCAGCTGGCAAGACAACCGCACGGGCATCCGCACCCTGAGCGTGCCGGGTGCCATGATGCGTTTCGACTTGGCCAATGGTGTATTTCCTGCCGTGACGACCAAGAAACTGGCTTTCAAATCCGTGATCGGCGAATTGTGCGCCTTCCTGCGCGCCTCGCGCAACGCAGCCGAGTTCCGCGCGCTGGGCTGCAAAGTGTGGGACCAGAACGCCAACGAAAATGCGCAATGGCTGGCCAATCCCTACCGCGAAGGCGAGGATGACCTGGGCCCCGTGTATGGCGTACAGTGGCGCAGCTGGCCAGCATACAAACTACTTGATGCATGTAAGCATGCGCAAATTAGCGATGCCGAATCTAAAGGGTTCAAAGTCGTTGATAAGATGATTGAAGACGGCGTGCAAAAAGTGCTGTTGTACAAGGCCGTCGACCAGCTGCGCGAGTGCCTCGATACCATCATGACGAACCCGGGCAGCCGGCGCATCCTGTTCCACGGCTGGAACCCGGCCGTGCTGGACGCCGTCGCCCTGCCCGCCTGCCATTTGCTGTATCAGTTCATCCCGAACGCCAGCACGCGCGAAATCTCGCTGTGTCTATATGTACGCAGCAACGATATCGGCCTGGGCACGCCGTTCAACATCGCCGAAGGCGCGGCCCTGCTGCATCTGGTGGCACGCCTGACCGGTTACACGCCGCGCTGGTTCACGTATTTCATCGGCGACGCGCACATCTATGAAAACCACCTCGACATGGTGGAAGAGCAACTCAAGCGCACGCCGTTCCCGGCGCCCCGCTTCGTCATTTCCGACCGCGTGCCCGACTATGCGAAAACGGGCAAGTACGAGCCGGAATGGCTGGAAAAGATCGAGCCGTCGGATTTCTCGCTGGAAGGTTATGAACACCATGCGCCGATCAAGGCGGCAATGGCCGTCTGATGGCGGTCGCACCGCTGGCCGCCCTGCACCGCAAGCTGTTTGACGAAACGGACGGCAGCAAGTTTTCCAAACTGAAAGAGCGGCTGCTGAAAAAGCATGCGGCCGAGGAGCGGCAAGCCGTGCTCGCCATCCTGATCGCCTACGCCAGGGAAGGCCAGCTGCTGCACTGGCGCGCCTTCCTGATGAGCGATATCGTGCAACTGGCGGAAGCCAATGAACATGCGGCATTTTTTGCATGGGCGTTGGCGCAGCCCGAGCTGGCGTACCGGGCTGTCGATGGCATGCTGAAAAGCATGGGCAAGGCGGCCTATGCGCCATTGGTGGCGCTGGCGGAATCCGGCGCCGCGCGCCTGGAAGTGCGGGCCAAGGCCGTGAAAAGCCTGGCCGTCTTCAGCCGCCAGCCCTTTGATGCGGGCTTGCCCCGCGATCCCGGCCACTGGAAGGCAGAGCAGCTGCGGCTGGACGCCGTGCTGGCCTGGCAGCGCGATGGCACCCCGGATGGCGCAGGCCATGCCGTGCCCGTCACCCATGCAGCGCTCGAGGAGCCGCGCACGCCGCTGGAAAAAGCCGCGGCAAGGCTGGAGAAAAAGTTGGGAGCCAGTCGCAAGAAGGAGCAGGACCTGGCGCAGCCATCGAACTGGCTGACCATCGCCAGCGCTGCCGACATGGCCGGCATCGCGCAACGCTGGGCCTTGCCGGAGCACTACCGGCGCTTCCTCGCCTGCCATTCGCCGCTGCGCGTGCATATCGACAGCCAGCAGTATTTCCAGGGTTTGCGCCTGTACGGCGCGGCCGATCTGATCAAGGCCCAGCACGGTTATGCCTGGAATCCCGTCAGCAGTGCAACCATCGCCGGCTGGCCGGAACAGTACCTGGTGATCGCCGATGCGGGCGCCGATCCGTATTGCCTGGACCTCGGTGCCATCGCCGATGGCGACGCGCCCGTGTATCACGCCGAGCATGGCATGGGCACATGGCGCTTCGAGCGCCATGCGGACAGTTTTATCGACTTTCTGAACGCGATCGCTACAGCGGCCTAGCCTGCTTCGCCTCCCGGACCGCCGGGGCCTGGGCCGCCTGGCCCGCGTCCGCCCGGCGGACCGAAACGCGGTGCACGCTCGCCCTCTTTCGCCGCCGACGTGGCGCCGCCCAGGCGGTATGACAGCCCCACATAAATCATGCGTCCATCGAAGCGCCGCGTGCTCGTCTCGCGCAAGGAAGCGCTGTTGATGACGGTTTCCATCTTGTTGCTGCTAAACATATCGGTCACGTTCATGACCAGGCTCAGCTGCGGCGTCAGCGTATGGCGCCAGCTCACATTCAAGGTATTGTTCGGCGAGCGGTAGCCCTGTCCCGACAGCATCTTGCCTTGCATTTGCAGGGCCAGCTGCAACTGGTTAGCGGGATTGACCTGGTAATTGAGGCGCGCGCGGCCGCTCAAAGCATTCGCCGTGCGCGTGCTGCGGTTGCCCAGGTCGTCCGAACTGGTCTGCTGGCTGCGCGCCAGGTTGCCGCTCGTGTTCAGGGTCAACGATGGCGTCAGCTTGCCGCCGACGCTGAACTCCAGGCCGCTCGAATGGCTGCCTGCGCCGTTTTCACGCGTCGTCAGGAGCACGTTGTCGCCGACAAAGTAGCGGTAATCGACGATGGCGTCCGTATCGCGCCGGTGGTAGGCGCGCAAGCTGCTTTCCAGGCCCGCGATCTTCGTTTCATAACCGATCTCGAACGAGTCCGTCTGCGTGGGTTTCAGCTTGGGATTGCCGGCCGAGACATTGAACTCGTCTCGGTAGACCACGTACGGGTTCAGGTCGCCCGCATTCGGACGGCGGATGCGGTGCGCATAGCTGAAGCGCAGGTTGCTCTCGTCGCTGACCTTATAGGTAGCGAACAGGCTGGGAATATAGTTGACGTAGTTGTTGCCGGCCTCGATGCCGCTGGTGATCTGGCGCACGTTCAAGTCCGTGTATTCGGCGCGCAGGCCGGCCAGCGCGCCCCAGCGCTCGCTCAAGCGCATCTGGTAAGAGCCGTACAGCGCGATGGTGCGCTCGTCGAGCTCGAAACGGTTGCTGCGCATGGGGTTGACGGTTTCAAAAAGGTTGCCCGGATGGATATCCGTATATAAAGTGTCGAAGCTGCTCTGGTTATCGGCCACCTTGTAGCCCAGCTTGGCGACGCCACCCGCCAGCGGACGCTCATAGTCGCCGCTGAAGTCGACGATGCGGTTGCCCGTCTCGCTGTGCTGGCGCGCGCGGCTGTCGAAGGCATTCACGGGCGCCACCGCGTAGGTATTCGCGTAATCGCTGTCGCTCTCGTTGGTGGAGGACGATACGCGCAAGTCGATCTTGAGGGTTTCGCCCGGCAATTCTCCCTTGTGGTCGTAGCGCCCGCCCCAGCTGTAATTGCGGCTGTCGCCATTGCGCACGGTGCTGCGCACATAGTCGACTATGGTGCCGCCCGTGCTGTCGCCGTTGATATAGCGGTCCAGCGAGCGCTGGTCGTTGCTGCGCCCGTTATACGACATGCTGGCGGCAAGGGTGTCGTTCGCGTTCAGGTTGTAATTGACGGTGCCGTGCAAGCCCAGCGAGTCATTCAAGCCATTGCTGGTGGATTGCTGGCTGCTGGGGGCGAAAGCGCCCGTGCCTCGCTCCAGGCGTTCACGGCTGACCTCGCCCACCGAATTGCGGCCGTCGTGGCGCACATTGATGCCGCCCTGGTAGCCCCACGGCCCTTCATTGTAGGTGCCGGACACGGCACTGTTGTAGCGCCCGGCGATGCCCGCATTCGCGTTGACGGTGGCAAAGCCGCCCGGCTTGCGGTTGCGCCGCATCACCAGGTTCAGGATGGGGCCGCCACCTGCTTCGTTGCCGAACTGGGCGCCGGGATTGTTGATCACTTCCACCGATTCGATGTCGTCGGCCGCCATGGCGTTCAGGGTGGCGCCGCGCGAATCGCCCTGCAGCATGGCCGATGGCTTGCCATCGATCAAAATCTGTACATTGCTGCTGCCGCGCAAGGAAACGCTGCCATCGGGGTCGACGGCCACCGATGGCACATTGTTCAAGGCATCGGCCGCCGTGCCGTTGCTGCTGCCCACGTCGGACTTGACGTCGTAGACTTGCCGGTCGATCCGGCCCGTGGGACGTTCGGCCGTCACGCTGACGGATGGCGGGGCATCGGTAGCAGGCGCCTTGGCCGCATTGGCAGGCGCCGACGGCTTGACGACGGCGTCGCCGGTGGCCGCGGCTTGTGCCTGAGCGGAAACATTGGCAGACAGCAGGCTGCCGCCCGCCAGGCAGTAGAGAACAATTTTACGCATGAAATAGATAGCCCAGGAACTGTGAGGCGCAACGCCAGCGCGTGGCAACCGAGAATCGAATGCCGTGATTCTAGGGGCCAACGCACAGCCAAACAATTGCAATTTACTTCAATTTACAAATCTCTTGCGCTTGTGGCATTACAGCCTCATCCCTAGAGGAGCAGCTAGCTCAGCAAGCCATTGCTGCGCGCCAGCTTCAGCCAGCCCGGATATTCCGTCATCAGCAAATCATACAGTTCCGCATCGCTGTGCTCGTCGGGCGAGCTGACGGAAAAGTAATTGGCATTGTCGACCAGCCGTCCCTGCAATTCGTCGAGTTTTTCCAGGAAGGGGAAGTCGGAATCGGCAAAGGCGGCGAGGAACTTGCTTTTCGACTTGCGCCCCTTGCCGATGCCCATGAATTGCCAGAAGATCGGTTCATTGCTGGCCCAGCGCAATTGCTTCTCTGTCGTTGCCTGGTCGCTCGTGCCGCCATCGGTGACGAACATGACGTACACGGGCAATTCCGCGGCGACGGGGCGCGTGCGCTCGCCACCGGCCGCATCGGGGAAATAGAATGCGCGGATGGCCTGCATGGCGGCGCCATAGCGCGTATCGCCTTCCAGCGGGTGGCGGATGATCGCCCGCCCCACGTAAGTGTTGCAGTTGCTCAAGTCCATGGGTGCCGGATGATGGACGTTCTTGCCGAACAGAAATACATCGATCTCGCCATCGTCGTCGAACTTGC
Organism: Janthinobacterium sp. JF4; assembly: GCF_059617925.1. Lineage (NCBI taxonomy): Bacteria > Pseudomonadati > Pseudomonadota > Betaproteobacteria > Burkholderiales > Oxalobacteraceae > Janthinobacterium > Janthinobacterium sp. JF4. Next base: position 24,088 of record NZ_JCAQAV010000031.1, on the reverse strand, counting down.
AGCCCAGGGCCAGGATGCGTTCGGCAAAGCGCTGCACCAGCCCCTCTTTATACAGCCGTCCCATGGAACCGGAAATATCCAGGCACAGACAGACCTTGGCGCGGTGCTCGGATAGGCCCACTTTTTGCAGGGACACGCCCGCCTGCTTGACCAGGCTGACCAGCTGCGGCGCATCGCGTTCGACCCGTTTTTCCAGGTTGATCTTCGCCTGCATGACGGCCGATGCCGCCGCAGGGGCAGCAGAAGCGGCCTGGTCGACTTCGCCGCCAAAGTGGGCGACCAGCGCGTCGAGGCCCCCATTGAAACCTTGTCCCACGGCCATGCAGCGCCAGCCGCCATCCTTGCGGTAGACTTCTGCCAGCATGACGGCTTTTTCCTGTGCGAAATCACTGCCAGCAAAGGCGAAACGGGCCAGCTCGCGCCCGCCCGCCTGCAGGCGCACGTGGCCAGCTTGCAGCTGCGACATCACGCCGCCCCCATCGACGGACGCCGTCACGACAAGGCGGTCTATGCCGGCCGGCAAGCGCGCCAGTTGCAAGGCAAACTCGGCCATGTCGCCGCCGCTGCCGGCCCGCGCTTCCACGCCGTCGCACGGCGTGCGCGGCTGGTTGAAAAAGGTCATGTAGCGCTCGTCGGACAGTTTACCGCCCGCATCGAGGCCGAAACAGGCCACGTCGAGCGCCAATCCCTGCGCGGCGACGACTATCTGCAGCATGCCATCGGGAACGAGAGTGGCCAGCGGTAAGCGCTGTCCCTTGGACAAGGTTTCCATCAGTGTCTCCTAGGCGATGTAGCGGCGCGGATTGTCCGCATTGAAATCATCTTCGTCTTCCTTGGCATCCCCCTTGAAAACAACGGGACCGTTGAAGGCCAGCTGCAGGTTCTCGCCCTGCCAGCTCAGCCATGGCGTCGCTTCGCTGCCGGGCTCCGAGGTCCTGCCCGACGGCTCCAGGATGATGCTGTCGGGCGTGATGCGCGCCATGCCGATCACATAGGTGTAGACCGTGTCGTCCTCGGCCGCCTTGGACAAGCGGAAGTCGAACGCGCACTCGACGATCTGCTCGCCATATTGCATGACCATCTTCGGCCGCATGGAGGCGACCGGGACGGCGCCGTTGGCCAGCGCCGAATACACGCTGAAGACGAGGCCCACCGTGCCGCCATAATGTTGCGCCAGCGCGGGATTGACTTCCACCGTTTCCGTGGCCGGCTCCTTGCCCGATGCGCCCGCCACGTCGCCCAGGTGGCGCACGAAGGGCATGGCGCCAAAGTTGCCGGGCGTATCGGGCGCCTGGATGAAGCGCATCTGGCCGTTCGGCAAGAGGATGCCGACACGCAAATCGAGGTCGTCGTTATCATCGTCGCCATCGCCGTTATCGACCCAGGTGGCCTTGACGGTAAGTTTGCCCGGCGCGCCGGCGCCCTTTTCCAGCGATACCCTGTGCGTCTGGCCCGCCTTGGTCAGCGAGATTTTCGACAGGGAAATCTTGGGCGGCGGCGCCGGTTCCGCGACGGCCTGCGCCACTTCGCCGCCGAAATGCGCGACCAGCGCGTCCAGCCCCCCATTGAACCCCTGGCCCACGGCCATGAAGCGCCAGCCGCCGTCCTTGCGGTAGAACTCGCCCAGCATGACGGCTTTTTCTTGCGCAAAATCAGCGCCCGCATACGTGTAGCGGGCCAATTCTCGCCCGCCATCGAGCAGGCGCAGGTAGCCGCTGCCCAGCTGCGCCATGATGGACGCGCCATCGATGGCGGCCGTGACGACCAGGCGCTCGATGGCGGCAGGCAAGCGGTCGAGCTGGTAGCTGAAACCGGCCCCATCGCCGGACGGCGCCGAGGTTTCCACGCCGCCGCACGGCGTGCGCGGCTGGTTGAAGAACGTCATGTAGCGGTCGTCGGACAGTTTGCCGTTGACGTCGAGGCCGAAACACGCAAAGTCCAGCGGCACGCCGGCGCTGGCGAGCCCCAGTTGCACGACATTGCCCGTGACGAGGCCGGACAGCGCCAGGCGCTGCCCCTTGATCAGGTTTTCCATGGGATTATGTATTCAGGTGTGGGAGCTTCGGATAACGGCTCAGGGCAAGGCGCGTCGTCCGAAGACAGTACGAATAGTACAGAACATGCATGGCGGCGCAACGCCGCCATGGGCCGTTTTCCGGAGCTCTTAAGCGTTAATTCCGAACGAGCGGGCCAGTGGGCCGAGGCCGCCTTTGAAGCCTTGGCCGATGGCCTTGAATTTCCATTCGCTGCCGGCACGGTAGATTTCGCCGAAGATCATGGCCGCTTCCGTCGAGCCGTCTTCCGACAGGTCGTAGCGGGCGATTTCCGTGCCGTTGTCGCCGTTCAGGCAACGGATGTACGCCTTGCCGACCATGCCGAAATTCTGCTTGCGGTTTTCCGCGTCGTGGATGGTGACGGCCACGGCGATCTTGTCGATATCGGCAGGCACGTTGGCCAGGTCGACGGCAACTTTCTCGTCGTCGCCATCGCCGCCGCCCGTGGTGTTGTCGCCCGCGTGGACGATGGAGCCGTCAGCCGACTTCAGATTGTTATAGAAAATGAAATCGGCATCGGAGCGGGCCTTGCCATCCGTTTTCAGCAGGAAGGCGCTGCCGTCCAGGTCGAACGCGGCGCCATCGGTGGCGCGCGGGTCCCAGCCCAGGCCAATCACGATTTTCTTCAAGCCGGGAGCTTCCTTGCTCAGGTTGACATTGCCGCCTTTTTGCAAACTGATCGCCATGGTAATTCCTCTTTAATGTGGGGGTTGCATTCGGTGTTTCAGGTCACGTCGCCGGCACGCCGGCTCGATGAGCCATGAGCCTACCATAAAGTTCCTGCTTGCCAGCCGCGCACTATTGAAAATAGTACCATACGAAAAATCCCCTGCCGCTGCCCGGATGCGCGAAATGACGGATAATGCTGCTCGACAAAAATTTTCACTATTCTCTGACCCCAGGCTTGTCCTTGAACCACACCAAGATACGGCTCGACTGCATTCCCGGCACCCTGTGCGACGAGCGCCTGTGGTCGCGCCTGGCGCCTGCCCTGGGCGACGCCTTTGAGCTGCAGCACGTGCCCCTGCACCAGGCGCGCACGCGCCCGCAGATGCGGGACATGATCGCCAGCCACAGCGCGCCGCGAGCCCATCTGATGGGTTTTTCGCTGGGCGCCTACCTGGCGCTGGAACACGCGCTGGCGCACCCGCAACGTGTGAAATCTCTCACTTTGATCGCCAATTCGGCCCAAGGTTTGCTGCCGGCGGAAATTAACGCGCGCCAGCGCATCGTCGCCATGCTCGAGCGCAACGCCTATGCGGGCATCACGCGCCAGCGCCTGCGCGAACTGCTGCACCCGTCGCACCTGGACGACGTCGCCATCACGGGACTGATCAAGCAGATGGGGCTGGACCTGGGCAAGGACGTGCTGCTGGCGCAATTCGTCACCACCATCAACCGCCCCGACTTGATGGCGCGCCTGCCGGAACTCGATTGCCCCGTGCTGATCGTGGGCGCCGAAGACGACAAGCTCGTCCCTCCCGACGATCTGCGCGCCATGGCGGCACGCCTGCCGCAAGCCACCCTGCATCTACTGAAAGACAACACGGGCCACATGATTCCCCTGGAAGCGCCAGGCGCGCTGGCACGAGCCATGCGTGCGCATCTGGAGGCAGCGGGCAATTTCAACGATAATGACGGGCATCGGGCCATGCCCCCACCAATTACACAGAACCAATGAGCCATTTGACCATCATCGTCGCCACCGACCAGCAAGGCGGCATCGGCATCGACAACACCCTGCCATGGAAACTGCCGGAAGACCTGGCCCATTTCAAGCGCCTGACGACGGGCCACCCCATCCTCATGGGCCGCAAGACCTTCGATTCCATCGGCCGTGCGCTGCCGAACCGCCGCAACATCGTCATCACGCGCAATCCGGACTGGCGCCATGACGGCGTGGAAGCGGCGCCGTCGCTGGAAGCGGCCATCGCCCTGCTGGACGGCGCCGAAGGCTATGTCATCGGCGGCGCCGACATATACCGGCAGTCACTGGCCCTGGCACAACGTTTGATCGTCACGGAAATCGGCCAGACGTTCGACTGCGACGCCTTCTTCCCCGCCGTGGATCATGCCGCGTGGCAAGAAACCGCGCGCGAGGCGCATGTGTCGGAGAAGTCCGGCCTGCCTTACGCCTTTGTCACGCTGGAACGCAAAGCCTGATAAGGTGATATTGATAGCCAGAGTGTTGCTGTAATACCCCTGTCACACCTGTGCGTCACGCTAGCGCAAGCGTGTGACGCTGTGGGACGATATTTTTTTCCCGCAGATGCCGCATTTCTGCGAGAATCCCGTTCTTATTTTTTTTCTGCGGCTGCCGGGTTGCCCTACCGCCTGACCGTCGCGCCCTAGTCCGCCCCTTCACATCTGTCAGGGGCGGCTTGCTTTTTTGGAGACATGCATGAAATTTCGTTTCCCTATCGTCATCATTGACGAGGATTTCCGTTCTGAAAATACGTCCGGCCTGGGCATTCGCGCCCTTGCCGCCGCAATGGAAAAAGAAGGCATGGAAGTGCTGGGCGTGACCAGCTACGGCGATTTGTCGCAATTTGCCCAGCAGCAATCGCGCGCGTCAGCCTTCGTGCTGTCGATCGACGATGAGGAATTCGGCGCCGGTTCCATCGAGGAAACCGATCACGCCTTGAAATCGCTGCGCGCCTTCGTCGAGGAAATCCGCTACAAGAACGCCGACATTCCCATTTATCTGTATGGCGAAACGCGCACCTCGCGCCACATCCCCAACGATATCCTGCGCGAACTGCATGGTTTCATCCACATGTTCGAAGATACGCCGGAATTCGTCGCGCGCCACATCATCCGCGAAGCGAAATCCTACCTGGACGGCCTGTCGCCGCCGTTTTTCCGCGCGCTGGTGCACTACGCCAACGATGGCTCCTACTCGTGGCACTGCCCCGGCCACTCGGGCGGCGTGGCGTTCCTCAAATCCCCGATCGGCCAGATGTTCCACCAGTTCTTCGGTGAAAACATGCTGCGCGCCGACGTCTGCAACGCCGTCGAGGAACTGGGCCAGCTGCTCGACCATACGGGCCCCGTCGCCGCGTCGGAACGCAATGCGGCGCGCATCTTCAATGCCGACCATTGCTATTTCGTTACCAACGGCACCTCGACGTCGAACAAGATGGTGTGGCACTCGACCGTGGCGCCAGGCGACATCGTCGTCGTCGACCGCAACTGCCACAAGTCGATCTTGCATTCGATCATCATGTGCGGCGCCATTCCCGTGTTCCTTATGCCGACGCGCAATCACCTGGGCATCATCGGCCCCATTCCGCTGCATGAATTCACGCCGGAAAGCATTGCCCGCAAGATCGAAGCGAATCCGTTCGCGCGCGAAGCGAAGAACAAGAAGCCGCGTATTCTGACCATCACGCAATCGACCTACGATGGCGTGATCTACAACGTGGAAACCCTGCGCGAAATGCTCGATGGCAAGATCGACACCCTGCACTTCGATGAAGCATGGCTGCCGCACGCCACCTTCCACGATTTCTACAAGAATATGCACGCCATCGGCAAGGACCGTCCGCGCGCCAAGGAATCGATGATCTTCTCGACCCAGTCCACGCACAAATTGCTGGCCGGCCTGTCGCAGGCTTCGCAAATCCTCGTGCGCGAATCGGACACAGTCAAGCTGGACCAGGACGCCTTCAACGAGGCTTACCTGATGCACACCTCGACCTCGCCGCAGTATTCCATCATCGCTTCGTGCGACGTGGCCGCGGCCATGATGGAAGCGCCGGGCGGCACGGCCCTGGTGGAAGAATCGATCATGGAAGCGCTCGATTTCCGCCGCGCCATGAAGAAGATCGACCAGGAATGGGGCCAGGACTGGTGGTTCCAGGTGTGGGGTCCGGCCACCTTCAACGACGAAGGCATGGGCCAGCAGGAAGACTGGATGATACGCGCCGAGGATGACTGGCACGGCTTCGGCGACCTGGCTCCCGGCTTCAATATGCTCGACCCGATCAAGGCGACCATCGTCAACCCGGGCCTGTCGCTGGACGGCCAGTTCGGCGAGACGGGCATCCCCGCCTCCATCGTCACCAAGTACCTGGCCGAGCACGGCGTCATCATTGAAAAATGCGGCCTGTACTCGTTCTTCATCATGTTTACCATCGGCATCACCAAGGGCCGCTGGAATACCCTGCTGACCGCGTTGCAGCAGTTCAAGGACGACTACGACAAGAACCAGCCGATGTGGCGCATCCTGCCGGAATTCGCGGCGGCCAACCCACGCTACGAGAAAATGGGCTTGCGCGACCTGTGCCAGCAGATCCACGATTTCTACAAGGCCTACGACGTGGCCCGTTTGACGACGGAAATGTATTTGTCCGACATGATCCCGGCCATGAAGCCGTCGGACGCGTTCGCCAAGATGGCGCACCGCGAAATCGAGCGCGTGGCCATCGACGAACTGGAAGGGCGCATCACGTCCATCCTGCTGACGCCGTATCCACCGGGCATTCCGCTGCTGATCCCGGGCGAGCGCTTCAACAAGACCATCGTCGACTACCTGCGCTTCGCGCGCGACTTCAACGAGCGCTTCCCCGGCTTCGAGACGGATGTACATGGCCTCGTGAAACGCGAGGTCGATGGCAAGCGTGGCTATTTTGTTGACTGTGTCAAATTGGACGATTAGTGACGGCTCATCCAATCCACTACGCGGCGCGCTTTGCGGCCGGCGATGCTCACCGTACTAGAGTACGGTTGCGCTTCTCTGCCACAAATCACTGCCGCTCGCTACGATTGGATGAACCGTCGTGACGTTCGTTAAAAACGGTTAATTCTAACGTTTGTTGAACGCCATTCATTCGCGCCACCTTTCAGGTGGCGTTTTTCATTTCAGGCTACCGCGCACGCTTGCGCCAGATCAAACGGCTGGGGTATCGGGCTTCTAAGATGGGCCACTCGCGTACTGGGATGGCCCGTATATGGCGCTCAAGGTCTGGCTGGAGATTATGCAGCAGGCGGCGGCTGGCAGTGGCGCCTTGCTGATGACGGCCTTGAAGCAGGCTCAGGTAACTGTAGCCCGGCGGCACGATGGCGACGAGGACGGCGCGGGCATCGTGCTGTTTGCCGAGGCTGATAGCGCGCTGCTGCAAGCGCTGGCGGCGCTGTGCAGCCATGCGCGCGTGCTGGCCATTGCCGCCTGTGGCCGTCCCCCAAGTTGTGCGCAACAGCGGGCCCTGATGGCCGCCGGCGCGCTCGATGTGCTGCTGTGGCCAGACGGCGCCATCGATGCGGGCCAGGTGCTGGCGCGCCTGCAGCGCTGGCAAGCCGTGGCACAGCTGCTGGCGTCAAACGCCGTGCGCCAGCAGCTGGTGGGCGACAGCGCGGCCTGGACCGCCTTGCTGCACCAGATTGTGGAAATGGCCGCCTTCAGCCAGGCGTCGATGCTGATCACGGGCGAGACGGGCACGGGCAAGGATTTACTGGCGCAACTGGTCCACCGCCTCGGCAACTGCAGCGGCGACTTCACCATCCTCGACTGCACTACCCTGTCGCCGGAACTGGCTGGCAGCGAACTGTTCGGCCATGAACGGGGCGCGTTTACGGGCGCGGCGGCCGCGCGCGACGGCGCTTTCGCCCTGGCCGACGGCGGCGTGCTCTTCCTCGACGAAGTGGGCGAACTGCCGCTGCCCCTTCAGGCGCAGCTGCTGCGCGCCATCCAGGAGCGCAAATACAAGCGCGTGGGCGGCAATACCTGGCAACCAACCCAGTTTCGCCTCGTCTGCGCCACCAACCGCGAACTGGACGGCGAAGTGGCGCGCGGCGCCTTCCGCGCCGACCTGTATTACCGCATCGCCGGCTGGCGTTGCAAAACGCCGCCCCTGCGCGAGCGCCAGGACGACATCCTGCCGCTGGCCCGGCATTTCCTCGCCGAGCTGGCGCAACGGCCGCCGCCCCCGCTGGACGCCGCCGTGCGCGAATACCTGCTGCTGCGCGACTATCCGGGCAATGTGCGCGAGCTGCGCCAGACCGTCACGCGCATCTGGCACCGCCATTGCGGCCCCGGCCCCATCACCATCGGCGCCCTGCCCCCCGAAGAACTGCCGCTGACGCCGCTCTGGCCCGACCAGCACTTCGAGGCGGCCATCCGGCGCGCCCTGGCGCAGGGCTGCACGCTGTCGCACATCACGCGCTGTGCCACCGACATGGCCATCCGCCTCGTGCTGGCCGAGGAAGGCGGCAACAACCAGCGCGCCGCCGCCCGCCTGGGCGTGACGGACCGCGCCCTGCAGATACGCCGCAAGTCGGCCACTTGCGCGGCGCAAGCCACTACTGCCGCGACTCCCCCAACCACCCCGGCTGCGCGGTAAGCAGCCTCACGCCAGCCGCGCCAGCCGCAAGAAATTGCCGCCCGTGATCAGCGCCATGTCCTGCGGCGGCAAGCCCAGCAGGTGGATCTTGTGCAATTCCAGCCCCGGATGCAGCCAGGGGCCATCCGAACCGAACAAGACCTTGTGCGGCCCCGCGCGGCGCACGGCCTGCTGCAGCAAGTCGAAACGGCGCACGGCGGAACTGTCCGCATGAATGTTACGGTGGCGCGCCAGATGGTCGATCAGCGCCAGCTGCGCGGCCCAGTCGTCGCCGAAACTGCCCAGGTGGGGCAGGATGAAATCGACGTCGGGATACTGCTGCGCCAGCAACTCGGCCACGGCCACCTCGCCGGCCGGGTCGTACAGCACGGGCAAGCCGAAGAAGCGGGCCGCGTCGCACACCTCGCCGCTGATGCGCGCATCAAGCCGGTGCGCCTTGATGCCGACAAAGCCGTAGCGTTCGACGGCCGTGCGCACCAGGTCCATGATGCGGCCCCGGTCGCGCCGCGCATGCACGAAGGCAAAGCCGTAAAAACGCTGCGGCTCGGACGCGACCAGGCGCGCCACGCCATGGTTGGCGATCGCGTAATCGGAGTGGAAGGTGGCGAACAGCACGCTGCGGGCGATGCCGGCCGCCTGCGCACGCCGCAGGTAGGCCTGCAGCGGCGCATCGCTGTCCCACGGCCCGCTCAGGCCGTCGCCCGGTCCAGCATGGCAATGGCAATCGATGATCATCCCGTCACGCTATTGCCAGTCGCCCATGACGACGATGCGGTTGCCGCGCCGACGCCAGCGCCCGCTCTCGTCCTCGCTCTGCGGCGCGGCCGAACGGAAATGCGGCAACTGCTGGTGCAGGGCCCGCGTCAGTGCGCTTTCCACGGCGCGCGCGCTGCCGTCGCCGTCGGCCGCCAGGCGCGCCGCCTGCCCCGCGATGCGCACGAAGCGGCGCGCCAGTTCCAGTTCGCGGTCGGCTGGCGCCTCGGCTTCCAGTTCCAGTTCCAGGGCACTGCTGGCGGCGCGCCCCAGGGCCGAACCCAGCGCCGTACCCACGCCCGGTATCGGGATCATCGAGCCCAGGGCGCCGCCGACAATGGGCAAGGCCGTCTTGGCCACGGCCTTCAAGGCGCCGCCCAAGGGCTTGGCCACCTTGGCAATGGTCGAGCCCACCTTCTTGACGCCCTTCCACACGCTCTTGAAGACGTTGCCGAGAAACTGATCGAGCTCTTCCTCGCTGGATACTTCCAGCAATTCCATGGCCAGTTGCAGTTCTTCCTCTTCGCTGAAGACAGCCGGCGCACGGCCCTTGCCGGGCCAGTCCGATCCGAACTCCAGCACTTCAAACGCAGCGCCGGCCCGCTGCCGGCATTGCGCGCATTCGCATTCGAGTTGGTGCATGATGTTCTCCTTCCCAGTCAGCTAGCTGCTATCGTCAGCCCCACATTTCACCGAGCACGGCCAGTTCCAGTTCGCGCCGCTGGTTCGTCAGCACGCCGCGCTGGTTGGCAAACATGTCGTCGTGGATGCGTTGCTCGATGCGCCGCCGCTGCACCGCAGAGGACAGGGGCGCCACATATACCTGGTGCGTACTCAAGTCCACGCCCATCATCTGGCCGCACAGGCGGTGCTGCAGCAAACGGCGGTGCAGATCGTCCGTCTGCCCGCTGTAGGCACGGCGCCGTCCGCCCGCATCGAACTCGATCACATACAGGCCCGGGCCACGGCCATTCGGATCGCGCAAGGCACTGGCCAGCGTCCCCAGCGCCTGGTAGCGCAAGGCGGCCGCTTCCGGCACCCGGCCCATGGTGCCGGCCAGGGTTGGCGGCACTTCGCCCTGCTGCTGGTCGTCGTCCTGCCCCTGGTCGGCTCCCTGATCCTGCCCCTGGTCCAATCCCTGCCGGTCGTCGAACACAGGATAGGGCGCCGGATACATCGTGGGATAGATGGCCGGGTAGCCGCCCCAGCCCCGGTAGCGCGGCGGCAGATAGGGCAAGGGTTGGGGAACAAGGCGGGGCAGCCGGCGTCCCTGCCCCTGATAACGCGGTGGCGTGGGACGGCGCTGTCCGCGCAACGGCGGCCGCCCGCGCAGCCCGCCGCCGCGCGGGCCACCGCGCCCGCCGCCAGGACGCATGCGTTCTTGCTCCCATTCGCCTTGCCACTCCCCCTCTTCCTCGCCTTGCCATTCCCACTCGCCAGCCCACTCCGTTTCGCCCGCCACTGGCTGTCCCGCAAAGGGCAGTATTTCAAACGCTCCGTTCATATCGCCTCCTGATGTGATGTTCAAGCAAGTCCATCGCCTGCTCCAGTTGCCGGGGCGTCTGATCGGCCCGCAGCAGAAAAGTCAGCGCGCCGGGACCATCCCCCGCTTGCGCCAGCGCCAGCACGCCCGCTACGCGCAAGGCTGAGCGCAAATGGGCGCGGCCGGGCAGGCGCTGCACGGGAAAGCTGCCGCCCTGGCAGGCGATGCCGGCCGCCGCCATCCCCGTCCGCCATTGCGCCACCCTGTCGGCCAGCCTGGCGCGCAGGGTATCGCCATGGCGCGCATTGAGCGCCAGCGCGCGCCCCGCTGCCGCCAGCACGGCGGCCGAAGGCGGACTGGCATGCACGCGCGTCTGGCTGTGCGCCGCGAAGCGCCGCAGCAGCTTGCGGCTGCCGGCCAGCACGGCCAGCGGCACGCCAAATCCCTTGGCCAGCGAGGCGCCGACGATCAGGTGGCCGCCCGCCTTGTCGTAGCCACCCGGCAAGCCATGCAGCCGCGCCGAGCCACCGCCTTGCGCACCGGCCACGCCCAGCACCTGCGTATCGTCGAGCAGCAGATAACCGCCTCCCTGCCGCGCCAGGGCCGCGTAGCCGGCCAGCGGCAAGACCTGTTCGCCGCCCGGCACATAGCCATCGGCCAGGATCAATGGGCGCCGTCCCTGCCGGCCCCAGGCCGCCACCAGGCGCCGCAACGGGGCCATCTCGCCGCTGGGAAACAATCGCAGCGGCAAGCCCAGCGCCTGCGCCCGCTCGGCGCCCCAGCGCGCGATGGCGTAGCTGCCGCCATCGACGAGGATCACCAGCCGCTCGGCAGCGAGCATGCCGAACAGATCCCAGAACAGGTGCAGGGTCGACGGCAGCACGCAAGCCGCTTCGCAGCCTTGCAGGGCAGCCAGGCTGGCGGCCAGGGCCTGCGCACCGGGCGGCTCCTGCAGGGCGGCCGGCTGACCCAGGCTCAAGCTGCTCCACGGTGCCAGCGAGGCCGCCGGATGGCGCATGCCCAGGTACAGGGCACTGGTAAAGTCGAGCATGCACGGGCCCCGCCCTCGCCCTTGCACTAGACGCTGCGCAGCTGCTGGCTCAGGCGCTGGCGCAGCAACACCGAGGGCATCGTCGCTTCGATCGCCGGGTCGCTGCTGTCGACGGACAGGTCGACCCCGGTGGCGGCGCGGTAGCCGTGGATATAGCCCTGCACTTGCGGGCGCCAGAAGCGCGCCCAGTTGAACGCCTGGGTGGGCTCATAGATGTCGCTCCAGTTGCCATAGCGCACGGAGAGCAGCAACTGTTCGCCAAAGATGGCCAGGTTACGGAAGTGCATCACACTCGTATCCGTCCAGCCCTGCAGTTTCTTCATGGCATCGACCCGGTCCATCCATGGTTCCGGATACGCCACCATCACGCGCGTGGGCAAAAATTCGCGGAATTCCGGCCGCGCCAGCATCCACTGCTGCATCAGCATTTCGATGCGCGCCGTCGACGGCAAGTCGCCGAACTGGTTGTGCGCGCCCTGCGACAGGATCAAGTGGATTTCCTTGAGCGCGTTGAGCACGGGGAAGGCATCCGCCTTCACGGTGGTGTCGTCATCCTGCTTGTAGAACGAGGTCAGCAGGCGCAGCAAGTGGTGGAAGGCCTCCAGGAATTTGGAGCGGCTATCGGCTGGCCGGAAGTGCTGCACTGCCTTGCCGTCCAGGCGCACACCGTAGTGATGGTCATACTCATAGTTCCGGCGCATCACGGTCAGCCGATGCTGTTCATCCTGCGTGTATCCCCAGAGTAAATTATTCAGCGGACGCAGCATGTCGATTTCCGTGTTCGACAAGGGATCGAGAGCGTTGCCCGGCGCGCGCAGGTTCTGGAAGCGTTGCGCGATGGCGTTCATGGTTTGCACCAGCATGCCCTCTTCATGCCAATATGACCAGATCAGTTCCAGCAGGCAAGGGTTCGCCAGCCTTTCCTGGATGATGCCGAAGCACAGGTCCACTTCGCCTTCCTGGCCGCGCGGGATGCTGATGGGGATATCGGGCAGCTTGCGGCGGATCACGGCCAGGTAGGGCAAGGTCTGGCAGCCGTCGATGTTTTCCAGGTAATCGTTGCGCAGCACGGTTTCCAGGTCGCGCCCCTGGGGAATGTCGCGCCGGTCCAGGTAGGCGTTGTCTTCGGCGGGATTGAAGGCCAGCGGCTGGTTCAGCACGCCACAATTGACCATCACGAACGCTTCCGTCGCCACCTTCAGCACGCGGTAGGAATCGGCATCCGAGAATGGCAGCGCGCGGCGCTGCTTGAGCTGCTGGAACATGTCAGCCTTCTTGACGAAACGCTCCTGCTCGAAGCCGCGCACATTGGCCAGGTCGCCGCAAAACAGGCTGTCCATGAAATGCAGGTAATTCGTAAACGACATCGCTTCGGTGCTGTTGCGTATCAGGGTCCACAGCGGCAAGTCTTCCGTCGGCTCCGTTTCCGTGCGCGTCAGCGACACGCCCACATTGCCCGAGATGGGCTGCGGCTGGCGCTCCTCCGTCTCGTATTCCGCATCCAGCGCCAGCATGGCGTTCGGGCTGAGACCTTCCGGCACGGGCAAGGCGCTGCGCAGTTCGGGACGCTGCGACAGCATCATCTGCGCCATGAAACGGTGCATGCCGGCGCGCCGCACTTGTGTGGAAAAGGCGTTCGGCATGCCACGCATGGGCACCCATGGCGCGGCGGCCAGCACCTGCACCTGGTCGCGCCCGTCGGCGCTTTGATCGCCGTCAAACGAGACGGTGGCCACGGCGCGGTCGCCCACCCTGCCGAACTGACAGTCGCTGGGATGGCAGTCCGGCGTTTCAAACACCAGCCCCACCTGCGGATTGAGCCGCGGCTTGAAGCACAGCACGGCGCTGCAGCCGGACTGCACCGTCACACACTGGGGCGCCGTGGCGGGAAAATTGCCATACACCCCCACGTAGCTGCCCGTCGCCAGGTCGGCAAACACGGTACTGCCATGGCCATCCGTCCAGCGCACGCCCACCAGCATGGCAGGATCGGCTACCCAGGTGGCGGCGTTGAACAGATGGCAGTCGGCATCAATGCCCCGGTACAGGCAGATGGCGGCATTGACGACCACGGCCCCGCTGTCCTGCTCGTGCACGGTGACAGCGATGCTGCCGCCGTGGTGTTTCGGGCCCGCCTGGCCCGCCCCGCTGTTTTTGCCCCCCATATTGCTGCTCATCTTGCTGCTCATGTCATTCTCCTCAATGGATAATCAAACGCGATGCCAGGGCGGCAGCGGCCTGCCGGGCTGGCGGCCATGCCGCACGACATCCGCGCACAGCTCCGACGTGTCCAGGGTGCTGCGCAGGGCCCAGTGGCTCAGCAAACGCCCCAGCAATTCGCTTTCGTCTTCCGGGCTCAGGGTACCGCTGGCGCGCGCCTGGCCCAGCACGGCGAACACCAGGGTCGGCGCAGCCTGGTACATCTGTCCCGGCGCCAGGATCCAGCTGCGAAACAGCTGCGCCAGCGTGGCCGGCTGGCGTGTGTGCACGGCCATGGCGTCGGCCAGCGAGCCGCCGCGCAAGGCGGGTGGCCGGTGCTGCACCAGCAAGCCCACCAGGGCGGCCATGCTGGCCTGCAGCTGCTCCAGCAGGCGCTGCCGGGCCGGCGGCAGGCCGGCCAGCGGGTAGTACGACAGCCACAGCTGCTCCAGGCGGTCCCATTGCGGATGCGGATACAAGGCCCGACCCATGGCGCAGCTCAGGCGCACCCGCAGCCATGGCACCGGGTGGGGATCGTCGATATTGAGGCGGAAGACAAACACGCGCGGCAGGCTGACCACGCCGATCAGGCCCAGGGTGGCGGCTACGCCGACCCGCGCCAGCGACCAGAAATCGGCCACGATCTCGGATATCCACCGTTCCCACAACTGCCACACGTGCACAAAGCCGCTGCCGCCGTGCTGCATGGCTTGCAGCACGGGCCGCAAGGACGCCACCAGATCCAGCAAGGCCGCGCCCTGGTGGCCCACCTCGTGCACCAGCGACGAGGCGATGCTGCTGCCGATCATGCGTTCGCGCGGCAGGCGGATGATGGCGACGGGATTGTCGCCGCCACCGGGCAGGCGCGTGCGCGCGCGGCGGATGGCCGCGCCCGGCCCCCGGTCCAGGTAGCAGATCACGGGCGGCGGCTGGTACACATTGCCGGGCAGCGCCAGCGCGTCGGCGGCAACGATGTCCAGGCCGGCCAGCCACACGCCCGTCTTGTGCTCGCTGCGCTGCGTGATGACTTCGTTGAACAGGTCGAACTGGGTCAGCGCGGCGTTGAACTTCAGGCGCAGGAAGGTAAAACGGCGCTGCGCCTCGGCGGCCGTGGCCATGCTGGCGCCATCGGCGTGCTCGCGCCGCAGCCACCACTGGAACTGGGCCACCATGCGCCGCAATGCGCGCCGGCCCTGCACCAGCTGGCTTTCGATGGCCGACTGGGCGCTGGGCATCAGGGCCGCCGCCAGCACCGTCGGCTCGATCAATGCGAACGGTTCCAGCCGCGCCAGCCGCGTCAGCAGCGAGCGCGCCTCCTGCGCCAGCATCCAGGCAGCGTAAGCGCCGATGGCCATGATGTCAGACGCCGTACAGGACGATTTTATGGCCCTGGCGCGCCCAGCGGCCGCTGGACGGACGCATGCCGCCCTGGCTACCTTGGCTGCGCGCACCGCCCTGCGCCATGCTGCCGCCCGTACCCGCGCCGCTGCCGTTCTGGGTGGCGAGCTGGCTGCCGGGGCGCGCCAGCAAGCCGGGCGCGAACTGGCGCGCCGCCGCGCTGGCCGCCGACTGGGCGATGGCGCGCGGATCGCCTGTGCCGCGCGCTTGTGCGGCGCGGTTGACCGTGTCGGCAGCCAGGCGCACGAACTGCTTGGCGCCCTCGAATTCGCGGTCCTCGTTCGACGACGCTTCCGCCTCCAGCCCCAGCGCGCCGCCGGCAGCCGAAGCCAGGCCGCTGCCGATCTTGGCCCCCAGCGGGCCACCGAAATAGCCGCCGATGGCGCCGCCGGCCAGGGGAATGGCCTTCTTCGCTACGCCCTTGAGCACGCCGCCAACGGCCTGGCCCACGGGAGACTTGATGATGCCGCCCGCCACGGAGGCGGCCTTGCGCAGGAAATTGCCGAGAAATTGTTCCAGTTCGGCTTCATTGCTGACTGACAACAGTTCGTTGGCCAGTTCCATCTCCTCGGCCTCGGAAAACATGGCGTTCGCGCCGCCCTCGCCGCTCCACTCGCCCTGGCCAAACTCGAACTGTTCCGCTTCAAAGCCGGACATCTCCTGTCCGTATTCCAGGGTCGTACGATCCAAGTCATGCATGATGAGCTCCTAAAAGTTAGCACCTCGGTTGACACTTCAGTTGACACTACGGTGCCGGACAGACTGGCCATCCGGCTAACAATCGAGCACGACGATGTGCCCACCCTCGCGGCGCCAGCGGCCTCCGTCCCGTCCTGGGGTTTGCGCCGCCTGCCTGAGCAAGCCTGGCGCCACGCTGCGCGCCACTTGCAGCAGGGCAGTTTCCACCCGCGCCTTGGGCGCCCGCGCGCCCAAGGCGCCGTCCTGCGCCAGCGCCGTGTTGACGGCATCGATCAGATGCACGACCTGGCGCGCCAGTTCGAATTCCTTGTCTTCCGGGCTCAATCCTTCCAGTTCCATGCCGAAGATGCCGGCAGCGCGCTGCTTGAGTGCCTGCGGCGAACCACAATGCAGGGGCAGCAAGGGCGCCACCACCTTGCCCAGCAGCTGGCGCAGCGGCCCTTCCAGCGGCGTCCCGCGCACCTGCTGCCCCGCTGCGGTGGCGCCCAGCTGCCGCGCCAGGAAAGCATCGAATTGGGCCGGCCCCTGTAATTCCAGCAACTGCGCCGCCAGTGCCAGCGCATCTTCCTGCTGCAAAGGCAGCATGCCCGGCGTTTCAGGCAATTCCATTTCGGGACGATAGGCGAGCAGGCGGCTGGTCATGACAGGCTCCGGTGAACGGCGGGCGGGTGGCCCATGCCTCCCTGACGCAAGGGCCATGCCAGCCATGCTCCAAGAAAGGGTGTGGGGAAAGCACGGTGCTATCGGCGAACGGCGTTTCGCCGATAGCGTAAAAACCATGGTTTCCGGCGAAGCGAGTTTCGTTGTCAAGATGAGCGTTCAAACAAGCTTAATTGGCGGGAATGATTACGTCGCCTATCCGCCACAGTGCGTGCTATCGGAAAAAAATATTTTTCATTTTCAAAAGACAAACTTCGCGCTACCCCTTCCAAAACACCATTAACCCTACGCCAACTGACCACAAAAATAAACGTGGCCAACACGTAAATAGTTAATTGAAAACAGGAATATGGTAGGCAAGCCCTACAATAAATGGGTCAGAATTTGATTGCCCGAAAGAAACTAATGACTAACCCTACTTTGCGCCGCTTACTGGCCATCACCCTACTCAGCCTGCTTGCCGCCTGCGGCGGTGGCGGCGACAGCAAGACCGGCGCCACCCAGAAGCCGGACATATCGGTCGGGCCGCCAGCGACCACCGCCCCCGGCGATCCGGCAGCCCCCGGCACCGCGCCGGGCGACACCATTCCACCGCCGCCCCTGACCACGCCACCGGCCAACCAGACAGCCACCTTCACGCGCCAGGAGGCATCGCGCTTCCTGGGCCGCGCCACGTTCGGCCCCAACATGGCGGCCATTGATGCCCTGGCTGCCAGCGATAGCGGCGCCTGGTTCCGTGCGCAGTTCTCCAAGCCGCAAACCTTGCACCGCAAATATATCGACGCCATGCTGGGGGCGCAGGCCGCCGGCGGGGAACGCATCAGTTCCAGAACGTTCTATGAAACGTTCTGGCAACAAGGCATCCGCGGCGAGGACCCATTGCGCCAGCGCATGGCCTTTGCCCTGTCCGAAATCTTCGTCATTTCCACGCAGAATGAGTCCGTGCAGCCGCAAGTACGTGGCGTGGCAAGCTACTACGACATGCTGGGCCAGCATGCCTTCGGCAACTTCCGCGACCTGCTCGAAGGCGTGGCCCTGCATCCGATGATGGGGCTGTACCTGTCCCACCTGCGCAACCAAAAGGAATCGGCGACGCGCACGCCCGATGAAAACTTCGCCCGCGAAGTGATGCAACTATTTACCATCGGCCTGTACCAGCTGAATCCCGATGGCAGCCTGAAACTGTCCGGTGGCAAGCCCATCGACACCTACACGCGCGACGACGTGGCGGGCCTGGCGCGCGTCTTTACGGGCTGGAGCTGGGCCGGAGCAGACCAGAGCGCCACGCGCTTCTATGGCGGCTCAGCCGATCCCGACCGCGACTGGAAGCCGATGCAAAACTACGCGGCCTATCATTCCAGCGGCGACAAGCGCTTCCTGGGTCAGAGCATTTCCGGCGCCAGCAGCGGCCAGGCCGACTTGAAACTGGCACTCGATACCCTGTTCAACCATCCCAATGCGGGACCGTTCTTTGGCCGCCAACTGATCCTGCGCCTGGTCAGCAGCAATCCCAGCGCCGCCTACGTGGGCCGCGTGGCCGCCGCGTTTGCCAACAATGGCAGCGGCGTGCGCGGCGACATGCAAGCCGTCATCCGCGCCGTGCTGCTCGATCCGGAGGCACTGGCTCCAGGTGGCACCACCTTGCGCACAGGCAAGTTGCGCGAACCGCTGCTGCGCCTGGCCAGCTGGCTACGCGCCTTCGATGCCAAGCCTGCCAGCGGGCGCTACCGCATCTATTATCTCGACGACCCACTGAGCGGCTTGGGCCAGAACCCGCTGAATCCGCCCTCCGTGTTCAGTTTTTTCCGCCCCGCCTACACGCCGCCCAATTCCGCCCTGGCCAGCGCGGGCCTGGTGGCGCCGGAACTGCAGATCACGGCCGAGCCATCGGTGACGGGCTACCTGAACTTCATGCAGGAAGCCGTCAATAACGGTGCGGGCGAGAACCGTGAAGTCAAGCCCGACTACACGCGCGAATTGGCGCTGGCCAGCGACGCGGTCACCCTGCTCGACCGTATCGACCTGCTCCTGATGCATGGCAGCATGCCCGCCAGGCTGCGTGGACAGATCCTGACGGCCATCAATGGCGTCAGCATCCCCACGGCCACGGCCAGCAATGCCGCGCAAGTTGCCACGGCCCAGGCCAATCGCGTCAAGCTGGCCATTTTCCTGACCATGGCCTCGCCGGCCTACCTGGTGCAAAAATAGGATGAATCACATGCAAAATTTTTCCCGCCGCCGCTTCCTCGGCTCCATGCTGAGCCTGGCCGGCACCACGGCCGCCCCCTTTGCCCTGAACCTGGCCGCCATGGGCAACGCCGCCGCGCAATCGGCCGGCGACTACAAGGCCATGGTGTGCCTGTTCATGGCAGGCGGCAACGATGCCTTCAACACGGTGCTGGCCACCGACCCCACCTCGTGGAGTGAATACGCGCGCCTGCGCAACACGGGCGGCGCCGATTCCATCTATCTGCCCGGCGTGGGCGAGACGGGCGGCGTATTGCCCATCGTGCCCGCTACCGCGCAAACGGGCCGCGCCTTCGCCCTGCATCCGCAACTGGCACCCCTGAAAGAGCTGTTCGACAATGGCCGCGCCGCCGTCGTGGCCAATGTGGGCACCCTGATCCAGCCCGCCACCCTGGCCCAGTACAAGGCAGGCAGCGTGGCCTTGCCGCCCAAGCTGTTTTCGCACAACGACCAGCAATCGACGTGGCAATCGGGCTCGCCGGAAGGCGCCAGCGTGGGCTGGGGCGGGCGGGTGGCCGACGTGGCCGGCGCGCTCAATACGAATGCCATGTTTACGGCCATTTCCGCCGCGGGCAACACCGTCTTCCTCAGCGGGCGCCAGGTGCGCCAGTTCCAGGTGGGCCAGGCCGGCGCCGTGCCCATCCGCGGCCTGAGCGGCAGCCTGTATGGCAGCACGGGCGGCGCGGGCGCGCTGCACGCCATCATCAACGATGCGGGCAGCGACCTGATCGAACAGGAACACGTGGCGGTGGTGCAGCGCGCCATTTCCAGCCAGAGCATCCTCAGCGGCGCCATGCTGCCGGCCGGCGCGGGCGGCGTGCCCAATCCGCCGCCCTACATCAATCCGAACACGGGCGCATCCGGCGTCAATCCGCTGGCCGTGCAATTGCAGACCGTGGCGCGCATCATCGGCGGGCGCGGCCCCCTGGGGGCGAAACGGCAAGTGTTTTATGTAACCCTGGGCAGCTTCGACACGCATGACCGGCAAAAAGTGCTGCATGCCGACCTGATGGCGCGCCTGGCGCACGCACTCGCATATTTCGACGCCACCCTGGCGGCCCTGCAGGGCGCCGACATGCGGCGCCAGGTGACGACGTTTACGGCCTCGGACTTCGGCCGCACCTTCAGCAGCAACGGCGACGGCACGGATCACGGCTGGGGCGCGCACCATTTTGTCGTGGGCGGCGCCGTGAAGGGCCGCGATATCTACGGCGCCTTCCCCGTCACGGGCCTGGGCCATGAGCTGGATGTCGGTTCCGGCGCCCTGCTGCCGACCACCTCCGTCGACCAGTACGGCGCCACCCTGGCCAAATGGTTCGGCGTGGCCGACAGCCAGCTGGCCGAGGTGTTTCCGAATATCGGCAACTTCAGCCGGCGCGACCTGGGTTTCATGACGGCAAGCTAACCGTTCACGGCGATGGTCAGGCTCACGATGTAGCCGTCCGTGGCATTGCCCGTCACCGTGGCCATCTGCAAGCTGGTGCCGTCGCGAAAGACGTTGTCGGTGGCATAGCTGATCTGCGCCAGGTTGCGCACGCTGGCCGTGTAGCCGCTGGCCGTGTAGGCTTCCTTCAAGGTTGCCATCGGGAAAGTGAACTGCGACGTCTTGAGGCGGTTCGCGCCGCTGGCCGCCTTGTCCAGGCTGGGATACACCTCGACATGCACGTGCGGCATGCGCCCCGCATAGCAGCCGGGAAAGATGGTCGTGAAGCTGAGGTTGCCGGCGCTGTCCGTTTCCTGCACGCCGCGCAAGTAATTCTGCGCCGTCACGCCGCTCGAATACAGCGAATACAGGCCGTCGCGGTCGCAATGCCACAGATAGACGGCGTAGCCGGCCAGACTGGCGCAACTGCCGCTGGCGTTGAGCAACTGCAACTTGATGGTCAATGGCACGCCTGCCGCCACCCCCGTGGCGCCATTGAAACTGGCGCGGATATCGCTGCGCACGACGCCCGACTGGTTCAGCACGTTGATGATGCTGCCGCCATGCGTGTTCGTGCCATCGGCCGGATACGGCCCGCCCGTTTCTTCGGGAATCACCGGGCAGGCGCCCGTGGTCGGCATCGTAACGGTGCCGGCGCTGCCGGACGTGCCCGTGCGGGCACCGCTGCCTGCGACCGAGTCGCCGGCGTCCGACCCGCCGCCGCAGCTGATCAAAGGCAGGGTGGCGGCGCCGGCCAGCAGCCAGCGCAGGACTTGCCGCCGTTCAAATGCCTGTCGCCGCATCATTGCCTGCCGCCTACCGGGGGCGCGGGGAACCGTGCAGGCCGTGACGGCTGTCACCCAGCTGCTGCGCCTGCCTACGCTGTTCCGGCGTCAGCACGGCCAGCAATTGCTGCTCCAGCCGCGCCTGCTGCAAGCTGATCTTTGCCATGGCTTGCGCGGCCGTATTCGCCAGCGCACTGGCTTTCGCATCATCGTAGGCGCTGGATCCGGCCAGCGCCCGCAGTTGTTCATGGGCCTTGAAAGCGATCTTTTCCTGTTCCCGTAGCAAGGGCGCCTGGGCATAGGTGGCGGCGAAAATTTTATCCTGCTGCGTTTCGCTCAAGTCGATACCGTGCAGTAACGGCGGCAGACCGGGCGGCGGCCCTTGCATGGCGCGCGCTAGCGGGCCGTCCGGTACGTATTCTTGCTGGGCCAGCGCCAGCAGCGGCAGGCTGCAGGCGGACAGCAGCAACAGGGAGACGGCGATACTCATGTATTTCATCGGGTTTTCCTTTCGTGGCGGTCAGCCCTGATTGTCGGCGCATGACATGTAAAGCAACGTCAGGGCCGCGTAAAAGCGTGTAAAGGAAGGCACGCAAATGTAAGCGGACGCATGTAAAAGCGGGTAAAACCACCGTGAACAGCCCCCTTTGACTGCTATCATCGGGCGATATTCACCCGAAAAAGCACAGGCATGAGCAAGGTTTTGTTAATCGACGACGACGTGGAACTGGTCGGCATGTTCCAGGAATACCTGACGCAGGAAGGTTTTGACGCCCGCGCCGTGCATGACGGGGAAAGCGGCGCGGCCGAAGCGCTGACGGGCCTGTATGCCATCGCCATCCTCGACGTCATGATGCCGCGCATGAATGGCCTGGAAACCCTGCGCCGCATCCGCGCCGGCAGCACTTTACCCATCTTGATGCTGACGGCGCGCGGCGACGATACGGACCGCATCGTGGGACTGGAGCTGGGCGCAGACGATTACGTGACCAAGCCGTGCACGCCGCGCGAGCTGACGGCGCGCATCCGCGCCATCCTGCGCCGTGCGCAAGCGGCGCCGCACGATACGTCGGGCCTGGCGCCGCTGAGCGTGGGCCAGTTGACGATGTGGTCCGAGCAGCGCCGCGCCGCCTGGGCCGGCACGCAGCTGGAACTGACGAGCACGGAATTCAACCTGCTGGAAGTGCTGGTGCGCCATGCGGGCAAGCCCGTGAGCAAGAATCAATTGTCGGAACTGGGTCTGGGACGGCCCATGGCCCGCTTCGACCGCAATATCGACGTCCACTTGAGCAGCCTGCGCCGCAAGCTCGGCAGCCTGGCCGACGGCCGCTCCTGCCTGCAGACCGTGTACCGTCTCGGCTACCAGCTGATCAAGGAGTAAGCGTGGGCCGCCTGTTCTGGAAGTTTTTTCTGTGCATCATGCTGGCGCAAGTGACGGCCACCATCGGCATCGGCGGCACCTTCTGGCTGAAAAACCGGGCCGCGCAGCAGGAACGGGCCCTCGACATCGACACCAGTCCGCCCGCGCAAATGATCATCGAGGCCGCCAGCGCCACCCTGGAAGCGGGCGGCAGCCAAGCCTTGCGGCAATTCCTGGGCAAGCTCGAACGCATGCGCGTGTTTGCCGTCGATGCCAAAGGGAAAGAACTGATGGGCCGCGCGGTGCACCCCGCCATGCTGGCCAAGGCGCGCGCCATGCTGCAGCAAAGCCAGCCCCATCCCGTCGTGCGCACGGTCACCGGCAGCGACGGCCAGCGCTACCTGCTGTTCCTGCCCTCGTCCGAACGCTTCCGCAATGCCGAGGCGGGCGCCGCGCGCGACACGCTCAACGCCGTCGCCCTGAACGGCCCGCGCGCCATGGAACCCGGTCCACGGCCCAACTCAGCGGGCGCCCCGCCGCCACCGGGCGAGTTCGGCCGCGGCATGCCGCCCGGCCCGCGCATGGACAACCCCTACCGCACCTTCATTCCGCTGGCCGCCGCCATCGCCGCCAGCCTGCTGTTCGCCTTCTTGCTGGCCTGGTATTTTGCGCGCCCCATCCGCGACCTGCGGCAGGCGTTCGAAGCCGCCTCGCACGGCAACCTGGCGCCGCGCTTTCACGCCAGCGGCAAGCGCGGCGACGAGTTGACGGACCTGGGCCGCGATTTCGACCGCATGACGGGCCGCTTGCGCAGCCTCATGGATAGCCAGACGCGCTTGCTGCATGACGTCTCGCACGAGCTGCGCTCTCCACTGGCGCGCTTGCAGGCCGCCATCGGCCTGGCGCACCAGCAGCCGGAAAGGATGGCCGCCTCGATGCAGCGCATCGAACGCGAAAGCGAGCGCATGGATAAACTGATCGGTGAACTGCTGACCCTGTCACGGCTGGAAGCGGGCGCCGGGCAAGCGGGCGCCGTGCATACGCACAGCGAAGATGTCGGCATCGCCGACCTCGTGCACGACATCGTGGAGGACGCCCGCTATGAAGCCCGGGCGCGCCTGCTGGGCATCAACCTGGCGGTCGACGCGGCCATGGCCGACGCCAGCATCACGGGCCAGCCGGAACTGCTGGCGCGCGCCGTGGAAAACGTGGTGCGCAATGCCGTCAAGCACAGCCCCGATGGCGGCACGGTGGACGTGGAACTGTCGCGCCTGCCTGAGGGCAAGCAGGAATGGCTGCGCATCGCCGTGCTGGACCGGGGCCCCGGCGTGGCCGCAGCCGACCTGGCCCGCATCTTTGAACCGTTCTTCCGTGCCAGCAATACCCAGCACAGCACGGACGGCCATGGCCTGGGCCTGGCCATCGCCCGGCACGTCATCAGCGCCCATGGCGGCCGCATCGGTGCCAGCTTGCGCGGCGGCGGCGGGCTGTGCGTGGAAATGCTGTTGCCCGTCAAAACGCCAGGCTGACCTGTCGGCGAGCCTAGCGTTTTTTTAGGCTCTGTCCTCGGCAAATAGGGAAAATGCCGGAATCTTCTCTTGGCAGTGCTGTCTGACTCTGCATACTCACCACACA
>NZ_JCAQAV010000030.1:0-72445 GCF_059617925.1 Janthinobacterium sp. JF4 | reverse complement strand
ACAGCGCTGCCAAGGGAAGATTCCGGCATTTCCCCTATTTGCCGAGGACAGAGCCATAAAAAAAACAGCCGGCGCAAGGGCCGGCTGTCTGCTTACTGCTAACGCTGTTACTGCGCGCTGGTGACGGGATAACCGGCCTCGACGATGGCCGCGCTGATGGCGCCCAGTTCGGCGGGCGATTCCACCGTGACGCGCTTGCTGGCCAGGTCGATCTGCACCTGGGCTTGCGGATCGACGCCTTGCACCGCTTTCGTGACCGAGCCGACGCAATGGCCGCAGCTCATGTTTTCAACTTGTAACTGATACATGAAGCACTCCTTGAATGATTAAGTGCTTCCACTGTAAGCCTTCCCCCGATGGTAAGGTCAAGGGGGAACGCTGGCGTGCGGATCAATTCAGCAGAAAATCGTCAGCTTGCATGGGCGGTGGCACGTTCTCATCCTGCACGGATTCGCGCAAGCTGATTTCGATGGCGCGGCACATGGCCGACAGGGGCAGATCGTTGGCGTCTTCGCCGAACGGTTCCTCGATCTCGTCGCCCAGCGCATCGAGGCCAAAGAAGGTGTAGGCGACGATGGCGACGACGAACGGCGTCATGAAGCCGAGCGAGTCGACTAGGCCGAAGGGCAGCAGGAAACAGTACAGATAGGCCGTGCGGTGCAGCAGCAGCGAGTACGAGAAGGGGATCGGCGTGCTGCGGATGCGTTCGCACGAGGCGCCCGCCGCTACCATGGCCGACACCGTGTTGTCGATTTGCGTGGCGAGGATGCTGTCGATGCGGCCTTGCCGGACGCAGTCGGCCAGGTCGTGGCCCATCTGCAGCATCAGGTAGTCGGACGGGTTCGCCGCCTTGCAGGCCGCCTCCCATTCGGCCGGGCGCAGCAGCGGCTGCAGGTCGGCCGGCCCGCGCGTGTCGCGCAACTGGTGGCGTAGCGCGTGGCAAAAGGCGATGGTGCGGTAAATCATGCGCACGCGCACATCGGCCAGGCCCAGCCTCGCGTGGGCCGGCGTGTCGCTGCGTATCATCGTCTGGCACTGGCGCGAGAAATTACGGCTGCGCAAGACCAGTTCGCCCCACAGCTTGCGCGCTTCCCAGTAGCGGTCGTAGGCAGCCGTGTTGCGGAAACCCAGGAAGATGGCCAGCGGCAAGCCGATCAGGGTAAACGGGATGGTGGTGAGGATGACCTTGTGATCGAACAGGGTGCCGTGGCACCAGGTGACGAGGGTGGCGATCAGGGTATTGACGATGAGCGTGGTACGGATGCGCGGCAGGACGGAGCCGCGCACCACGAGGAACAGCCGTAGCGCCGATGGACGCTCGCGCACGATCATGCTGCGCTCCCTGTCGGGGACTGGGCTGGCGGTGAAACGCGCGCCCGGTGATCTGCAATGATGGAAGGACGAAGTGGCAATGGCCGGGAACAAAAAGCCCGCGACGTATGCGGGCTGAGCTGGGTGTGCATGGGAAGCAGAGTTGGGGAGACGGCTTGAGTATAGGCCGCCGTTTCGCTTCCAGCCAATTCACAGTGAGAATGGCAGCTATTCATTTTATGAATGAATATTTCATTTGTAATTTGAGTGCATATGACATCATGCCTTTTCCGGAATACAAAGCGTTGGCCAGCATGCATTATTCATGTGACAAATGGGTAGAATTATTCAGGTCGTCTCTGTTAGGCTGAATGAGCTATTTGGAAATATTTCCTTGAGCAAAATATGTCATCCCGATAGCCGCCGCCAAGGGAGCGACCAAGCTTGTTTATCCTTCCTGTGAAAGTGATCTGCATGTTTAAAGTCTCCAGCATCTGTCTCGCCACCTTGATCCTGTTACAAGCCCCTGCCGGCTGGGCCGGCGAACCCGCTCCACTAAGCCAGCGGCAGCAAGCGTTGGCGGCGCAGATCGATGCCAGCATCGCTCCGTATTACAAGGCCACGGAACCGGGCGCCGTCGTCCTCGTCGTCAAGGATGGCCAGCCGCTGCTGCGCAAAGCGTATGGCCTGGCCAGCGTGTGGGAAGGCACGCCGCTGACGCCGGACATGTCGTTGCGCCTGGGCTCCATTTCCAAGCAATTCACGGCCGTCGCCATTCTGCTGCTGGCCGACCAGGGCAAGCTGGCCATCACCGATGACATCACGACATTCCTGCCCGACTATCCGACGCATGGCAAGAAAATCACGATCGAACAGCTGCTCGCGCATACGTCCGGCATCCACGACTACACAAGGAAGCCGGAATTTGTGCCAAACAGCACGAAAGACTTGAGCGTGGCGCAGATGATCGATTTCTTCAAGAACGATCCGCCCGACTTTGAGCCGGGCACGCAGTGGCGCTACAGCAGCTCCGGCTATTTCCTGTTGGGCGCCATCATCGAAAAGGCTGCGGGCCAGCCGTATGCCACGTTTGTGGAGCAGCAGATATTCGTGCCGCTGGGCATGAACGACACGGCCTATGAAGGCCACGAGCGCCGGCCGGCCAAGCGCGCGGCCGGGCATATCCGTTCGGGCGAGACCTATGTGCCGAACCTGCCCTTGAGCATGACGCAGCCGTATGCGGCCGGCGCGCTCGTTTCCACCGTGGACGACCTGGCGCGCTGGGACGCGGCCATCTCCGACGGCAAGTTGCTCAAGGCTTCCACCTGGCAGCAGGCGTTCACGCAGGCCAAGCTGAGCGACGGCAGGGCGACCCGTTCCGGCTTGGGCTGGAAGGTGGGAAGCTGGCAAAACACCCCCGTCATTCACCATAGCGGTGGCATTAATGGTTTTGCCACATATGCAATGCGCTTGCCGGAGGAAAAAGTCTATGTGGCCGTGCTGGAAAACTCGGACACGGGCCTGGTCGATCCCGCCGTGGTCGCCCGCAAGGCGGCTGCCATCGCCGTCGGCCGGCCATATCCCGAGATCAAGGTCATCACGCTCAAGCCCGCCATCCTCGATGCGTACGCGGGCGTGTATGCCATCAACGACAAGGCCGGCTATACAATCCGCAACTTCGAGGGCAACTTGCTGTTGCAACGCACGGGCCGCCCCGCGCAGCGCATGCTGGCGTACTCGCCAAATGGCTTCCTGATTGAAAATACGCTCACCACAGCCGAATTCGAGCGGGGACCGAAGGGCGAGGCGCAGCTGGTCCTCAATGACGGCGGCGAATCGAAATCGGTGCACGAGCGCGCCAGCACCGCCAAGCCGGCGCGTACGGTGGTCGCCATGACGACGGCGCAATTCGATGCCTACGTGGGCAGGTATGCGCTGGCGCCTGAAGTCTATCTGGAAGTGACGCGCGAAGGCGACAAGTTCTTTGCCCAGGTGACGGGTTTCCGCAAGCTGGCCATGCTGCCGATGAGTGATACGGCTTTCTTTTCGAATGAAGTCGATGCGGAAGTACGTTTCAGCAAGGATGCCGATGGCAAGACGCAACAACTGGTGTTGCGCCAGGAGGGGCAGGATATGCCGGCCAAACGCGTGAACTGATCGCCGCAGTACAGCGCATGCCTGCCGGCCAGTCAATACTGCCGGCAGGCATTATTTTTTCGTGTCTGGCCTGACCGATTCGCATTCTCAAGGCACCTGCTAAGTAGGGGAATCATTTCAGCAGTCCATTGAGAGGCTTTACACCATGTCCGTTCGTCGCAAGCAGCGCCACTATATTTCCACACCGCAAATCCTTCCCATCGCCCGTGCCGTGTCGCTGGCCTTGTGCAGCCTGGCGCTGTACGCCGGCATGCCAACCCTGGCGCAGGCGCAAGCTGCCCCTGTCCAGCAGACAGGCGCTACGCGCCTGACCTACAGCATCCCTGCCGGTTCGCTGGCGCCCGCGCTGCGCAGCCTTGCCAGCGCCGCGAATGTCTTGCTCAGCTACACGCCCGAACAGGCCAGCGGCAAGCGCACGGCCGGCCTGCAAGGTGAGTACACGCCGCAGGCTGCCCTGGCCGCCTTGTTGGCGGGCACGGGCTTGCAGGCAGTCGAACTGGAGGTGGGCAGCTACGTGCTGCGCGCCGCGCCTGCCGAGGCCAGCGCCGGCACGGCGCCCGAGGCCGTCATGCCAGTGATTTCCGTCATGGCAGCGGTTGAGGCGGGCGAAGGCACGCTGTCGCGCGGCTATGTGCCCGTCAGCGTGGCCGCCACCAAGCTGGGCACGCCATTGCTCGAGACGCCGCGCGCCATTTCCGTCGTCACGCGTGAACAGATCAAGACGCAGGCACCGAAAAGCATCGAACAGGCGCTGGCCTATACGGCGGGCGTGCTGACGGACGTGACGGGCGCCGACGTGCGCATGTCGGGCGCCACCATCCGCGGCTTCAGCGATGGCAGCTCGTACTACCAGGATGGCTTGAAGCTGCTGTCGGCGGGCAGCTATGGTTCCTGGAACAGCGAGATGGAAGACCTCGACAGCATCGAAGTCATCAAGGGGCCCGCATCCGTCTTCTACGGCCAGGGCCGCCCGGGCGGCATGATCAATGTCACGTCCAAGCTGCCGGGTGCAGACCACGTCAATAGCGTGGGGTTTTCCGCGGGACGCTATCACCGCTATCAGGTCAATGCCGACCTGGGCGGCGCTGTCGCGGGCAGCGATGACGTGCTGTACCGCGTCACGCTGACGGGCCGCGATGCCGACGACCGTCCGCTCGAGTCGAAGAACGACCGCGTTTCCATCTCGCCCTCGCTGCGCTGGGACATCTCGGCGCGCACCCGCCTGACCGTGCTGGGCACGTATTCGCAAGAACGGGGCACGCCGAAACCATGGTGGCCCAGTCTGTTTGTCCATCCGCACATCAAGGACTTGCCCGTCAGCCGCACGGCGGGCGATCCGTCCTTCGATTATTTCGACCGCGATACGCGCGCCCTTGGCTATCTGTTCGAGCATGCAACAGGGAATGGCTGGAAGCTGACGCAAAACTTGCGTTATGCCACCATCAAGGTCGATTACCAGCATATCTACGCCATGGCTTTGCTGGCGGACACGCGCACGGCCACGCGCGGCAGCCTGGCGGAAAAAGTGGACGGCAAGACCTGGACGGTCGACAGCCGCGCGCAAAAGGACTTTCGCTGGGGTGAGATCGAATACCGTTTCGTGGCGGGTATCGACTACCTGAAATACAAGGAAAATGACGGCCTGGGTTTCGGCTGGGACGTGCCGAACCTGGATATCCATGCGCCGGTCTACCATCAGGCGATCGCCGCGCCTGAACTCGACTATACGGATACTGACCTCAAGCAGACGGGCATCTATGCGCTGAACCAGTTCAAGCTGGGCGCATGGGTGGCGAACGCCAGCCTGCGCCACGACCGTGCGCGCAGCACGCAGGTCAATTCGGCGACGACGCGCATCGACGACAATGCCACCATGGGCAGTGCCGGCGTGCTGTATCTGTTCGGTAATGGCGTGGCACCCTATGCCAGCTATGCCACCTCGTTCGACCCGGCCACGGGGCGCGACTTTGACGGCAAGGCTTTTCAGCCACGCAAGGGCAAGCAGGTGGAACTGGGTATCAAGTACCAGCCTGCCGGCACCTCGACCATGCTGACGGCTGCATTGTTTGATCTGACGCAAACGAATGTCACCACGCCAGACCCGCTGCACCCGCGTTCGTCGATACAGACGGGCGAGGTGCGTTCGACGGGCGTGGAACTGGAAGGCACGTTCAAGCCCTTGCCCGAGCTGAGCGTGCTGGCCGGCTACACCTACCTTGACCCGCGCACGACGAAGAGCAATCACGCCTACGAAATCGGCCGCCAGACCCTGCAGACGACACGCCATGCGGCCAGCGTCTGGCTCGACTACCGGCCCATGGCCGTGCCTGGCCTGATGCTCGCCGGCGGCCTGCGCTACCGTGGCAGTTCGCCCTACAATGGCGCGGCCAATGTGCTGTACATGAATGATCCGTACACCCTGGCCGATATCGCCGTGGCCTACGAAACGGCGCGTTACCGCCTGGCCCTGAATATCGGCAATGTATTCGACAAAAAATACTTTGGCGGCATCTTTCGTGGCGCGGAACGCGAAGCTCTGTTGAGCCTGAAGGTGAATTTCTAGGCTATACCAGGCTGTAGCTGGTGGGGACTGTGCGATTACAGGCCCGGCGCGCGCCAGCAATACACGGCCAGCGCCGCCGCCCACGCCAGCAAGATCGCCAGCCCCGGCAGCAACAGCCATTTTGCTGCCGTCGCTTCCCACGCCACGTACGGCTTGCCGCCGCGCGCGATGGCCAGCAGCGCCTGTCCGCCATTCAATCCGGCAAACGGCAGCAGGTTGAAGGCGCACAGTTTCAACGAGAACAGGGCGAACACCAGCGCAAAGCCATGTGTACGGGCAAACGTTTCTCCATTGCCCAGCAGTTCCTGTGCCGCCGACAGCGGGGCCAGCGCACCGCGGATGATTTGCCCGAAGGCAGCGACAAAGCTGTCCCAGCCCGAGGCTCCCATGATGCCCAGCGACAAGGCCAGCAACACGGCCACGCCGCTCAGCGGTAACACGAATTGCTTCCACAGCGGCTGGAAGTTATAGGCGTCAAGGCAGGGGTCGTCGTCATACAGCGTTTCCTCGCGCGTATCTTTCAGCGCCACATTGCCGGCCAGGGGCAGCAGCCTGACCTTTACTTTTCCCAGCGTCAGCAAGGTCGGTCCCACGCCATAGTTGACGCTGCGCACGGTGATGCCAAAGGCATGGGCGCACACGGCCATGACGGAAATGTGGATGAACATGAAGAGGATAAGGCAGAGCAGCACCTGCAGGGCGGAAGGCATCGGATAGGGTGTCCTGAAGAAAGAGAGCGGTATTAGAACATGCCATAGAGAAAAGTCGCACACATGAAAAAAGCCCCGCCTGCATCGCTGCAGCCGGGGCTCTTGAATGACTGGGCAGCTCGCGCCGCCCGTTATGACTTACAGCACTTCGCTGGCGTGGTCGGCCAGGCGCGAGCGCTCGCCGCGGGCCAGGGTGACGTGGCCGCTGTGGGTCCAGCCCTTGAAGCGGTCAACCACGTAGGTCAGGCCGCTCGAGCCTTCCGTCAGGTACGGCGTGTCGATCTGCGCGATGTTGCCCAGGCACAGGATCTTCGTGCCGGGACCGGCGCGCGTGACCAGGGTCTTGACTTGCTTCGGCGTCAAGTTTTGCGCTTCATCGATGATCAGGAACTTGTTCACGAACGTGCGGCCGCGCATGAAGTTGAGCGACTTGATCTTGATGCGCGAGCGAATCAGGTCTTGCGTTGCCGCACGGCCCCATTCGCCGCCATCGGAGTCGGACTTGTTCAGCACTTCCAGGTTGTCGTCGAAGGCGCCCATCCATGGCGACATTTTTTCTTCTTCCGTGCCTGGCAGGAAACCGATGTCTTCGCCGACCGGCACCGTCACGCGGGTCACGATGATTTCATTGTAGAGCTTGGTTTCCAGCACTTGCGCCAGGCCGGCGGCCAGGGCCAGCAGGGTCTTGCCGGTACCGGCCTGGCCCAGCAGGGTGACGAAGTCGCATTCCGGATTCATCAGCAAGTTCAGCGCGAAGTTCTGCTCGCGGTTGCGTGCCGTCACGCCCCACACATTGTTCTTCGTGTGGCTGAAGTCGCGCAGCGTTTGCAGCACGGCCGTCTTGCCGTTGATCTGTTTCACCTGGCCGTAGAATGGCGTTTCGCCGTTTTTCGGTTCCAGGTAGATGAACTGGTTGACCAGCAACGAGGGGATGAACGGGCCCGTCACGCGGTAGAACGTCGAGCTGTAGCCGTTTTTGCTTTCCTGCCACGATTCCATGTCCTTGCCGTGCTTGTTCCAGAAGTCGTCCGGCAATTGCACGATGCCCGAGTACAGCAAGTCCGTGTCTTCCAGCACATGGTCGTTGAAGTAATCTTCGGCCGGCAAGCCCAGGGCGCGCGCCTTGATGCGCATGTTGATGTCTTTCGACACCAGCACCACGGGGCGGCCTTCCTGCTCCGATTCGAGCGAGCGCACGACGGCGAGGATCTGGTTGTCGGCCTTGCCCACTGGCAAGCCAGCCGGCAGGTCGGCGCTTTGCAAACGCGTCTGGAAGAACAGGCGGCCCTTGGCATCCTTGTTGCCCAGCTTGGACAGCAGGATGCCGTGTTCGATGGCGTCGTCATCCGTGTTGCTGATCAGGGCGTCGAGCGTGCGCGAGACCTGGCGCGCATTGCGCGCCACTTCCGTCATGCCTTTTTTATGGTTGTCCAGCTCTTCCAGGGTCATCATCGGCAGGTACACATCGTGTTCCTCGAAGCGGAACAGCGACGATGGATCGTGCATCAGCACGTTGGTGTCGAGCACGAACAGCTTGCTGATGCCGCGCTGGTCGGCGGCGCGGCTGGCGGACGACTTGAGCTGGACTTCGACAGGCTTGTGCTTGGCCGGATGTGGCTGCTCAACTTGCTTGATCGGCGTGACCTTGCCTTTCGCCGCCGGCTTGGCTTTTGCCGCAGGCGCAGCAGCGGCGGCAGGCGCGGCAGCAACCGGCGCTGGCGCTGGCTTGGCGACCATCAGGGCCGCCACTTGCTTGATCTTCGTGGCCGCATTGCGGACCGGCTTGGCAACTTCGGCGATCGCCGCTTCAATGATCGGTGCAGCCACTTTCTTGGCTGCCGGGGTTTTCGTGGCCGGGCGCGCTGCGCCTGCGGTTGGGTAATCTTGGGTGGCCAGGATGGTGGCTGGCTTGCTCGGTAATTTTGGCAGTGGCATCAGGATCTCAATCAAAAAATTTCTGGAATGAATCGCCCATGGGCAGCCAGCTTCTGGCGGCACTTCTCATGGGGTGGATGCGAGGGAACAACAATGCTACAGGACGAGTAACTGCCGGAAGGCCGGCAGCATGGCCGGTCATGGACGCCATCGGCGGGCTACAGGCCCGCCTGGCGGAGTGGATGGAGGCGCTTCGTTGACTCAAAATGGCGATAGGTACCGTGAACTGAACTGCGGTTGAACCAGGCTCGCTGGAAGCCGACAACGCGCATTGGATCAAATTGGACGATCAATTCAGATGCGCTACGAATTCCAGCACTTCTTCCACGTGAGTTGCGACCTTCACGCCTCTCCATTCTTTCACCAATCGGCCCTGGGCGTCAATCACAAACGTACTGCGCTCGACGCCACGGACCGTCTTGCCGTACATCTGTTTCATCTTCATGACGTTAAACAGCAGACAAACGGCTTCGTCCGGGTCGGAAATGAGCTCGAATGGCAGCTCCAGCTTGGCTTTGAAACTTTCGTGCGAGCGCAGGGAATCGCGGCTGATGCCGTAGATTTCCACGCCGGCAGCGACGAATTGCGCATGCGCATCGCGAAACGCGATGTTTTCCGTGGTGCAGCCAGGAGTGTTGTCCTTCGGATAGAAAAACAGCACCGTAGCCTTGGCCGG
This sequence comes from Janthinobacterium sp. JF4, assembly GCF_059617925.1. NCBI lineage: Bacteria > Pseudomonadati > Pseudomonadota > Betaproteobacteria > Burkholderiales > Oxalobacteraceae > Janthinobacterium > Janthinobacterium sp. JF4. The sequence goes on along the minus strand of NZ_JCAQAV010000030.1, from coordinate 63,093 downwards.
GCGGCCCAGCAATTGAAAGGTCTTGCCGCTGGTCATGGCGGCGCTAAAGTCGGGTATGCTAACGAGGGATTGGCTATCAGCCACAGGTTCTCTCCTGAACGGTGATCATCAGCGCTGGTTTTTAATCTGGCAACGCATCCAGGTGCAACAATACAGCATTCAGGCCGCTTTGCCCTGCACAATCAGGCGTCCCGAACGCCCGGGCAACTCATCCCAGGTGATGGGGCAAACGGGCAAGTCCGTATTTTTTATCTTTTCATAATAATCGCCCATCGCTGCAAACTGGTAGCCCTGGGCTTTCCAGCCAGCCAGCAGTTGTTCGAAAATGGGGGCGAGTTTCTGTCCTTCAAGTTCCGCATGCAAGGTATATACGTGGTCGCGCGGATTGTCTGCCGTCAGCGACAATATATGCGTGGCAACATTGCTGGTCGTGATCAGTTTGCCGTCGATTTCGCAGCCCAGCAATTCATCCAGGGTGGGCAGGGTGGTGGGCAATTGTACGCATTGCAAGATGGTGTTGCCGTTGCGCACGCGATGCGGACCATTGCCAGGATGCACCATGGCGCCGCGCGCGTCGAGCATGGCGCGGCCATCGGAGGCAAAGCGGTAGCCAGCCGTGTCGTGCTCGGCAAAGGCGCTGACATTCATTTGCCAGCCGGCCGCGCCGTGCGTGTGCGGCTTGGTGCCAAACACCTGTTCGTAGCGATTGGCAGCCTTGCGCATCATGTTGATGGTCCAGGCGGCGTTGCGCTTGGCTACATTGTCTTGCCACAGGGTGTGATCCCAGGTGTGGATGCCGCACTCGAAACCGGCATCGCGCACGGCGCGCAATTGCGCCGCGCACAGCTTGCCGATATCGGGTCCCGGCAGCAAGGTGCCATACATCAATGTTTTCAAGCCGTAGTGCTCGACCACCGAGGTGCGCGACACCTTGCTGAAAAAGCCGGGCCGCAAGGCGCGCCGCAAGGCCCAGCCCGTATGGTCGGGGCCCAGCGAGAACAGAAAGGTGGCCTTGGCCTCGTGCGCGGCCAGCATGCGCACCAGATTGCCCATGCCTTCACGGGTGCCGCGATAGGTATCGACGTCGATTTTCAGGGTCAGGAACGGCTTGCTCAACATTAATCCATCAGGGCTTTGGCTTGGGCTACCTGGCTGCGGTAGGCGTCGAAAATATTGCGCAGGGAATCGGCCATGGTGGTGGTCGGCGCCCAACCCAGCTCTTCGCAGGTATTCGTGATTTTCGGCACGCGGTTTTGCACGTCCTGGTAGCCGGCGCCGTAGTAGGCGCCCGAGGTCGTTTCCACGATATTCACGTGTTTCGCGCCTTCGGCGTACTCCGGGTACTCGGCGGCCAGGGTCAGCATCATGCCGGCCAGGTCGCGGATCGAATAGTTATTGGTCGGATTGCCAATGTTGTAGATCTTGCCGCTGGCGATGCCGTTCTTGTTGGCGATGATGCGCATCAGCGCATCGATGCCGTCGTCGATGTAGGTGAACGCGCGTTTCTGCGCGCCGCCGTCGACCAGCGAGATGTTCTCGCCGCGCACGATGTGGCCGAAGAATTGCGTCACCACCCGCGAAGAACCTTCTTTCGGCGTGTGGATCGAGTCCAGGCCGGCGCCGATCCAGTTGAAGGGACGGAACAGGGTGAAGTTCAAGCCTTCCATGCCGTAGCCCCAGATCACGCGGTCCATCAGTTGCTTGGCGTTCGAATAGATCCAGCGCGGCTTGTTGATCGGGCCGCAGATCAGTTCCGAGTTTTCCGGGTCGAATTCCTCGTCGTGGCACATGCCATACACTTCCGAGGTCGACGGGAAGACCAGGTGCTTGCCGTACTTGGCGGCCGAGCGGACGATGGGCAGGTTGGCTTCGAAGTCCAGTTCGAACACGCGCAGCGGCTGCTTGACGTAGGTCGATGGCGTGGCGATGGCGACCAGGGGCAGGATCACGTCGCATTTCTTGACGTGGTACTCGACCCATTCCTTGTTGATCGTGATGTCGCCTTCAAAGAAGTGCATGCGCGACTTGTAGTTGTCATCTTCCAGCAATTCCGTGATGCGGTCCCTGTTCATGTCCATGCCGTAGACATGCCAGTCGGTGGTTTCCAGGATGCGCTTGGACAGGTGGTGGCCGATGAAGCCGTTGACGCCTAAGATGAGGACTTTTTTCATGTGAGATTCTCTTGAGTGATATCAGTGTGTGCTGACGCGGGTGGTCAGACTTGCTTGCAATTGCTGAGCCGAAATCGGCTCCCCGGCAGCCCTCAGCGCGGAAATGGCCAGCATGCGGCCGTCTCCGCAGACGCCAAAGATACAATTATCCACTACCGCCAAGCCCGCTGGCAAACTTCCTGCGGAATGCTTGCTCAGACGGGCTTTTTCGATGGTGTAAATGATATCGTTGATTTCGGTGAAGGCGCCGGGATAGGGCGGCGCGACGGCCCGGTGCAGGTTGTAGACCTGCTGCGCCGGTAACTTCCAGTCGATGCGGCCGTCTTCCGGCTTGCGCCCGCCAAAGTAGCCGCCCTGGCGCAAATCGTTGAGCTGGCGCGGCGCCGTGCCGTCCAGCAAGGCCGGCAGCACGTTCCACAAGGTTTGTTCCGCCGCCACGGTGACCTTGCCGAACACTTCGAAGGCCGTGTCGTCGGGCAGGATGGGCACGGCCGTTTGCGCCACGATGGCGCCGGCATCGGGCTTGACCGTCATTTCATGCAGGGTGGCGCCCGTTTGCGTGGCGCCATGCAGCACGGCCCAGTTGACGGGCGCGCGGCCACGGAATTGCGGCAGCAGCGAGCCGTGCATATTGTAGGCGGGGGCGACTTCCAGGATGCTGGCGGGCAGCATGTGGCGGTAGTAAAAGCTGAACAGCATGTCAGGTGCCGCCGCCTGCACCTGCGCCAGCAGCTCGGGCGCGCGCGCATCCGAAGGCGTGATGCAGGGGATGCCTTCGGCCTGGCACAGGCTGGCGACGGATTCGAACCACAGGTTTTCCGTGGGGCTGTCTTCGTGCGTGACGACGAGGGCGATATCGACGCCGCCGGCCAGCAGCACCTTGATGCAGCGCACGCCCACATTGTGGTAGCCGAAGACGACGGCGCGTGGGGCGCCCATCAGCGGCCCACCTGGCGCTTTTCCAGGCGCACGTACGATGGCGCCTCGGCTTCCGCCTGGACCATGCCGTCCTGCAAGATGGTTTGCACCACGTAGCGGGGACGGGCGCGCACTTGCTGGAAGATGCGTCCCACGTATTCGCCCACCAGGCCGATGCCGAACAGGATCACGCCCATCAGGAAGAAGGCGATGGCGAACAGGGTGAACACGCCTTGCGCCTCGGCGCCGAACAGGAAGCGGCGCGCCAGCAGGTAGATCACCAGCACGGCGGAACTGAAGGACAGCAGCATGCCCAGCATCGAAAAGATTTGCAGGGGAATCAGCGAAAAGCCCGTGACCAGGTCGAAATTGAGGCGGATCAGGCTGTACAGTGAGTATTTCGACTCGCCGGCCGAGCGTTCCTCGTGCTCGACGGTTATTTCCGTGGGCTTGCGGGCGAACGTGTAGGCCAGGGCAGGCACGAAGGTGTTGACTTCGGCGCACTGGTTGACCAGGTCGATCACATTGCGGCCATAGGCGCGCAGCATGTTGCCCTGGTCCGTGATCTTGATGTTGGTAATGCGCTCGCGCAACCGGTTCATCATCTTCGACGCCAGGGTGCGCCAGGCGGAATCTTGCCGCTTGCGCCGGATCGAGCCCACGTAATCGTAGCCTTCGCGCATCTTTGCCACCAGGTTGCCGATTTCTTCGGGCGGGTTCTGCAGGTCGGCATCGAGCGTGACCATGATCTGCCCGCGCGAGGCTTCAAAGCCGGCCAGGATGGCCATGTGCTGGCCATAATTACCGTTGAACAAGACCACGCGCGTGACGTCGGGGCGCTGGCGGAACTGTTCCGCCAGGATGGCCACCGAATTGTCGCGGCTGCCATCGTTGACGAAGATGATCTCGTAGCTTGTCTGCAGGGCATCGAGGGCCGGATACAGGCGGGCGAACAGGCTGGCCAGGCCATCCTGCTCGTTGTAGATCGGAATGATAATAGACAGTTCAGGTTTCATCGGCGCGCTGCTCATTTGATGAGAATGGATTTGACGGTGGCGACGGCGCGTTCCACGTCCTGTGTCGTCATGGCGTAGAACATCGGCAAGGTCACGGTCAGGCGGCCGACCTTTTCCGAGATGGGGAACATGCCCTCGGTAAAGCCGCGTTCGCGGTACATGGTAAACAGGTGGATCGGTGCGTAATGATAGCCCGTTCCCACGTTTTGCTGCGCCATTTGCTGCATGAAGGCGGCGCGCGTGCCGGGGCCGTTGTCGGGCAGGATGATCTGGAATAAATGCCAGTTGCTGTTCTCGAAGTCCTGCACGGGCAGCTGGGCGCCGCTCTGCGCTTCGAAGTCGCTGCCGAATTGCGCGAAATAGTGGCGTGCCAGCGCGCGGCGGTGGGCCGTGATGGCGTCGATATTGGCGAACTGCCCCAGGCCGATGGCGGCCATGATGTCGCTCATGTTGTATTTGCCGCCCAGCACGTCGACGTCGATGCCATCGACGCCGCTGCGCGTGACGCCCTGCAGCCGGTATTTCTCGGCCAGCTTTGCTTCTTCCAGGTTGTTGAGGACGAGGCAGCCGCCTTCGCCCGTGGTGATGTTCTTGTTGGCCTGGAAGCTGAACGAGACGAAGTCGCCGAACGCGCCGATGCGCTTGCCCTTCCAGGTGGAGCCGAACGCTTGCGCCGCGTCTTCCACGACCCGCAGATTGTACTTGTCAGCAATCGCGTACAGGCGGTCCATGTCGACGGGCAAGCCGGACAGGTAGACGGGGATGATGGCTTTCGTACGCGCGGTGATGGCCGCTTCCAGCTTGTCGAGGTCGATATTCCGCGTGACGGGGTCGATGTCGGCAAACACGGGCGTGGCGCCCACTTCGATGATGACGTTGGCCGTCGCTACCCACGACACGGGCGTGGTGATGACTTCGTCGCCGGGGCCGATGCCGGCGATGCGCAGCGCGATTTCCATGGTGCACGTGCCCGAATTGAAGGTGCGCACGGGACGCCCGCCGAAATACTCGGACAGCTGGGCTTCGAAGGCCTGCACTTTCGGGCCGCTGGTGATCCAGCCCGAGCGCAGCACCTCGCCGACGGCGGCGATGGTCGCTTCATCGATGGTGGGTTTGGAAAATGGCAAAAAGGGCAGGGTAGAGGTCATGGGGCGTGGTTCTTGGGTCGTGATGTATCGGTGGTTCGGGGTCGCCGAGGCTGCCAGTGCGCTCAAAAGCCGCCGGCAGGCATGGCTATTTTATATCGTTTGCACGGTGCCGCAGCCCCTTCAGCGGTGAAAATCCTGCTGCTGCGGGAGGCGGGCAGGCTGGCCAGGGGGGGCGCGATCCGTGCCGCCTCGCGCCCCTTTAGACATTTATTTGTTGGCAATGACCATGCGGCGCGCATCCTTGGCGATGACACGCATGGGCACGCCACGCTCCTGCAATTCCTTGTAACGGTTCAGGCTGATAATGGCCATGTCGTGCACGCCGGCGTTGGCATCGTTGGTCCACTGCGTGATGAAAGGCTCGATGCTCGGCATGGAAAGTTCGGGCTGCTGTTTCAGGCCAAACGTGAATTCATCCCAGTAATCGACGAGGATCACGGGCCGCTGCAGGTAATACGTCAGCGACTGTTCATAGATGCCGACGGAATAGAGCTTGGTATCGGCCGTCAATTCGGCCTGGATCTGCGGCAGCATGTCGGTGCCTGCACGGTTCTGGCCATACAGTTCGGAGCCGGCGAGGATGCAGTGCGTGGCCAGGAAGCCGGCGCCGGCGATGGTCAGCACGGTCATGTCGCGGCGCAGCTGGCGCGCATGCAGCAAGGCCAGGGCGCCGCCGGCCAGGGCGAAGAATCCGGCCGCCATCAGCCATGGCTGGTAGCCCTTGAGGGCGATCAAGGCGTCCGCGTCGCGCGCGCTGGCCTTGCCAAACGCGATCGGTCCGCCGATCAGGATGGCTGCGCCCAGCACGCACAGCAGGCCGGCGGCCAGCATGCGCTGGCGGCGCGAGGCCGATTCCAGATACAGCCCCACCAGCAATGCCAGCGCCGGGAAGATGGGCACGATATAGCCAGGCAGTTTCGAGGTCGAATAGCTGAAGAAGAAGAAAATGAAGACGGCCCAGACCAGCAGCATCAAGCGGGGCTGGAAGGCGCCTTCCTGGCGCTGGAAGGCGGCGGCCAGGCTTTGCGGCAGCACGCCTATCCATGGCAGCATGCCGGGAATGAGCAGCACCAGGAAGTAGTACCAGGCGCCTTCGCGCTTGTGGCCCTTCATCAGGAAACGCTGGAAATGCTCGTGGATAAAGAAGAAATGCGGCTGTTCTGGATTGCGCAGGGCGACCAGCACGAACCACGGCGTGGCGATGGCAAAGAACACCAGCAAGCCCTTGACCAGGTGCAGCCGCGTCCAGATGCGCCAGTCGCGCGCGCACAGCGAATACAGCACCAGCACGGCGCCCGGCAGCACGATGCCGATCAGGCCCTTGGCCAGCACGGCCAGCGCCATGGCGGCCCAGCAAGCGAGCATCCAGTTGCGCCGCTCAGTTGCCGTGGCGTCGTCGCGCTGGGCGATGAGCAGGCTGCCCAGGGTGAGGGTCATCATGCCCGACAGGCCCATGTCCAGCGAATTGATCTGGCCGGAAGCGAGCCAGAACAGGCTCGACGCCAGCACCAGGCCCGCATACAGGCCCACGCGCGGACCGAAGACCTTCTTGCCCGCGTAGGCCGTCATGCACACGCCGATGATGCCGCACAGGCCCGTCCACAGGCGTGCCTGCCACTCGCCCAGGCCGAAGGCGGCGAAGGTCAGCGCATTCATCCAGGTTTGCAGCGGCGGCTTTTCAAAGTACTTGATGCCGTTCAGGCGCGTGGTGATCCAGTCGCCCGTGACGAACATTTCGCGCGCCATCTCCGCGTAGCGGCCTTCGTCGGGCGGCACCAGGGTGCGCACACCGAGCGCATACAGGGTGACGACGATGAAGATGCCCAGCAGGGACCACATCAGCACCCGCGACGAGTGCAGCTCGTTGATATTGATTTTCATGCGGCCTTGCCTGCTGCCGGGGCCAGGATCAGGGCCAGGGTGACTTTGCGGCCTTCGCCCATGAGGATATTGTAGGTGCGGCAGGCAGCCTGGCTATCCATGCATTCGACGCCGATGCGGCGCATGGTCAGCGCGGCCGTCAGTTTCGGGTGCACGAAGCGCTGGCGCTCGCCCGTGCCGAGGATGACCACATCGGGCGCATCGGCCAGGATTTGCGCGAAATGCGCCTCGTTCAATTGTTCGAAACTGTCCACCTCCCACACCCGTGGCGGCATTTCCGGCATGACGATCAGGCTATAGTTGTACGGCTGGGCATTGATCTCGACGCCGTTTTCGTCATAGCCGGTGACAGTCTGGTATTGTTGGGTGCTGCTGGCGTGGAGTTTCATGGCGATATCGGGGGGGCTGGTCGTGTCGGTTGATCGGTGCGCGCGCGGCCACTTTGCGTGCCGCGGCCAAGGGCGTAAGCATGCCATAAATGACAGAAAAGAGCGACTGAAAAGCAACATCCTTTCCAAATTGCAATGTTCAGGGCCACAGTGGAAATGCCTGCCTGCGCCATGGTAATGCTGCAATATTAAGGGAAGATGAAGATGGCGCCCGGCCAATTGTCAAGCGGATGCGTCAGCGTGGCAGAATCGGCGTCAAATGCTGGGGTTCGCCATGTTTAATTTGATAAAATGGCCTGTTTTCGGCGAGAATGGTTGTTTTCGCCTTGCAGTCTTTCGTATCGCAGTTTCACGGGTTCATAGTTCTGGCGCGGCGACCACGCTGCAAGTTCTGGTCACCGCGCCGCATCACGACAGGGATTTATTTTGCGACCGATTCAGAAATCGAATAAATTGGCGGACGTTTGCTACGACATCCGCGGCCCGGTCCTGGAAAAATCCAGGCAAATGGAAGAAGAAGGCCACAAGATCACCAAGCTCAATATCGGCAACCTGGCCGTATTCGGCTTCGATCCGCCCGACGAGATCGTGCGCGACATGATGCTCAATCTGCAGAACGCGGCCGGCTATACGGATTCGAAAGGCATGTTCGCGCCGCGCAAGGCCGTCATGCACTACACGCAGGGCAAGAATATCGCCGGCGTGACCATCGATGACATTTACCTGGGCAATGGCGCTTCCGAACTGATCGTCATGGCAATGAACGCCTTGCTCAACAGCGGCGACGAAGTGCTGGTGCCGGCGCCCGACTACCCGCTGTGGACGGCCGCCGTCAGCCTGTCGGGCGGCAATCCCGTGCATTATGTGTGCGACGAGGGCAACGAATGGTATCCCGACATCGAGGACATGCGCCGCAAGATCACGCCCAATACCCGCGCCATCGTCGTCATCAACCCGAACAATCCCACCGGCGCGCTGTACCCGGTTTCCGTGCTGCTGCAGATCGTCGAACTGGCGCGCCAGCATCAATTGATCATTTTCGCCGACGAGATCTACGACAAGGTGCTGTACGACGAAGCCGAGCACGTGTCGATCGCCTCGTTGGCCGACGACGTGCTGTTCATCACCATGAATGGCCTGTCGAAAAATTACCGCTCCTGCGGCTACCGTTCCGGCTGGATGGTGGTCTCGGGCGAAAAGCGCCACGCAAAAGATTACATCGAAGGCCTCAACATGCTGGCCTCGATGCGGCTATGCGCCAACGCGCCGGGGCAGTTTGCCATCCAGACGGCGTTAGGCGGCTACCAGAGCATACAAGACCTGGTGGGGCCCGGCGGGCGCCTGTTGAAACAGCGCGACCTGGCGCACAAGCTGCTGACCGATATTCCGGGCGTCACCTGTGTCAAGCCGAAGGCGGCGCTGTACATGTTCCCGCGCCTGGACCCGGAGATCTATCCGATCGCCGACGACCAGCAGTTTGCCTATGAATTACTGGCCGAGGCCAAGGTCCTGATCGTGCAGGGCACGGGCTTCAACTGGATCGCGCCCGACCATTTCCGCGTCGTCTTCCTGCCCAACTCCGATGACCTGACCGAGGCCATGGGGCGCATTGCGCGCTTCCTCGAAGGCTACCGCAAGCGTCATGCCCGGGGCTGAAGCAGTCAATAGCAATACCGATCAACCTGGCGCCGCCCAAGGGGGCGCCACTTAATGAGCAGTCAAGCACAACTATGAAATCCATCAAGATCGGCCTGCTGGGCCTGGGCAATGTCGGTTACGGCACGTTCAGCGTCCTGAAACGCAACCAGGAAGAAATCAAGCGCCGCGCGGGCCGCGGCATTGAAGTGGTCGCCGTCGCCGTGCGCGACGTGGCGCGCGCCGAGGCGCTGGTCGCCGGCGGCTGCAAGGTCGTCAACGACCCGATGCTGATCGTCAACGATCCCGAGATCGACATCGTCGTCGAACTGATCGGCGGCTACGACCTGTCGAAAACCCTGGTGATGCAGGCCATTGCCAACGGCAAGCACGTGGTCACGGCCAACAAGGCCCTGCTGGCCGTGCACGGCAACGAAATCTTCGCCGCCGCCCAGGACAAGGGCGTGATGGTGGCCTTCGAAGCGGCCGTCGCCGGCGGCATCCCCATCATCAAGGCGCTGCGCGAAGGCTTGACGGCCAACCGCATCGAATGGATCGCCGGCATCATCAACGGCACCACCAATTTCATCCTGTCCGAAATGCGCGACAAGGGCCTCGATTTCGCCACCGTGCTGAAACAGGCGCAGGAACTGGGCTATGCGGAAGCCGATCCCACCTTCGACATCGAAGGTGTCGACGCCGCGCACAAGGCCACCATCATGTCGGCCATCGCCTTCGGCATCCCGGTGCAGTTCGACAAGGCCTACGTGGAAGGCATCAGCAACCTCAATGCCATCGACATCCGCTACGCCGAGCAGCTGGGCTACCGCATCAAGCTGCTGGGCATCACCAAGCGCGCCACCGTCAATGGCGTGGAAGGCATCGAGCTGCGCGTGCATCCGACCCTGATCCCGGCCAAGCGCCTGATCGCCAACGTGGAAGGTGCCATGAACGCGGTGCTGGTGCATGGCGACGCCGTCGGCGCCAGCCTGTACTCGGGCCGCGGCGCGGGCGCCGAGCCGACCGCCTCGTCGGTGATCGCCGACCTGGTCGACATCACGCGCCTGGCCACGGCCGACCCGGAACACCGCGTGCCGCACCTGGCGTTCCAGCCGAACGCGATGACCGATATCGCGATCTTGCCGATGTCGGAAATCACCACCAGCTACTACCTGCGCATGCACGTGGCCGACCAGCCGGGCGTGCTGGCCGACCTGACGCGCATCCTGGCCGAGCGCGGCATCTCGATCGACGCCATGCTGCAGAAAGAGCCGGCCGAGGGCGAGACGCACACGGACATCATCATGCTGACGCACCAGACGCAGGAAAAGAACGTCACGGCCGCCATCGAGAAGATGGAAGCCCTCAACAGCGTGGTGGGCACGGTCACCAAGATCCGCCTGGAAAACCTCAGCTGAGCGTTTTCAGCGATCCATGCAGAACGGCGCCCGCGGGCGCCGTTTTTTCATCCGATGATTGTCTTAATGCTGCGGCACTTCGGGGGCGCCGACCGGGCCCACGTCCATGCCGTCGTAGCTGGCCAGCTGGTTTTCCTGGGCAAATGTCATCAGTTCGCCATTGCGCGCGTGCAGGCTGTCGACGCTGTGCACTTCCGCCTTTTCCACGTGCAGCACCCACACGGGCGGTGCCGCCGGATCGTCGAGTTCCGGCTGGTACAGTTCCACCGGACGGTAGCCCTGCAGCGCCAGCAGGGTGGCGGCCTGCTCCAGCGGCTCGGAAGTGGGGTTGGTGAAGTAATAGCCCCACAGCAGCGGCTGGGACAGGTCCCATGGCGCGTTCTCGGCGATATTGGCAAACAGTTCGGTCACATCTTCTTTGGTCATCATGGCGGTGGGCCTTCCTTAAAATCTCAGGGCGCGATCTTAGCATCGACTGGCGCTGCGGCGAAATACACGCCGACTTTCAATCCATGCCCATTCGCCGCCGTCGCCAGTTCCAGGCGCGCGCCGTGCAGGGCCGCGATGTCGCGCACGATGGCCAGGCCCAAGCCGGCGCCGCCCGGGTTGCTCTCGAGCGCCGCGCCGACGCGGTAGAACGGCGTCAACACGCGCTCGCGTTCGGCCGGAGGAATGCCCTTGCCGCTATCCTCCACCTCCAGCACGGCGCCATGTCCGTTTCCTGCCTGTGCCGCGCGCACGCGCAGGATCACGCTGCCGCCCTGCGGCGTGTAGCGCAGGGCGTTGTCCACCAGATTCGCCACCAGTTCATGCAGCAGCAGGGCCTGGCCATGCACGGGCGCTTCGTCGGGCGCTTCCAGCGACAGGTCGATATGCTTGCCGACGGCAGCGATGGCCATTTCCAGTCCTACCTGCTGCGCCACGTCGCGCAAGGATACGGTGTCCATCGCCAGATTCTCGCCGCCATGCTCGATGCGCGCCAGGGTCAGGAGGCGGTTGGCCAGCAGCACGGTCGAATCGGTGGTGGCGGCGATCGAGCGCACGATGTCGCGCAGGGCGGCGATGTCCGGCGGCGCGCCCGCCTGGCGGTCGCACTCGCGCATGGCCAGTTCGGCCTGGGTTTTCAGCACCGTCAACGGCGTGCGCAGCTGGTGCGAGGCGTCGGCGATGAAGCGGCGCTGGCTGGCGATCAGCTGCTGCAGGCGCGACATGGCGCCGTTCATGGCACTGACCAGCGGGCGCATTTCCTTGTGCACCAGCGTGGGATCGACGTCGGACAGGTCGGACAGGGTGCGCGTCTCGACTTCCGTTTTCAAGCGCATCAGCGGGCGCAGCACCAGGCGCACGGCAAACCACACGAGGGCGCCCATCACCAGTATCATCGCCGCCTGCCAGCTCAGGGTATCGAACAGGATCTGGTTCGACAGGCCGCGCCGCGCGTCCAGCGTCTCGGCCACCTGGATCAGGGCGATGCCGCGCATCGAGTCGTCATACACGGGTTGCAGCAGGGCGGCGATGCGGATCGGCTTGCCGTGGTAGTCGGCATGGTAGAAGCGCACCAGGGCCGGATAATTCTGCGAACGGGGCACGTTTTTCGGCACGGGAGGCAAGTCGCCATAGCCCGAGACCAGTTCGCCATTGATGCCGGTGACCTTGTAGTAGATGCGGCCCAGGGTGTCGGTTTCGAAGCTGTCGAGCGCCACGTAGGGCACTTCGGCCACGACCTTGCCGCCGACGATGGAGACTCTTTCGGCCAGCGCCCGCGTTGACGCCAGCAAGGAGCGGTCGTAGGCCATGTCGGCCGCGTCGAGCGCGTTGCGGTAGACAAAGACGGCATCGAGCAGCACCAGCATCACCAGCGGGATGAGCAGCCAGCGCAGCAGCTGGCTGCGCAGGCTGCCCAGCGGCCGGCCCTGCGCCCGGCGCCGGCGCAGGCGCTCGAGCACGGGCAGGCGTGGGGCGTGCGCGCTCATTTTGGCGCGGCCGGCGCCATCGCGCTGCGCGGCTGCAGCAGGTAGCCGATGCCGCGCAGGGTGGTGATGACGGCGCCGTCGGGCGAGCCGCTGTCCACGCCGTTTTCGAGTTTCTTGCGCACGCGGTGGATATACAGTTCGATGGCGTCCAGGTTGGCGTCGTCGGCCAGCGCGAAGACTTCGTCGAACAGCTTTTCCTTCGACACGGCGCGCCCCGAACGGGTGATCAGCGCTTCGAGCACGGCGTGTTCGCGCGGCGTCAGGGGAAAAGGGGCGCCGGCATAGCTGAACATGCGCGTGACCGTGTCGAAACTGAGGGCGCCGCACGCGTGCACGAGGGCCTCGTTGCCCTGGCTGCGGCGCAGCAGGGCTTTTACGCGCGCTTCCAGTTCGGCCAGCTCGAACGGCTTGGCCAGGTAGTCGTCCGCGCCCAGGTTCAGGCCCTGCACTTTTTCATCGAGGCCGCCGCGCGCCGTGAGTATCATGACAGGAGTCTTGCCGCGCGTGCCGCCGCGCGCGCGCAGGCGGCGCAGCACGTCCAGGCCGTCCATCTTCGGCAGGGTCAGGTCGAGCAGCACCAAAGAATATTCCTGCGTATGCAGCAGGGCGTCGGCATCGGCGCCGTTATGGGCGGTCTCCACCGTCAGGTGCGCGTCGCGCAGGGCCTTTGCCAGCCAGTGCGACAGCTCCAGATGGTCTTCCACTAATAATATGCGCATGGTCTCCGCCATTCGTTTGAATGAGTGCAGTGTAAGCCTGCCGGCAGGGGAGGCGATGAATATGTTGATGTCCCTTGTGGCTGGCGGACGACACCTGTCAGTCTGAAAGCGAATTGAAAGGATCGCGCTCATATAGTGTGATCCTGATTCATGAAATGGATCAGGCATATCACCAATAACTATATCTAAGGGAGACACGTTACATGAAGAAAAATGCATTCTCGCTGGCCGCCATGGCGCTACTCGCCGCAGCCGGCAGCGCCCACGCCCAGTCGAACGTCACCCTGTACGGCCGCCTGGACGCCGGCATCAGCAACACCAGCAACGCCGGTCCGAACAAAAGCACGATGACGCAAGTGAGCTCCGGCGGCATGAACACGTCGCGCTGGGGCATCCTGGGCAGCGAAGACCTGGGTGGCGGCCTGAAGGCCGTCTTCAATCTGGAAGGCGGCATTCTGGTCGACACGGGCGCCGCCGATGGCGCGCTGTTCAAGCGCCAGGCCAACGTGGGCCTGCAAGGCGCGTTTGGCCGCGTCGTGCTGGGGCGCTCGTTTACCACCGTGTATGACTTCGTGCTGCCATTCGATCCGATGGCCTATGCGCCGTTCTACTCGTGGGCCACTTCGGCCAACGCGACGGGCCCGAGCAAATACGGCATGACGACGGCCTTCGACAACATGGTCAAGTACTCGGGCAAGACGGGCGGCTTCGGCTACGGCGCATCGTACGGCTTCGGCGAGCAGTCGACGGGCAACTCGGACAGCGCCAAGCTGTCCACGGCCGTCACCTACAAGACGGGTCCTGTCAGCCTGCTGGCTACATATGAACAGGTGAACGGCAACACCATCGCCGGCGGCGCGCGCGACAAGACCACCGTGTACCACCTGGGCGCCATGTATGACGACGGCCCGTGGAAAGTGCAGGCGGCGGCGCGCGACTACAAGCTCGATCCGGCGGCAGCCGGCAAGGCCGACGTGCGCGGCACCCTGTACTGGGGCGGCGTCAGCTACAAGACCACGCCGGTGATCACCCTGACGGGCGTGATCTACTACCAGGATGTGAAAAACGTGGCCGCCAACCTCGATGCGGATCCGATCATGTACGTGGCGCGCGTGCGCTATGCCCTGTCCAAGCGCACCGACCTGTATGTGGCCGGCGCGTATGCCAAGGCCAAGCACAATCAGCTGGTCAGCCTGTCGCGCGACGACGCCGGTTTCGGCGATACGCAGCGCGGCCTGATCGCCGGCATCCAGCATCGCTTCTAAGGCATGACCATGCTGCGCACCGCGTTCCTGTCGCTGCTGCTGTTGTTGTCGGCGCTGCTGCCCGCGCTGGCAAACGCCGCCGCGCCTGAAGTCGACTGCGTGGTGCCGTCCAAGCCGGGCGGCGCCATGGACCTGACCTGCAAGCTGGCGCAGAAAGGGCTGCTGCAGCCCGATCCAGTGGCGGCAGAACCGTTCGCGTCCTCGGTGCGCATCAGCTATCTGCCGGGCGGCATCGGCGCGGTGGCGTGGCGTTCGATGGGCTCGCAGCGCAGGCGTGCCGAAGCCAACACCCTGGTGGCGTTTTCAGGCGGCTCGCTGCTGAACCTGGCGCAAGGCAAGTTCGGCAATGCGAAGACGGGCGACGTGCGCTGGGTGGCAGCGCTGGGCGCCGACTACGGCATGATCGCCGTGCGCAGCGACTCGCCCTACAAGACCCTGGCCGACCTGATCGCCGCGCTCAAGCGCCACCCCGACAAGGTGCTGATCGGCGTGTCTGGCACCATCGGCAGCCAGGACTGGGTGAAGATGGCGCTGGTGGCGCGCCAGGCCGGCATCGACCCGAAAGTGCTGCGCTTCGTGGCATTGGAAGGCGGCGGCGAGATCTTCACGGCGATGCAGGCCAATTACGTGCAGGTGATGTCGGGCGACACGTCCGAAGCGACCCTGAACGCGGGCGACAGCCATGCGCGCGTGCTGGCGGTGCTGTCGGAAAAGCGCCTGCCCGGCGTGCTGGCCAGCGTGCCGACGGCGCGCGAGCAGGGCATCGACGTGGTATGGCCCATCATCCGCGGCCTGTGGATGGGGCCGCAAGTACCGGAAGCGGATTACCAGCGCTGGGTGGCCAGTTTTGAGCGCGCCATGGCCACGCCGCAGTTTGCCCAGTGGCGCACGCAGGCGGGCATGTATCCGTTCGCGCTGACGGGCGACAAATTGACGCAGTACGTGAACCAGGCAGTCGAACGCTACTCCAGGCAGGCGGCCGAATTGGGCCTGATGCGCTGAATCCAATAGCAAACCATATAACAATCACAGACGGAGACAAACCATGCAAACCAAGACCATTCTCGCCATCGCACTGGCCGCCGCTTTCGCCGGTGCCAGCGGCGCCGCTTTTGCCCAGGTACCGGCAGGTTATCCGGCCGACTACCAGAAGATCATCGACGCGGCCAGGAAGGAAGGCAAGGTGGTGATCTACAGCGCCACCGACAGCAAGGCCGCCGCGCCGCTGATCAAGGATTTCAGCGCCCTGTATCCGGGCATCTCGGTCGAATACAACGACATGAATTCCACGGAAGTGTACAACCGCTTCATTTCCGAAGTGGCCGCCGGCGGCAACACGGCCGACGTGATGTGGTCGTCGGCGATGGACCTGCAGATGCGCCTGGCCTCCGATGGCTACGCCCTGAAATACAAATCCGTGGAGGCGTCGAAGATCCCCGGCTGGGCCATGTGGGACGACCAGGCTTACGGCACCACGTTCGAGCCGGCCGCCATCGTCTACAACAAGCGCTTGCTCGATCCGAAGGAAGTGCCGAAGAACCACGACGACTTCGCCAAGCTGATCGCCACGCCAAAGTTCAAGGACAAGGTCACCACCTACGACATCGAAAAGTCGGGCGTGGGCTTCATGTTCATGGCGCAGGATGCCAAGGAATACCCGCAATTCCTGGCGCTGGAAAACGCGTTTGGTGCGGCCAAGGTCCGCGTGCAGTCGTCGACGGGCACGATGATGGAGCGCATCTCCTCGGGTGAAAATCTGATCGGCTACAACGTGCTGGGCTCCTACGCCCTGGTGCGCGCCAAGACCGATCCGTCGATCGGCGTGGTGCTGCCCAAGGATTACACCCTGATTTTGTCGCGCGTGCAGTTCATCAACAAGAACGCGAAGAACGTCAACGCCAGCAAGCTTTGGCTCGACTACATCCTGTCGCACCGCGGCCAGACCATCATCGCCAACGGCGCCAAGCTGTTCGCGATTCGCGCCGACGTCACGGGCGAGACCACCTCGGCCGACCTGATCAAGGTCATCGGCGCGGCCAACGTCAAGCCGATTCCCGTGCATCCGATCATCCTGCAATTTTTGGGACCTGCCAAGCGCATGGCCTTCCTGAAGCAATGGAAAGAAACAGCCGGCAAAAAATAATGCCGTCCTGGCCGTCCGCAGGCGCGTGCCCGCGGACGGATGCCGCACCCTTCATTCATTGGATTCATCATGCAAACTGCTATCTTGCCGCTGCCTGCACGGTCGCGCTCCCCCTTGTCGCGCCTGAACTGGCCGCGCGGCGTGGTCGTGGCGATCACGCTGGTCGCCATTTTCCTGCCGCTGTTCCTGATTTTTTACCAGAGTTTTCTGAGCGCGCCGTTTTTCATGCCGGTGCGCGAATTCGGCTTCGACTCCTATCGTTTCATCTTCGATGATCCCGATTTCTCGATGGCCTTCAAGAATGGCCTGATGCTCGCCTGCGGCCTGACCTTGATCGCCGTGCCGCTGGGCGGCATGCTGGCCTTCCTGATGGTGCGCACGGATTTGCCGGGTCGCGGCTGGGTGGCGCCCATGCTGCTGGTGCCGATCTTTGTCTCGCCGATGGTGATGGGCTTTGGCTACGTCGTCTCGATGGGGCCCGTGGGCTTCTACTCGATCTGGGCCAAGGAGCTGCTCGGCTTCGTGCCCTGGAATATCTATTCCTTCACCAGCATCGTCATCATCGCCGGCCTGACGCACGTGCCGCACGTCTACCTGTATGCCTCGTCTGCGCTGAAAAGCCTGGGCTCGGACGTGGAAGAGGCGGCCCGCGTGGCCGGCGCTTCCCCGATCCAGGTGATGCTCAATGTCTCGCTGCCGATGATCATGCCGGCGCTCGCGTATGCGGGCGTGCTGGTGTTCTTCCTCGGCTTCGAGGTGTTCGGCCTGGTGCTGGTGCTCGGTGATCCGGAAGGCCATCTGGTGCTGCCGACCTATCTGTACAAGCTGACGAATAAACTGGGCACGCCGTCGTACCACCTGATGGCGGCCGTCGCCGTGTGCCTGGTGATGGTGACCATGCCGCTGGTGATGATACAGCGCTGGCTGCTGAAATCGGCCAACAAGTATGTGTCGATCAAGGGCAAGGGCGCGCGCAGCAAGGCCATGCCGCTGGGCCGCTGGAAGTGGCTGGCGTTTGCCTTGCTGGCCGGCTGGCTGATCTTCACCATCATCCTGCCGTTGACGGGCATCGTGCTGCGCTCCTTCGTGCAGTACTGGGGCGAAGGCGTGCGCCTGGCTGACGTGCTGACCCTGCAGCATTTCCGCGATATCTTCGACCAGCCATCGCTGGTGCGCGGCATCGTCAACACCATCCTGATCGGCGTCGTCGGCGGTGCGCTGGCCGTGGGCTGCTACAGCTTCATCGCGCTGGCCATGCACCGCAAGCAGGACGGCATCACGCGCCTGCTCGATTACAGCGTGCTGGTGCCGCGCGCCGTGCCGGGCCTGCTGGCCGGCCTGTCGTTCCTGTGGGTGTTCCTGTTCGTGCCGGCCTGGCTCGACGGCATATTGAAGGGCATGGACAACGGCGTGGCCCTGTGGCTGAGCGGCCATGTGATCCCCGTGCTGCGCGAAGTGCGCTCGACCATCTTCGCCCTGTGGCTCGCGTATTCGGTGGTGTGGATGGCCTACGGCATGCGTTTGATTTCCACCGCGCTGCTGCAAGTGGGGCCGGAACTGGAAGAGGCGGCGCGCGCCGTCGGCGCCAACCGCGGCCAGGTGACGCGCGACGTCACGCTGCCGCTGATCAAATACGGCTTGCTGGGCGCCTGGCTGATGGTGTTCCTGATCTTCGAGCGCGAATATTCGACGGGCGTGTACCTGCTCTCGCCGGGCACGGAAGTGATCGGCGCCATGCTGGTGTCGCTGTGGGCGGGCGGCTCGACCGACCTGGTGGCGGCGCTGTCCTTCATCAACATCACCCTGGTGGCCATCGGCCTGGGCATCGCGCTGCGCTTCGGCGTGAAGTTACATAACTAAATACAAAGACTGAGACCACATCATGAATGAATTGACCGTCAATGAATTGCACCTGGACTACGGCACCGGCGCTGCCGCCAACCAGATCCTGAAGGGTGTCTCGATGCACCTGCAAAAAGGCGAAGTGGTTGCCCTGCTGGGGCCTTCGGGCAGCGGCAAGACCACCTTGCTGCGCGCCGTCGCCGGCCTGGAAAGCCCGAAGGCGGGCACCATCCAGATCGGCGAGCGCAATGTCTTCGACGGCGCGAAGCAGTTCGAAATGCCGGCCGAGCATCGCAACCTGGGCCTCGTGTTCCAGTCGTATGCGCTGTGGCCGCACAAGACCGTCTTCGACAACGTCGCCTACGGCCTCAAATTGCGCAAGATGGGCAGCACGGAAATCGCCGCGCGCATCAAGGAAGTGCTGACGCAGCTGGGCCTGGGCCACCTCGGCGAGCGCTATCCGCATCAGCTGTCCGGCGGCCAGCAGCAGCGCGTGGCGATCGCTCGCGCGCTGGTGTACAACCCGCCCGTGATCCTGCTCGACGAACCGCTGTCGAACCTGGACGCCAAGCTGCGCGAGGAAGCGCGCGCCTTCCTGCGCGAACTGATCGTGCGCCTGGGCCTGTCGGCCCTGATGGTGACGCATGACCAGGGCGAGGCGATGGCCATTTCCGACCGTATTTTGCTGCTCAATAACGGCAAGATCGAGCAGCAGGGCACGCCGCAAAGCATGTATGAAACGCCGGACACCCTGTTTACGGCCGAATTCATGGGCAGTAACAACCGCCTGCCCGGCAAGGTGGTGCAGCGCGAAGGCAATCAGGTGCGCCTGCTGGTCGATGGCGCGTCCATGCAGGGCGTGGCGCGCGGCGCCAACGTGGGCCTTGACGTGACCACCATGATCCGCGTCGAGGAGGTGAAGATCAGCGCCACGCAGGTCGACAACGCCATCGAGCTGCCGCTGCTGACGTGCATGTACCTGGGCGACCGCTGGGAATGCCTGTTCGAGCGCGCTGGCGCCGAGAACATCAGCCTGCGCGCGTACTCGCGCCACAAGCTCGAGGCGGGCAAATACTGGCTGCACATGCCGGCCGATAAACTCTGGGTGTTTTAACGGTGCCTTGGTGGCCATCCTGGCGCGCAGTTTGTGCCGTGCTGGCCGTTCTCACTCTCTATATGCCGTGAATTGCCGGCGCCGTGCTGTTCGCGCTGGCGCTGGGGAATCAGGCGCCATGCCACCGCCTTCTTTGCCATGGCCGTGGATGGCGCATGGTGGCGCTTTGCTGGCCGGTTCATTCTTTTCCCTGCTGACAAGACAAAGCCGCCAGAGTTGAATCGGCGGGCTGGAGCTGGCATAAAGCAAACGCTCTGTATTGTCCTTGCAGCGCACCGGCTTTCATCCTCGCGGCCGCCATGGAGGGTAATATGGCGGCCCTTTTTTTCTGGACCTTTCCATCTCGGCGGCGCGCTGGTCAGTCATGCTCGATGACTGCGTTTGCCGTGCCGTTGCGCCATGCTGCGCGTGTCATTTAAAAACAACGCCCTTATGTGTGGCATGCGCAGCCTGTTTTGACCGTGTATAAAAAACGCCAGTTTCGAGAATGCCGATGTTTTGCCGGAGAATGTCGATTTTTCCATCGGAAGATAATGGCTGGGAGCGCTATGAATAGTAACTAGGACGGCCCATTCTTTAAAGACGGGTTTGTATTCATATTTAAAAAGTTGCCTCACGGCCATTTATTTTAGTTATTTTTACTTCCATCGTTTATAATTTGAAAAGAACGCCGGCGAGGCTTTTTGCGCAGTTTTGACGTGAGTTCGCCCTTTTTTGAACTCAGGAAAATGCATATGCGCACCGATGGTGTCCGTTTTTCAATTGTCAGACATGCCGCATGGGCGCCAGGCCTGGAAACGCCGCAGCAATGGCACGCGTGGGCGCAAAGCGACTTTCCCATCGCGCCGATTGCCGCTGCCGGCGAGCCGGGCGTGCGTGCGATGGCACCGATGCTGCGCCGCCGCGCCGGTCAGCTGGGCAAGATGGCGCTCGAAGTGGCGTACGCCTGCCTCGGCGACCAGCGCGATATTCCGCTCGTCTTTTGTTCCCGCCACGGCGAGGTGGCGCGCGCCGTCGAACTGTTGTCGGCGCTGGCCCAGGGCGAACCCCTATCGCCGACGGCGTTCGGCATGGCCGTGCACAATGCCAGCGCAGGCCTGTTTTCCATCGCCCGCGCCGATACGGCGAATCAACTGGCCGTCGCCGCCGGTGCGGCTAGCCTCGAGGCCGCAGTGATCGAGGCGTGTGGCTTGCTGGCCGATGGTGCGGAACAGGTACTGCTGGTGCTGGCGGAGTGTCCCTTGCCAGTGCCATTCGAAGCCTTTGAAGACTGTCATGAGCAATCGCATGCGTTTGCCTGGCTGCTGCAGGCCGAGGCTGGCCCGGGAACCGTTTTCAGCCTGACGTGGTGCGCCCGCGGCAGTGATGATGCGTTGGCAGTTGCCGCCAGCGCCATGCCGGGCAGTCTGGCCGTGTTGCGATTCATGCTCGGTGAGGCCTGCACGTTCGAGCATGCGGCCAACCGCCAGACATGGTTCTGGAGCCGGCATGCATAGGCTGGCGGCTGTCCGCACCGGCATATCGATAGGCTGGCGCACCATCGCGACCGCGCTCAGTTTTGCCGCCTTCGGCCTCGGTGGCTTGCTGTTGCGTGTGCTGGTGTTCCCTGTGCTGCAGGTGCTGGTGTGGCGGCGCGAGACGCGCATTGCCTGCGCGCGCGCCGTCATCCGCTGGAGTTTTCGCTTGTATATCGGCCTGATGCGTTTTCTCGGCGTGTTGCGCTATGACTTGCGCGGTCTCGACAAGCTGGAGCGCGGCGGCTTGCTGATCCTGGCCAATCATCCGACCCTGATCGACACGATTTTCCTGATGGCGTATGTCAAGCAGGCCGATTGCATCGTCAAGTCCGATTTGTGGAATAACCCGTTTACGGGCGGTCCCGTGCGCGCGGCAGGTTATATCAATAACACGGGCGGCGCCGCACTGGTGGACGCCTGCCTGGCATCGCTGGAGCGCGGCAATAACCTGATCATTTTCCCGGAAGGCACGCGCACGCCGCGCAGTGGCGAAGTAGTCCTGAAGCGGGGCGCGGCCAATATCGCCGTGCGCGGCCGCCGCGACGTGACGCCCGTGCTGATACGTTGCCTGCCCAGGACCCTGGGCAAGGGTGAACCATGGTGGCGCGTGCCGGCTTGCCGTGCGCATTTCGAGATCGCCGTGCAGGACGACCTGGCGATCGGCGAGTTTACCGGAGGTGGCGCCAGCGACGTGATGGCGGCGCGTACCTTGACTACTCATTTGCAACATTACTTTAGCGGGAAACAGGAACAACATGCTTGAACAAGAAGTGAAAGAACTGATCATCGAGGCGCTGCAACTGGAAGACGTGAGTGCTGCCGATATCGATACGGATGCGCCTCTGTTTGTCGAGGGCCTGGGACTCGATTCGATCGATGCGCTGGAACTGGGCGTCGCCTTGCAAAAAAAATACGGCATTTCCCTGTCGGCCGATTCGGCCGATACGCGCCGCCACTTTGCCTCGGTACGGGCGCTGGCGGCGATGGTTGACACTCACAGAAAGAAGTAAGGAGCAGCAAAATGGTAGATATGAGCGCAATGAGCCGCGATGAACTGTATGCATGGGTGGTGCAGCTGCTGGCCGAAATGTTCGAGCTTGATCCGGCGGCGCTGACGCCTCAGTCGAATCTGTACGCCGAACTCGACATCGACAGCATCGACGCGGTCGACCTGGCGGTCAAGCTGAAGCAGCTGACGGGCAAGCGCCTGCAGCCGGAAGTATTCAAGACCATCCGTACGATCGACGATGTGGTCGAGGCGCTGCGTGCGATGTCGGTGTCGGAACAGGCGGCATAACGCGTGCTGCTCAATGCCGTCGCGTTGCTGCTGACCGTACTGTATCCGCTGGCGATCTGGCTCGGTCACGGCCAGCTCGAGCCGCGCTGGCTGGCGCTGCTGCTGTTGCTGGCCGTGGCATGCCGCATGCCCGCGCTGAAGCTGCAGCGCGCCGCGCGCTGGTCGGTGGCTGCCGCGCTGCTGCTCGTCGCCATCGCCCTGTGGAGCAATCTGCTGCTGCCGCTGAAACTGTATCCGGTACTCGTCAACGCCGTCTTGCTGGCCACCTTCGGCTACAGCCTGTGGGCGCCACCGTCGGTGGTGGAACGCCTGGCGCGTCTGCGCGAGAAGGATTTCCCACCTGCGGCCGTGCGCTATACGCGCCGCGTGACGCAGGTCTGGTGCGGCTTTTTCATCGTCAATGGCGGTATCGCGCTGGGCACTGCGCTGTGGGCCAGCGAGGCTGTCTGGTCGCTGTATACGGGCGTCATCGCCTATATCCTGATGGCCCTGTTATTTGGTGGCGAGTATCTCGTCCGCCTGCGTTTTAAACGTTTGCACCATGCCTGAATCTTTCTTGCCGGAAGTACCCGTATCTGCAGCATATCCGCCGATTTCCTCTCTGGCGCGCCTTGCGCTGTCCATGCATGACCGTCCGCCAGCCACGCCGGCCGGCTGGCGCGATGGCGAGGTGCTCGATTACACCCACTTTGCCGCGCGCATGTCCGCCTGGGCCGGCTTGCTGGAGCGCCAGGCAGGCCGCCATTTCGCCTTGTACCTGGATGACAGCATCGAGTTTGGCGCCGCCTTGCTGGGCGCCTGGCAGGTGGGCAAGACCATCTGGCTGACGGCCGATACGCTGCCGGCCAGCTGCGCCT
Organism: Janthinobacterium sp. JF4; assembly: GCF_059617925.1. Classification (NCBI taxonomy): domain Bacteria; kingdom Pseudomonadati; phylum Pseudomonadota; class Betaproteobacteria; order Burkholderiales; family Oxalobacteraceae; genus Janthinobacterium; species Janthinobacterium sp. JF4. The sequence goes on along the minus strand of NZ_JCAQAV010000030.1, from coordinate 39,790 downwards.
CGCTGGCTGCGTCCGTGGACGGTTTCCTGGGGCAGTTCCCGGCCGCGCATGCGCCGCTGCCTCTGCCTGCCGACAGCCTGGCCGAGCGCGCATGGACCGTGCTCGCTGACGATTTTCCGGCGCTGGTGGTGCATACCTCCGGCAGCACGGGCGCGGCGCAAGCCGTGCCGAAAAAAATCTCGCAGCTGGCCAGCGAGATAGCCACGCTGGAGCAGCTGTTTGGCGGACACGCCGATGGCGCAGCCGTCGTCGCCACCGTCACGCACCAGCATATCTACGGCTTGCTGTTCAAGGTCTTGTGGCCGCTGGCCGCCGGGCGTGCCGTGCATGCGCACAGCGTGGATTACCCGGAACAGCTGGCCGCCTTGCTGGCGCGCGGTCCGTGCGTGCTGGCCGCCAGTCCCGCGCACCTGAAGCGTTTGCCGGAACACATCGACTGGTCCGGCGCACGCGCGCAGCTGCGCGCCGTGTTTTCCTCGGGTGGGCCGCTGGCCCTGGACAGTGCGCTGGCGGCGGGCAAGCTGCTTGGCCGCGTGCCGCGCGAAATCTATGGCAGCTCGGAGACGGGCGGCGTGGCCTGGCGCCAGCGCGTGCCAGAGTGTCCTGACGACGAGAGCTGGCAAGGCTTTCCCGGCGTGGACTGGCGCCTGCTGGACGACGGCGCGCTGGAAGTGCGTTCGGCGCATCTGGCCGATGATGGCTGGCTATGTTTGGCCGACCGCGCGCGGCAAACGGCGCCAGGACGCTTCCAGTTGCTGGGGCGTAGCGACCGCATCGTGAAGATCGAAGAAAAACGCATTTCCCTCAATGCCATCGAAGCGGCATTGCTGGCCACGCCGCTGGTGCAGGACGCGCGCGTCCTGTTGTGCGATGCGCCGGCTGGCGAGCGTCAGAAAGTGGCCGCCTTTATCGTCTGCAGCGCTGCCGGCCGCGCGCTGCTCGACGCCGAAGGCAAGCTGGCCCTGAACCGCCAGCTGCAAACGGCGCTGGGCGGCCAGGTCGACCCCGTTGCCTTGCCGCGCCGCTGGCGCTACCTGGAACAACTGCCCATCAATGCGCAGGGCAAGACGACGCAGGCGCTGTTGCTGGCATTGCTGGAGAAACCCCGCTTGCCGTTTGCGCAGTTGATCGAGCGTGCGGCCGAAGGCGAAACGCCACGGCTGCTGTTCGAACTGTACGTACCCGCGAATCTGTTCTATTTCGATGGCCATTTTACGGGCGCCCCCCTGCTGCCAGGCGTGGTGCAAGTGGAGTGGGCGCTGCACTTTGCGCGCCAGCACCTGGCGCTGCCCGCGCAGTTCCGCGCCATGCATGCCCTGAAATTCCAGCAGCCGGTGCTGCCGGACCGGCCCGTGCGGCTGGCGCTGGAGTATGACGCGCTCAAGGCCAGTTTGCAGTTTCGTTATCTGTCGGACGCCGGCCAGCATGCCAGCGGCCGCATCCTGTTCCACCCGAATGCCGCTGCCGTTCCCGGTAGCGGCGCCGATACACCCATTCCAGCAACGAGCGCATGTTAGATAAAAAATTCTCACCCGAACGCCAGACCGCCTTTGCCGCCCGTTTCGAGGCACAAAAAATCGCTTTCGGTCCCGTCGTCTTTCAATGCGTGCGGTATGCCTGGAAGCGCGGCATGCTGCAGGCGCTGGCCGACACGGGCCACAGCGGCCTGACGATTTCCGACATGTCCGCCAGCGGCCGCTGGACCGAGTATGCGCTGAAGGTGGCGCTCGAATCGTGCCTGTCGGCCGGCGTCGTTTCGCTGCGCGACGGTGCGTATGTGCTCGACAAGATAGGTTTTTGCATGCTGACGGACAGCATCACCCAGGTCAACCTGGACTTCATGCATGACGTCTGCTACCAGGGCTTGTTTGACCTGGACCGTTCGCTTGACGCCGAGCAGCCATTGGGACTGGCCGCGCTGGGCGATTGGCCCACCCTGTACCAGGGTCTGTCGGCGCTGTCGGAACCGGCCAAGGGCAGCTGGTTCGCCTTCGACCACCACTATTCGGACACCTCGTTCCCCGAGATTTTCCCGGACGTCTTCGCCACGGCACCGCGCCGCATCATGGATATCGGCGCCAATACGGGCAAGTTCGCCAGTGCGGCGCTGGCCTACCATGCGGGCGTGGAACTGCACCTGGTCGACCTGGAGCGCCAGCTGGCGGTGGCCGACCGCACATTGACTGATGCTGGCGTGCGCGAACGGGCCCATTTGCACGCCTGCGACCTGCTCGACGACGCGGCGGCGCTGCCGGCCGGCATGGACCTGATCTGGATGAGCCAATTCCTCAGCTGCTTTTCCGAGCCGGCCATCGCCAGCATCCTGCGCCGCGTGGCGCTGGCGCTGGGGCCGAACGGGCAGGTGCTGATCATGGATACCTTCTGGGACCGCCAGCAGTACGATATCGCTGCCTACTGCCTGATCAACACTTCGCCGTACTTCACGGCCATGGCCAGCGGTAACAGCAAGATTTACCAGAGCGCCGACTATATCCGCCTGGCGCAAGCCGCCGGCCTGGAGTTGCTGACCACGCGCGACGGCATCGGCTATTGCCATTCGCTGCTGCGCTTTGGCCGTGCCGGAGCCCGCAGTGACTGAAGTGCGTTTTCACCCTTGCATCGTGATCCCCGTGTTCAACCATGAACACGCGATCGGCGCCGTGGTGCAGCGCCTGCTGCCGCATGGCGTGCCGCTGATCCTCGTCGACGACGGCAGCGCCGGTCCCGGCGCGCGCACCCTCGATGAGCTGGCCGCCGCGCACCCGTCGCGCGTGACCTTGCTGCGCCATGCGCACAACCAGGGCAAGGGCGGGGCGGTGCTGACCGGCTGCCGCCACGCGCATGCGCACGGCTACAGCCATGCGCTGCAGGTCGATGCCGACGGCCAGCACGAAACGGACGATGTGCCGCGCTTCCTGGCGCAGGCGCAAGCCACGCCGGCGGCCGTGGTGATCGGCTATCCCGTGTACGACGCGTCGGTACCGAAGGTGCGCTACTATGGCCGCTATGCGACACACGTCTGGGTATGGATCAATACCCTGTCGCTGCAGATTCGCGATTCCATGTGCGGTTTTCGCGTCTATCCGCTGGCGTCGCTGACGGCGCTGGCCCAGCGGGGCGTGCTGGGACAGCGCATGAATTTCGATACCGATGTGCTGGTGCGCCTGTACTGGGATGGTTTGTCGATGGAAAATCTGCCCACGCGCGTGGGTTACCCCAGCGACGGCGTCTCGCATTTTCAGCTGTGGCGTGACAACGTGCTCATTTCGCGCATGCACGCGCGCCTGTTTTTCGGCATGCTGTGGCGCGCACCGCGCCTGCTGGCCCGCCACTGGCGCGCGCGATGACGGCTACGCCGCAGCCGCCGCGCGGACATTGGTCCGGCTTCAATGAAGTCAGCTTCGTGGCCGGCATGCGCCTGCTGTTCTGGATCTGCCGCGTCTTCGGCCGCTGGCCTTTTCGCATCGTGCTGTACCCGGTGCTGGCGTGGTACGTGCTGACGAAGCCGCGTGCGCGCCGCGTGTCGCGCAACTACCTGCGTCGCGTCGCGGCCTGCGGCGGCCCCGCAAACCTGAGCGTGCTGCGGCACTTCGCCACGTTTGCCGAAACAATCCTCGACAAGATGCTGCTATGGGGCGGGCTGTACGACACGCGCAGCGTGAGCCTGCACGGCGTCGATGGCGACGATGGCGTCAACCGCTGCCTGGACGAGGGGCGTGGCGCCTTGCTGATCTGCGCCCACCTGGGCAACCTGGAGTTGTGTCGCGTGCTTTCGCAGCGCAATGCGCGCCTGAAGCTGACGGTGCTCGTGCACACGCGCCATGCGCAGGCGTTCAACCGCATGCTGGAGCGCCTCAATCCCGACAGCCAGCTCAATCTGATGCAGGTGACGGAAATCACGCCTGCCACGGCCATGCTGCTGGCGGAAAAGGTGGCGCAAGGCGAGTTCGTGGTGATCGCTGGCGATCGCGTTCCCGTCTCGCCGCAGCCGCGCGTGGCCGTGGCGCCGTTCCTGGGCCAGCCGGCCGCCTTTCCGATCGGCCCGTATGTGCTGGCCAGCGTGCTGCAATGCCCGGTGTATCTGCTGTTTTCCATGCGCATCGGCCAGCGCTCCGAAATACACTTCGAACTGTTCCGCGAGTCGTTGCATTTGCCACGCAAGTCGCGCGAGCCGATGCTGGCCGAACTGGCGGGCGCCTATGCGGCGCGCCTGCAGTACCACTGCCTGCGCGCGCCGCTCGAATGGTTCAACTTCTACGATTTTTGGCAACTCCCCGATACTTCAAGACTGGATACTCCCGATGCATCTCGCTGACCTGAAAAACACCCGGCGCGCCGTCCGCTTCGACCGCGAACGCCTGCGCATCGAAGACATTACCGACATCGCGCATGGCCGGGCCAGCGCCGAACTGTCCAGCGACCCCGTTTTTCTGGCGGTGATCGCGCGCGGCGCCGATTTCCTCGACCGCCTGCTGCGCGAGGACGGCACCATCTATGGCGTGACCACGGGCTACGGCGATTCGTGCACGGTGACCGTGCCGCCGGAACTGGTGGCCGAACTGCCGCACCACCTGTACACCTATCACGGCTGCGGCCTGGGTGAATTCTTCACGCCGGCGCAGACGCGCGCCATCATGGCCGCGCGCCTGGCGTCGCTCTCCAAGGGCTTTTCCGGCGTCAGCGTGGAACTGCTGGCGCAGATCGCGCGCCTGCTCGATGCGGGCCTGCTGCCGTTGATCCCGTCGGAAGGTTCGGTCGGCGCCAGCGGCGACCTGACGCCGCTGTCCTACCTGGCGGCGGTGCTGTGCGGCGAACGCGAAGTCTGGCGCGACGGGGTACAGGTGCCGGCGCAACAGGCGCTGCGCGAAGCGGGCATCACGCCGCTGCGCCTGCGTCCGAAGGAAGGCCTGGCGATCATGAACGGCACGGCCGTCATGACGGCGCTGGCCTGCCTGGCGTATGAACGCGCCGAGTATCTGACGCGCCTGACGACCCGCATCACGGCCATGGCCTCGTTTGCGCTCGATGGCAACGCGCACCACTTCGATGAAACCCTGTTCTCCGTCAAGCCCCATCCCGGCATGCAGCAAGTGGCAGCCTGGCTGCGTGCCGATCTGCCCACCGATTCCTGGGAACGCAATGGCAAGCGGCTGCAGGATCGCTATTCGATCCGCTGCGCGCCGCACGTGATCGGCGTGCTGGCCGACGCCTTGCCGTGGCTGCGTTCATCGATCGAGAATGAACTCAATAGCGCCAACGACAATCCCATCATCGACGCCGAAGGCGAGCGCGTGCTGCATGGCGGGCATTTCTACGGCGGCCATATCGCCTTCGCCATGGACAGCATGAAGAATACGGTGGCCAACCTGGCCGACTTGCTGGACCGCCAGATGGCCTTGCTGGTCGACAGCCGCTACAACCAGGGCTTGCCGGCCAACCTGTCGGGCGCCACCGGCCCGCGCGCGGCCATCAACCACGGCCTGAAGGCATTGCAGATCAGCGCCTCCGCCTGGACGGCTGAAGCGCTGAAGCTGACCATGCCAGCTTCGGTGTTTTCACGCTCGACCGAATGCCACAACCAGGACAAGGTCAGCATGGGCACCATCGCCGCGCGCGACTGCCTGCGCGTATTGGAACTGTGCGAGCAGGTGGCCGCAGCCCTGCTCATTACCGTGCGCCAGGGCGTCTGGCTGCGTTGCAAGGTCAATCCCGACGTGCCGCCGCAAGCGGCGCTGGCGGCGATGATGGCGGCGCTGGCCGCCGATATCGCGCCCGTCGAGGAAGACCGCCGGCTCGACCCGGAACTGCGCGTGCTGCTCGAACGCATGCGCGCACAAGCCTGGCCGCTGTACGGAGCCGGGAATGATTGAGACGCATAAAGTGCGCGGCAAGAAAGCCACGCCGAGCCGCTGGCACGCCGAAGTGGAGATGCAGGTGCAGTTCTTCGACCTGGACCCGATGGAGATCGTCTGGCATGGCCGCTACGTGAAATACCTCGAAGTGGTGCGCTGCGCGCTGCTCGACAGCATCGGCTACAACTACGTCGACATGAAAGCGTCCGGCTATGCCTGGCCCGTGATCGACATGCACTTGCGCTACGTGGCGCCGGCCACCTTTGGCCAGCGCCTGACCTTGCGCGCCGACCTGGTGGAATGGGAAGACCGCTTGAAGATCGAGTACCTGGTCAGCGACAGCGCGACGGGCAAGCGCCTGAACCGCGCCAGCACGACGCAGGTGGCCGTCGATATCGCCAGCGGCGAGATGTGCTTTGCCTCGCCGCCCATCTTGTTTGAAAAATTGGGATTGAAGGCCGTATGAAAAAACAATTCAAAGTCCTGCTGGCGGGCCTGTGCCTGCTGGCGATGGCGCCGCTGCACGCGGCCGCACCGGTGGCGAAGATCGAGGCCATGCTGGCCAAGCCGCAGCAGCTGTGCGGCCGTTTCGACCAGAGCAAGCAGCTGGCGGGCATGAAGAAGGCGCTGGCCTCGAATGGCCGCTTTTGCGTGGTGGCCGGCAAAGGCGTCTTGTGGCGCACCTTGCAGCCGTTTCCGAATACCTTGCGCCTGACGCGCGACGAGATCGTGCATTTTCAGGGCGAGCGCGTGGCCATGCGCCTCGACGCGAAGACGGAGCCGGTGGTCAAGATGATCAACAGCGTGCTGTTTTCGCTGCTGGCCGGCGACCTGGCGCAACTCGATACACTGTTTGAAGTGGACGGCAGCATCGACGGCGGCACCTGGCAAGTGGCGCTGAAGGCGCGCCAGCCGGCGCTGGCCAAGGCCATCGGCAGCATCCGCCTCGATGGCGGCGCCTTCGTGAAAAACATCAGCATCAGCGAGGCCAGCGGCGACCGCACCAGCATCGTGTTCTCGGCGATTGAAACGGGACCGTCCGCCATCACGGCACAAGAGGCGGCCCTGTTTTGACTTCCCTGACGAACCGAGGCCGCAATGCCGGGCGCCTGCTCGCCATCGCCTGGGCGCTGGTGGTGGCGCTGCTGCTGGCGCATAACGCTTATCTGTGGCTGGGCAAGCGCATCGCGCCGGAAACGGACATTCTCGCCTTGCTGCCGGTGCAGGAGCGCGACCCGGTGCTGCAGGCGTCGTTTACGCACATGGTCGACGCGGCGCAGCAGCGCGTGGTGGTGCTGGTCGGCGCTGCCGAATGGAGCGATGCGAAGCGCGCGGCGGACGCCTACGGCGCCGTGCTGGCGCGCCATGCGGGCCTGTTCCAGTCCACCCCGCTCGACGAGCAGACGCAGAACGACTGGCTGGCGCTGTTCCAGCAGCATCGACTGACCTTGCTGACGGCGCAGCAGGAAACGCAGCTGCGCCAGGAGACGCCACAGTTCTGGCGCGATTCGGCGCTCAGTCAGCTCTACAGCCCCTTCGGCGGACCGAAGCTGGGCGCCTGGCAGGACGATCCGTTTGGCCTGTTTGGCGGCTGGGTGCAGGAGCGCGCGCAGGAAACGCCCGTGCGACCGCGCGACGGCCATCTGTTCGTCGCCGGCGGCGAGCGCCAGTATGTGCTGCTGCCGATGACCTTGAGCCTGCCGGCCTTTTCGCTGGGCGCGCAGGAAAGCGTGTTGCCCGCGCTGGCGCAAGCCGAAGCGGCGGCGCGGCAGGCCGTGCCCGGCGTGGAAATCATCAGCGCCGGCGTGATCCTGCATGCGGCGGCGGCCAGCAGCCAGGCGGCGGGCGAAATGTCGACCATCGGCCTGGGCTCCCTGGCCGGCATCATCCTGCTGACGTGGTTCACCTTCCGCTCGTTCAAGCCGATCTCGCTGATCCTGCTGTCGATCGGCATCGGCTGTCTGGGTTCCCTGTCCGTGTGCTGGCTGCTGTTTGGCAAAATACACCTGATGACATTGGTCTTTGGCGCCAGTCTGATCGGCGTGGCGCAGGATTACGGCATTTATTTTCTATGCAACCGCCTGGGCGCCGATCCGGCGCTCGATTCGCGCACCTTGCTGCGCCGTCTGCTGCCGGGCCTGTGCCTGACCTTGCTGGCCGCCGTCATCGGCTACATGGGCCTGGCGCTGACGCCATTCCCCGGCTTGCGCCACATGGCTGTGTTTTCCGCCCTGGGCCTGGTGTTTGCCTGGCTGACGGTGGTGTGCTGGTTCCCCGCGCTGATTGGTGGCGGCACCTTGAAGAGCGGCGCCCTGGTCGCGCGCTACGGCGCGGCGCGCGCGCGCTGGCCGCTGCTGCGGGCCAACCGCGCCACCCTCGTTGGCGGCGTGCTGTTTGCCCTGTTTGCGCTTTTCGGCATCAACCGCCTGGGCGTCAACGACGATATCCGCTTGCTGCAAACGCCGCCCGCGCACCTGCTACGCGACCAGATCAAATTGAGCAAATTGCTCGATGGGCCCACGCCGGTGCAGTTCTACCTGGTGCGCGGCGACAGCGCGGAAAGCGTGCTGCAGCGCGAGGAAGCGTTGAAGCAGCGCCTGCTGCCGCTGATCGCGCAAAAGCACATCAGCGGCTACCAGGCCATGTCGAACTGGGTGCCGTCGCTGCAAACGCAGGCGGCGCGCCGGGCCTTGCTCGACACGGCCATCCTGCACCCGGGCGCCGCGCTCGACTTGCTGGCGCAGTCGGTCGATGAAGGTCCCGAGTGGGCCGGCAAGGTACGCGCGCAGTTGGCGCAAGCCGGTGCGCCGCTGTCGATCGATGCCTTCCTGAAGGTGCCGGCCAGCGAACCATGGCGCCATCTGTGGCTGGGCAAGGTGGAAGGCGGCTATGCCTCCATCGTCGCCTTGCGCGGCATGCAGTATGCGGCCATTCCCCTGCTGGCGCAGGCGGCCGAGGGCATGCCAGGCGTGCAGTGGGTCGACAAGGTGAGTGAAATTTCATCGGTGCTGGGCCGCTACCGCGTCTATATGGGCGCCGTGGTGCTGGGCGCCTACCTGGTGGTCTTCGGCTTGCTGCTGCCACGCTACCGGCGCCGCACCTGGCGCGTACTGGCACCCACGGCGCTGGCCAGCGTGGCGGCCCTGGCCTTGCTGGGCTATTTGAACCTGCCGCTGCAGCTGTTCCACGTGCTGGCGCTGATGCTGCTGCTGGGCGTGGGCGTCGATTACGGCATCTTCATGCAGGAGCATCCTGACCGCCGCAACGACACGCCATGGCTGGCCGTTGGCCTGTCGGCGGCGAATACCATTCTGTCTTTCGGCTTGCTGGCGCTGAGCAAGACGGCCGCCTTGCAGGCATTCGGCCTGACCATGCTGATCGGCACGGCGCTGGTATGGCTGCTGTCGCCGTGCTTTGCCGAAGCCGATCCTCGTAGCGCGGCCGATGCCGCAGGAGAAATCTGATGTTTTTGCACTGTCAACGATGGGCGCCGGCACTGCTGCTGGCACTGGCCGGCTGCGCCAGCGTGCCGCCTTCGGCACCCGCGCGCCTGGGCCTGAAACTGGCGCCGCAGGCGCTGGGCGCCACGGTCAGCGTGCAGCAGCACCTGGTCGTCGAACGGGCGGGCCGCATCGACGAACTCGATGCGGCGCTGGAAGTGGAGCCATCGCATCTCGACCTGGTGGGACTGGCATTTGGCCAGCGCGTGCTGTCGCTGCATTACGACGGCAAGGAGATGACCTCCTGGCGCCACCTGATGCTGCCGGCGCAGGTGCGCGCCGAGGACGTGCTGGAAGACATGCAGCTGACCCTGTGGCCGCGCGAGGCGATCGCGCAAGCCCTGCCGGCCGGCTGGCGCATCGAGGACAGCGGCTTGCGCCGCACCCTGTTCCTGCATGACGAGGCGGTGACGGTGATCGACTACAGCGGCATGCCGCGCTGGAGCGGCACGGTGGTGCTCGACAACCTGCGCTACCGCTATCGCCTGACGATACAGAACGCCCCGGAAGGAAGCTGAATGACTGGCTTGACTGTGTACCTGAATGACTGCGGCATCGTCTGCGCGCTGGGCGCCGGCCGCGAAGAAGTGCGCGCGCGCCTGTTCGCCGCGCACAGCGGCGTGGTGCCCGTTGACACCTACACGCCGGGACGCCTGCTGCCGCTGGGCGTGGTCGATGCGGCCTTGCCATCGGTGGCGCGGCACGGCATCGCCGCGCGCAGCCGCAACAACCGGATGGCGCTGGCGGCGCTGGCGCAGATCCGCCCCGCCGTGGAGCAGGCCATCGCCCGCTACGGCGCGGACCGCGTCGCCGTGGTGATCGGCACGAGTACGTCGGGCATCGCCGAGACGGAAGGCGCGATCGGGCAGCATGTGGCGGGCGACGGCTTGCCGGATGCTTTTCACTATGGCCAGCAGGAGATGGCGTCGCCGGCATTGATGCTGGCCGGGGAACTGGGCATTGACGGCCCGGCCTTGGTGCATTCGAGCGCCTGTTCGTCGAGCGCCAAGGCGATGGCCAGCGCGGCGCGCCTGATCCGCATGGGCCTGTGCGACGCCGTGCTGGCGGGCGGCGTCGATACCCTGTGCGGCTTTACCGTGGCAGGCTTTTCCGCGCTGGCGTCTGTCAGCGCACGGCGCTGCAATCCGTTCGGCGCGAACCGCGACGGCATCAATATCGGCGAGGGCGCGGCCCTGTTCCTGATGACGGCGCAGCCGGCTTGCGTGGCCTTGCGCGGCTGGGGCGAATCGTCCGACGGCCACCATATGTCGGCGCCCGATCCCGCAGGCGGCGGCGCGCGGCTGGCCATCGCCCAGGCACTGGCGCGCGCGGGCATCGCGGCGTCGCAAGTCGACTATGTGAACCTGCACGGCACGGCCACGCCGCAAAACGATGCGATGGAAGCGCGCGTGGTGTCCGACCTGTTCGGCAGCACGGCGATGAGCAGTTCCACCAAGCCGCTGACAGGCCATGCGCTGGGCGCGGCGGCCGCCATCGAGGCCGCGCTGTGCTGGCTGGCGATGCAGGACGATAACGCCGAAGGGCTGCTGCCGCCGCACCTGTGGGATGGCGTGCCCGATGCGTCCCTGCCGCCGCTGCGCCTGGCCTTGCCCGGCGCGCGGCTGGGGCGCCCGCTCGACTGGGCGCTGAGCAACTCGTTTGCCTTCGGCGGCTCGAACGCCGCCTTGCTGTTCGGGAGGGGAGCATGAGTTTTCCAGGTATCGGCGAGCTGGTGCCCCATTCCGGTGCCATGGTACTGCTCGACCGGGTGTTGTCGGCCGATGCGGAAAACCTGTGCGCCGAAGTGACCATCCATGCCGGCAGCGTGTTTTATGACGCGTCGTCGGCAGGTGTGGGCAGCTGGGTCGGCATCGAATACATGGCGCAGGCGATCGCCGCGCATGCGGGCTACCTGGCGCGGCTGGCCCGCGCGCCCGTGAAGATCGGGTTTTTGCTGGGGGCGCGGCGCTACGAAGCGCAGCTGCCCCTGTTTGTGGATGGCAGCGTGCTGCAGGTACATGTGCAGCAGGCCTTGCAGGGCGAGAATGGACTGGGCGCGTTCGAATGCCGTATCGAGATAGCGGGCGCCGTGCTGGCGCAGGCGACGATTACGGTATTCCAGCCCGAGGATGCAAAGCAATTTTTGCAGGAGAGTATGAATGGAGCGCAGCATGAGTAAAAGTGTATTGGTGACGGGGTCGTCGCGCGGCATCGGCAAGGCCATCGCCTTGCGACTGGCGCGCGACGGGTTTGACGTGGTGCTGCATTGCCGCAGCGCGCGCGGCGAAGCCGACGCGGTGGCGCAGCAGGTGCGGGCGCTGGGACGCGCGGCGCGCGTGCTGCAGTTCGATATCGGCGACCGTGCCGCGGCAGCTTGCGTACTGGAAGCGGACATCGCAGAACATGGCTGCTATTACGGCGTCGTGTGCAACGCCGGCGTGGCGCGCGACAATGCGTTTCCGGCCATGTCGGGTGAGGACTGGGACATCGTCCTGCAGACCAACCTCGATGGTTTCTACAATGTGCTGAATCCTCTGGTGATGCCGATGGTACAGCGCCGCAAACCGGGACGCATCGTCACCATGGCGTCTGTCTCTGGCCTGATCGGCAACCGGGGGCAAGTCAATTACAGCGCGGCCAAGGCCGGCATCATCGGCGCCACCAAGGCGCTGGCGCTGGAACTGGCCAAGCGCGCCATCACCGTGAACTGCGTGGCGCCGGGCCTGATCGAGACGGACATGATCAGCGAGGTGCCGCTCGACGAAGCGCTGAAGATGATCCCCGCGCGCCGGGTTGGCACGCCGGACGAGGTGGCCGCCGCCGTCAGTTTCCTCGTCGGCGAGGAGGCAGGCTACATTACGCGCCAGGTCATCTCCGTCAATGGAGGCATGGCTTGAGCCGCCGGGTAGTCGTGACCGGCATGGCCGGCATTACCCCGATCGGCAATGACTGGCCGGCCATTCGCCAGCGCCTGGGCGAGTACCGCAACGCCGTCGTGCGCATGAACGAATGGGCCGATTACGAAGGCTTGAATACGCAACTGGGCGCGCCGGCCGCGCCGTTCGCGCTGACGGAGCGCTACAACCGCAAGGCCGTGCGCAGCATGGGACGCATCGCGCTGATGGCCACGCGCGCCAGCGAACTGGCGCTGGAACACGCGGGCCTGGCCGGGCACCCCGTGGTGAAAAGCGGGCAGATGGGTATTTCCTTCGGTTCGTCCGCCGGCACGCCCAGCGCCATCGGCGACTTTGGCCGCATGATGGAAGAGCGCACCACCAAGGGCATCAACGCCACCACCTACATCAAGATGATGGCGCATACGGCGCCCGTGAATATCGGCGTGTTTTTTGGCGTTACGGGAAGGGTCATCACCACCTCGAGCGCCTGCACCTCGGGCAGCCAGGGTATCGGCTATGCCTACGAGGCGATCGCCGGCGGCAAGCAGCTGGCGATGATCGCCGGCGGCGCCGAGGAGCTGTGCGCCACCGAGGCGGCCGTCTTCGACACCCTGTTCGCCACCAGCACGCGCAACGACGCGGGCCACACGACACCGCGTCCTTTCGACGCCAGCCGCGACGGCCTGGTGATCGGCGAGGGCGCCGGTTGCCTGATCCTGGAAGAGTTCGAACACGCGCAGGCGCGCGGCGCCACCATCCATGCGGAACTGGTGGGCTTCGGCACCAACAGCGATGGCTGCCACGTGACCCAGCCGAACGCCGCCACCATGCGCCAGGCGATGTTGCTGGCGCTGGCCGACGCGGGCTTGCAGCCGTCCGATATCGGCTACATCAATGCGCATGGCACCGGCACGCAGCAGGGCGATATCGCCGAGTCGCAAGCCACGTTCGAGGTGTTTGGCAACAGCACCCCCATCAGCTCGCTGAAAAGCTACATGGGCCACACCCTGGGTGCCTGCGGCGCGCTGGAAGCATGGATCAGCATCGAGATGATGCGCGAAGGCTGGTTTGCCCCCACCATCAACTTGCAGCAGGTCGACGCGCAATGCGCGCCGCTCGATTACATCACCGGCGAAGGCCGGGCCATCGAATGCGAGTACGTAATGTCGAACAATTTTGCCTTTGGCGGCATCAACACGTCGCTGATTTTCAAGCGTTACCGGCCGTGAAGCACGCTTGTGCTGGCGCAAACGGCGGAGGCGCTTCTTTTTGTACCATCTCTATCTTATCGAGGAAAACAGCATGAAAAAAATGATGATCCTGGCGGCAATGAGTGCAGCGCTGACAGTTGTCTTGCCGGCACAGGCAGGCGATACCAAACACATGATGCCGATCACCAATGCGATGTCCGCCAACGATGCACAGGCCCGTCTTGGCGATACCGTCAAATTCTATTTTGGCGACCAGGCAACGCCCCCGATTGCCACGCGCATCAGCAGCGACAAGACCAGCCAGAAAACCAATGGTGTCGGCAAGTCGGCAGAAACCTCGTGCAACTGGGCCTTCCTGTCGGCCATGCTGGCGCTGCAAAAGCGCGCCCAATCGGTGGGCGCCGACGCTGTCGTCAATATCGTCAGCAACTACAAGAATGTCGAACATTCCAGCGCTACGGAATTCGAATGCCACGAAGGCACGATGATGACGGGCGTGGCCTTGAAGGGCGAGTTCGTAAAGTTGAAAGCAGGTAAGTAAGTAGCAGGGAAATCGTCCATATCGCTCACCGGTGCCAGCTTGCAGGAAGGCTGGCCCGTGGAAGCCATTCGAATAAAAAGAGAAAGAGAACATGCAAAAAGTATCGAAAACGGTCATCCTGGCTGGCGCATTGCTGGCGATGTCCATGCTGCAAGGCTGCGCCACGCGCGTCAAGGCTTCGTCAACAAGCAATCCGGCACCGAGCGAGGCCTTCTCGTCGTTTGGCCGCATTGAAGTCAAGCCGACGGTGTTTGCCGAGGGTTACAAGGGTAACCAGGCTGGTCTGACGAAGATTGACGAGAATATCCGCAAGGACCTGGCCGAATCGCTGACCAGCTGGAATGCCGCCCCGGCCAACGGCCGCGTGCTGATCATCGAGCCTATCGTCGAAGAGATGCAGTTCAAGAGCGGCGCCAAGCGTGTATTCCTGGGCCCATTGGCCGGCAGCTCCGGCGTGCGCATGCGCGTCAAGATCCGCGACAACAAGGGCACCCTGGTCGCGACGCCAGAATTCTTCCAGCGCGCGGACGCAATGGCGGCCGGCTTCACGTTTGGCGTGCACGATAACCTGATGCTGACCCGCATCGCCAACCTGACCAGCGCTTACATCAAGGCCAACTATGTACGTGCCGAAGGCGGCCCGACTGGCGCCGATAGTAAAGCGGTCGAAGCAGCGATGACGAACTAAGGCTGGCGCGGCGCACAAGCGCCTGCAGACCTGCTGAGAATGGCAGCGATGGGCAACCGCGCTGCCATTTTTTTGCCGCATACGTGCTGGCAATGTGTGGCAGACTGCGCCTTTGTCTATCGATTCGCTTTCATGTCCTCAGCCCTGCCCAGCACCGGCGCCAGCATTTGGCTGCTCGATTCCCGCAGCATTGATCTCGCGCAGCTGGCTCAGTATGAAACGTGGCTCGGGCCAGCGGAAACGGCCCGCTACGCGCGCTTTGCGCGGCCGCTGCGCCGGCGCCAGTTCCTGCTGGGGCGCGCCTTGCTGCGCGCGGCCATGGGGAAAATGCTGGAAGTGGCGCCGGAATCGATCGCGCTGGAAGAGCGCGCCGGCCAGGCGCCGCTGCTGCTGTCGCCTGTCGAGGGGGCGCATTTCAGCATTTCGCACAGCGGCCACTGGGTTGCCTGCGCGCTGAGCAGTACGACGCCGCTGGGACTTGATATTGAGCTGCGCGACCCGCGGCGCGACGTGCTGGCGCTGGCGCGCCAGGCGTTTGGTGCTGCTGTGCTCGCCGAGCTGCAAGGCTTGTCGGAGAATGCGCGGCTGGCCCAGTTCTACCAGCGCTGGAGCGAGGCGGAGGCGCGCTACAAGCTGGGCATGGACGCGGGCGCTTGCGTGACCTTGGCGCATGCCGAGCTGTCCATCGTGCTATGCAGCGCGGCGCCGCTGGCGCAGGCGCCCGCCTTGATAGTGCAGGGTCTGGCGGCAGACTAATTCCCCCGCACGACGATTTCCTGCGCCTTCGGTTCGCGCTGGCGCATGAAGCGCACGATGGAGTCGACGGTGACGACGTCGATCTGGCGCGTCATGCGGCGCTCGAACGGGTGATCGTCAAAGGCGATATTGGCGCGGAACATGCGTGCGCCCAGGCGCGTGGCGGCGGGTATGCTGAGCGTTTGCGGCGCGTAGCTGGCGCCGCGCAGCCAGCCTTGCGCTTCGGCGCGCGTTTCGATCTTGCCCGGCTCGTTGCTGGCGGCGGCCAGGGTTTCCAGCACCCACTGGTTCGAATTCTGGTACTTGGTGGAAAACGGGTAGGCCAGCATGTTGTAGTGCGGCTCATGCAAGCGCTTGGGCGTGTTCGACGTCAGCAGGCGCACCAGTTGCTGCTGCGTATCCTGGCCGGGAATCAGGATCAGGGTTTCATACATGAACACATCATCCATGAAGAAATTGCCGAGTCCCTCGTTGTACAGCGACGATTGCGCCGTGCCGCACTCATTGAGTTCATGCACCACCAGCCAGCGCCCTTTCGGGTGGTCGCGCCAGGCCAGCGCCATGTGCGAATAGCGCAAATGGTACTTTGACAGGTCTTGCCCGGCGCGCGCCACCAGCGCCACCTGCGCGCCCGAGCCATCGAGCGCCTGCAGGGTCTTTTGCGCCAGGTCCATCGATTTGACGAGGGTGCTGGCATCCGTTTGCTTTTCCTCGCACGAGCGCCCCGCATGGGCGGCGCCGGCCAGGGCCAGGCTGATGACAATCACGGTCAGGCGTTTCATGGGGTTCACGCTTTCGAATGGTGGAGGATGGCCTGGCCGGCCGCATTCGGCACATAGGCGATGGCCTTGCCCGACAGTACCAGCATGTGGCCCGTCGAGACGGCCACCACGTCGACAGCCGTGCCGGCCGCCAGCGACAGGCCTTGCGTGGCCTTCTGGCTCAGCTTGACGGAGGCCGTGGCCGCCTGCGAGGCCCCCTTCGCCACGCTCTTCAGCACGAGGACGCTGCCGTCGGCCACGTCTTCCACCTTGTCGATGACGATGTCACCGGCGGCGGCCAGCGCCGACATGGAGCCGACCAGCACGATGGCCGAGGCCATGCTGGCGTTGTCGGAGGCGTTGGTCGTGTCGGAGTTGGCGGCCTGGGCCAGCGGCGCCATGGTGGCGGCGCACAGCAGGGCGGTGGCGAGCAACTGTTTCATGGGATGTCCGTTCTTCATTGGTGGTTACACTTTGGAGTGGTGCAGCAGCGCCTTGCCCAGTTCGTTCGGGATGAAGGCGATGGCCTTGCCGGACATGACCAGCATGTGGCCGGTGGACAGCGCCACCACATTGACCACGGTGCCGGCCGCCAGCGACAGGCCCTTGGCCGCTTGTCCACTCATCTGGATGGATGCGCCGCCCGCCTCGGAAGCGCCCTTGAGCACGATGACGATGCCTTCGCCCACCGTTTCCACGCTGGCGACCACCACCTGGCCGGAGGCGACCAGCATCGACATGGAGCCTGCGACGACGACGGCGGAGCCCTGGCTGAGGTTTTGCGAGCCTTTCGACAGGTTCTCGGAGGCGGCGGCATGGACCAGGCCGGGAGCGGCCACGCAGAGCGTCAACAGCGACAGGGACAGGCAGAGGGGCAGCAGGCGTTTCATGTGTTTCTCCTTCAAGTGTGCCAAGTGGCAACGTCATCATTGTAGACTGTGGGCAATTGGTCAATGAAAACGCTACTCGTAGCGGGCAGGCATACCGCAGGTAGCGTATTGCGCTACTTTTTTGCCGCTGGAACCGATGCTATTTATATAAAGGAAGTGCATGCCGCAAACCCACGCCTTGATCGAAGCCTTGAAACGCCTGTTGAAAGCGCGTTCCGTCACGTATGCCGAGCTGGCCCAGCGCATCGGCGTGTCCGAAGCCAGCGTCAAGCGGATGTTTTCGCAGAAGCAATTTACGCTGCAGCGCCTGGATCAGATCCTGGTGGCCATCGGCAGCGATTTCCAGCAGCTGGCGCTGGCCGTGCAGTCCGCCCAAGCCGCGCCCACCCTGATCACGGGACTGACGTATGCGCAGGAAAAGGAAATCATCGAGGACACGCGGCTGTTCGTGGTTGCCGTGTCCGCTCTGAACCTGCTGCCGCTGGAACAGATCGTCGCCATCTACGACATCAGCGAAGCGCAAGCCGTGAAATATCTGCTGCGCCTCGACAAGATCGGTTTTCTGGAACTGCTGCCGAACAACCGGGTCAAACTGCTGGTGGCGCGCACGTTTGCGTGGATACCGAATGGCCCGATTCATACCTATTTCAAGAAGGAAGCCTATGGCGACTACCTGAATTCGCAATTCGATGGCGAAACGGAATTGCTGCGCCTGGTGAACGTGATGTTGTCGAAAAAATCCACGGCAGCCTTGCTGGAGCGCCTGAAGCAAGTGGCGGTGGAATTCTCGCAGCAGCACCAGGAAGACGCGCGCCTGCCTGGCGACGAGCGCCTGGCCATCAGCTTCATGCTGGCGGCACGGCCGTGGATGCCGCAGACGTTCAAGGCGTTGCTGCGGCAGTAGCGGTGGCGATGTCGGGGCCAGGCTAGTGCTCCTGCTTGTCGGCACTGCCTTGTTCCTCTTTCATCTGCGATAGCAAACGCCAGGCAAAAAAGCCCAGCACGGCCACGCCCAGCAAGAGCGCGGCCCACAGCGCGGCCAGGCGCAAGCCTGCGCCGTCCGGTGTCTTCTCGATGGGGGCGTCGCTGGTCAGCGCCACCACCCTGGCCGCCGTGGCGACAGGCAGCGCCAGCAATTCCTCCTGCGTGAAGCCGGGCGCGACCTGCGACAGCGGCAGCGCTGCCGGCGTTGCGCCATTCCTGCCGAAGACCAGTTGATATGGCCCCTTGCCGCTGGCCAGGAATACCAGGCTGGCCGGTGTCCAGCCCAGGCGCAAGACGGAGTTGAGGTTCGGGTTCGTGCCGCTGTGATATTGCGGTCGCAGCACCCATTGCGCCGTTTGCACGACGGGCATGGCCAGGTCGCCGGAGACGCGTTCCCTACCATCCATGCTGATACGATAGAACGTCGTGTTGAGCAGTGGTTCAAAGTAGGCCGCTTGCGTGCTGCGCGCTTGCGGGCGCAGGCGCAGGCGCTGGCGCGGCGCCTCGCTTGCCGGGTGATACACGCCCAGGGTAACGGGCATGGATGTGTTGCCCTCAGCTAACTGCAAGCCGATGCTGTCGGCGGGAATGGCGATCGGCGTGGCATACAGGCGCTCGTCGACGTTCTTGCCCGCCGTCCCTTTCAAGGCGATGGTGGTGCGCGGCGCGGCAACGGCCGTGACGCTGACCTGCTGCGCGGCGATGCCTGCGAAAGTGATGGGATCGCCGTACTGCCAGCTCAGGCGCGCATAGCGGAAGGCGCGCGGCGCGAATTCGATGCGGTCGTTGGCCAGGGTTTGCGTGTCGCTGTTGCGCAGCCAGTGCAGGGTAGTGGTGGCGATGGCGTCCCACTGCTTCAAGTCGTCGCTCACTTCCAGCAGCACTTGCGCATTGTAGTTGTCGGTTCCAGGCGGCAAGGTAAAACGCAAGGCGTCGATGCGGCTGTCCTTGGCGGGCGGACCCGCGTCGAGGATCAGCCCCTGCAAGCCCGGCGTTGCATCGTGCGCACTGCCGCCACGCGCCGTCACGGACAACAGGCGGCCGTCATCGCCGGTGCGGATATCCACGTTGTCCAGTTCGTAGTAGCCGATGTCTCTGCCGGTGACGGGAAAGATGCGCATGGCAAGCGTGTCGCGCTGCGTGCGCGATCGGGTGGCCGGGGCCGTCAGGGCGAAGGCCAATGGCTTGCCCGTTGCGTCAAACAGGCGCACGTCGGCCAGGCTGGCCGAGCGCGCATGCAGGTACACGTCGGTGGGGACGCTTATGCGGCTCAGGCCGGCACCGGGCTGCGGCGTTAACGCGATGCTCCAGCGATAGTCCTGTGGCCTGTCCTGGCCAGGCGCCGCCAGCGCGGCGCCTGCCATCAACATCATGCCGAACATGAGTGCGGTTTTCATGCTGCTCCTTGTTGCGGTTCGGCCGGCGCTGGCGCGGCAGCCTTGGGAAACGGCGCCAGGTAGCCGATCAAGACCATCAGCAAGCCGGCGCCGACAAAGGAGACGATGCGTTCGATGCCGCCCACGTTCGACAAGTCGATGGCGAACAGCTTCAGGACGACCAGCCCCAGCAGCACGGCGCCCATGCTCCATTGCTGGCGCCGTTGATGGCGCGCCGCGTGGCGCATCAGCAGCAGGGCCGTGATGCTCCACACCAGCGACAGCATCGCTTGCACGAATTGCGAGGCCATCATGTCCTCCACCGTATAAGGCACGCCCATGTAGTTCGACACCGTGCGCAGCAGCATCAGGTTGAACCAGCCATACACGCAGCAGGCGGCCACGACGGGCAAGCGCGCCTGCCACAGGGCCGGCAGCGGCAACTGGCCCGCCGGCAGCAAGCGGTAGCTGGCAATGGCCAGCAGGACGGCAAAGCCGGTGCTCAAGTCCAGCGGATTGAGCAGCGGCAAGTAGGGCAGCGGCGCCATGGCGCCATCGTCGAGGAGATTCCAGGCGGCAATCAGCAGCAGCGACCATAGCGCGCCCAGCGGTATCAGGGTGTGCCGGTACCACGCGGCAATCGGCGCCACCGGCCAGGCATCCGCGCGGCAGCGGCGGATCAGCCAGGCCAGTGCCAGCATCATGGCCCAGGCCGGCAAGTAGCGGGCCCAGGCGGGGCTGACGCTGTCTTCATGCTGTGCCAGCCAGGCGTTGACATGCATGGCGCCCACGGGCCACAGCATCAGCCATGGCGCGGCCGTGCGCAGCGTATGCAGCAGGCGCAGCGCGCGCACGTCGGGTTGCCAGCCCGCTTGCGGCCAGGCACGCAGCAGGTATTCGCCGGCAGCCAGCGTGCCGGCCAGGGCCAGCCAGCTCAAGCCCGTCGGCAGGTAGTCGCGCAGATACAGCGCCAGCAGCATGTTGGCGCTCCACAAGCCCAGACCGAGCCAGGTGGCCACGGTGAACCAGCGCAGCTGCGGCCAATCGAGGCGCCGCGCCAGGAGGGCGAACGCGGGCGTCGTGACGCACACGGCGATCAGGTACAGGGCCAGCCAGTGCTCGCCCGCGTGCGGCTGCATGGCGAGGTCGCCGTCGGTCAGGCGCAGCAGCCAGCTCGTGAAGGGCACGAGGATGGCGGCAAACCACAGCAAGCCGCTCCAGACCAGCAGGGGCCGTGCGACCAGGGCCAGCAGCGCATCGCCGCCGCGCGCGCGCGCAGCGCCAGGAAACGGGCGCTGGCAAAGGCGGCGGCACCCAGCAGCAGCGCGCTGAGGAAGGAACCGTCGAACAGGCTGGCCGGGTGCTGGTCCCAGGCCCAGCTGGCGCGGCTGAGCATGACCATGCCGGCCAGCACCTGCACGGCCAGCAGCAGCGCGCGCGGCGCATGCCATTGTTCGCGCCGCGCCAGCGCCGCCAGCAGGGCTGCCACTGCCAGCGCGCTGACAGTCAGCAGGTTCAGTTGCGTGGCGGCATCTGTGCGCAGCAGGATTTCGCTCCAGAGACCACCCAGCAGCCAGGCCGTGGCGGCCGTCAGGAAGAGCACGGACAGGCTGCGCATGAACTCCGGATGCAAGTGGCTGCCGTGGCGGCGGAAATTGTAGGCCATCACCAGCGCGGCGGCGGCCAGCAGCGCGCAGCCGAGCCAGATGTTGGCGTGCAGGGCAGTTGCCGTATCGAGTTCCTGCATGGCGACGAGGAAGGCGATCCAGGCGGCCGCCTGCACCAGCAGGCCGAAAGCCCAGGCCAGGGTCTGGCGCTGGCGCAAGCCGACCCAGACGATGCCCGCGCCTTCCAGCGCCCAGGCGGCCGACGTCCAGCGGCCATCGAGGGCGAACGGGATGGCCAGCGTGCCGAAGACGATGCCCAGGGCGAGGAAGGCTTCGGCCAGCATTTTGAAACCGTCCCTGCGCCAGAGAGCCACGGCCAGTCCCGTGTAGCCCAGGCCGGCAATCAGCGCGGAAAACGCCAGGCCAAAGTGAAAGTGCTGGACCAGGCCATATTGCAAGCCCATGGCCGCCAGCGGCGTGCCGAAGACGAGGGTGCCGTCCACGTAATGCTTGAGGCGCGGCGCCTGGCGCGCGCAGTAGGCAATCGCGATGCCGATATAGAACAGCACGAACAGGATCAGGAACAGCTGCGTTGAAAGGTAATGCTCGGGCGTGTAGCGCAGCAGGCCCCAGGTGGTGGCGACGACAAAGGTGAAGCCAAAGCTCAGCACATTCAGCACGCGCCAGGCGCGCTGCAGGGCGATGGCGAAGACGCCCGCATTGAGCAGCGCGTAATAGCTGAACAGGCCGATATGGTTGCCGCTGCCTGTCGACACGAGCAGGGGCACGGCAAAGCCGCCGACGATGCCGAAGACGGCCAGCCAGACGGCGTTTTGCAGCACGGCCAGCAAACACGTGAACGCCGTCAGCACGAACAGCACGGCAAACGCCAGACCGGCCGGAATCAGTTCATACAGGCGGAAAGCGCCAAACGTCACCAGCATCAATATCGCCAGCGCCGTGCCTTGCAGCGGCAAGCTGATGCCGGGGCGTTTGATGCGGATGCGCCAGGCCCAGGCCAGCAGGGCGATGTCGGCCAGCGCGATGGCGGCCAGGCGCAGTTCGATCGGCAGCGTGACCTGCGCCGACACATAGCTGAGCAGGAAGCTGACGCCGAGGAACAGGATCAGCAAGCCCAGCTTGGCAACCAGGTTGCCGGTGAATAGCCAGTTCTTCGCCTTGGCAACGAGGCCGTCCGGGCGCGCGATCCAGGAGGGTGTGCTGGAGACGGCAGGGGCTGGCCTGGCGGGAACCGGCGGGGCCGGTTGCGGCGGTACGGGTGCGGCTGGCGCGGACACTGCTGCCGGCGCGGCTGGCGGCGCGGCTGCGGGCGTCGGCACTGCCACTGGCGCCACGTTCGCGGGCATGGCGGGCTCGGCAACAGGCGCTTCGGCCTGGCCCTCCAGCGCGCGCAGGCGCTGTCCGATGCTGTCCACTTCCTTGCGCAGGCGCGCCGTCAGCAACTCCAGATCCGCGACCTTTCGGCGGTGCTGCAGCACCAGCACGAAGGCGGTGACCAGCAAGGCCAGGATGGTCAATGTCGTCAATCCAAACATGGGGCAGCTTTCCGGGAGGGCGGGCAGGGGCGCCAGCGGTATGCGCACATTACCTTATTATCAAGAAACAGGCGATTTCTGTCGTGCCGGGGACGGCATCGGGAAGACCTGGCCAGCATGGCGCGTCGCGGCGCTTTCGGTATTGATACCAAGCAAGATGACGACATTCAGATTGTCGTGCGCAAGATAGTGCTGTATTTTAGCAATTCCTTAATTGCCAGTTCCCCATGCCATGAGTCAAAGCAGCCAGTTTTCCCTATTGTCGCAGCGCCGTTTCGGGCCCTTCTTCTGGACCCAGTTCTTTGGCGCCTTCAACGACAATCTGTTCAAGACGGCCCTGATGGTGATCCTCGCCTACGATGCGCTGAGCTGGACCACGCTCGATCCGTCCACCATCACCAACCTGATTCCCGGCCTGTTCATCCTGCCCTACGTCGTGTTTTCGGCCACGGCGGGCCAGCTGGCCGACAAGTTTGAAAAGGCGGGCCTGGCGCGTTTCGTCAAATGGATGGAGCTGGCCATCATGGCGATCGCTGCCGCCGGCTGGATGACGCATACCCTGTGGCTGCTGGTGGCCGCCGTGGTGGGCATGGGCGTGCATTCGACCCTGTTCGGCCCCGTCAAGTATGCGTATCTGCCGCAGCAGCTGAAACCCGAGGAATTGGTCGGCGGCAATGGCCTGATCGAGATGGGCACGTTTGTCGGCATCTTATTGGGTGAAATCCTCGGCGCCGTCTTGATCGTGCATAAGCCGCTGGGCGTGGAACTGGTGGCCGGCGCGACGATTGCCGTGGCGCTGTTCGGCCTGATTGCCAGCTACCGCGTGCCGCGCACGCCCGCGCCCGAGCCGGACTTGAAAGTGAGCCTGAATTTTGTCGCCGAATCGTTCCGCAACCTGAATTTCTCGCGCAAGAACCGTCCCGTCTTCCTGGCCATGCTGGGCAACTCCTGGTTCTGGTTTTATGGCGCCCTGATCCTGGCGCAGTTCCCCGTGTACTCGAAGGATTTCCTGCATGGCGACCACAGCGTGTTCGTGCTGCTGCTGACTGTGTTTTCCGTCGGCATCGGCACGGGCTCGCTGCTGTGCGAGCGTTTGTCGGGCCACAAGATCGAAATCGGCCTGGTGCCGTTCGGCTCCATTGGCCTGTCGCTGTTCGGCATCGACCTGTATTTCGCCAGCAATGCGTATGCGAATACGCAAGTGGTCGATGCGCTGGCCTTTGTGGGCCAGGCGGGCGTGCCGCGCATCTTGCTCGACATCGTCATGATCGGCGTGTTCGGCGGCTTCTTCATCGTGCCCCTGTTCGCCCTGATCCAGACGCGCTGCGACCCGAAGCACATTTCGCGCACCATCGCCGGCATGAATATTTTGAACGCGCTGTTCATGGTGGCGGCGGCCGGCGTGGCCATCGTGCTGCTGGGACGAGGATTTACGATCCCGCAGTTGTTCCTCGTCACGGCCATCCTGAATGCGCTGGTGGCTGCCTACATCTTCTCGCTGGTGCCGGAATTCCTCATGCGCTTCCTCGCGTGGATCCTGATCCAGACCGTGCACCGCGTGAAAGTCGTCGATGGCGAGCGCATCCCGACGGAAGGCGCGGCGGTGCTGGTGTGCAACCACGTCAGCTATGTCGACGCCATCGTCATCATGGCGGCCAGCCCGCGCCCCATCCGTTTCGTCATGGACCACCGCATCTTCAAGATGCCGCTGATGGGCTGGATTTTCCGCACGGCGAAGGCCATCCCCATCGCGCCAGCCAAGGAAGACCCGTTCCTCATGGAAAAGGCCTTCATCGATATCGCGCAAGCGCTGCATGAAGGCGAACTGGTGTGCATTTTCCCCGAAGGCAAGCTGACGCGCACGGGCCAGATCAGCGAATTCAAGGGCGGCATCGCGAAGATCGTCGAGCGCAGCAAGGTGCCCGTGATTCCGCTGGCGCTGCGCGGCTTGTGGGGACATCTGTTGAGCCATCGCAACGGCCACTTGTTCGAGCGCGCCTTCAAGGCGGGCTTGCGCTCGCGCCTGTCGCTGGCCGTGGGCATACCCGTGGCGCCCGAGGCTGCCACGCCGGAACTGTTGCAGCAAAGGGTGCAGGAATTGCGCGGCAAGTGGAAGTAAGGGCTATTTTTCCCACGTAGCGGCCCCCGCCCGCTGCGCCAGGTGCTGTTCCAGCAGGGTGGCGATGGCGGTGAAATCCACCGGTTTCGTCAGGTGATGGTCGAAACCGGCTTGCTCCGTGCGCGAGCGGGCCTCGCCCTGGCCCCAGCCCGTCAGGGCGATCAGCAGCACCGCGCGTCCCTGCGCGCGCTGGCGTATCCGGCGTGCCGCTTCATAGCCATCCATGTCCGGCATCCCCAGGTCCATCACGACCAGTTGCGGCCACGCCATATCCACGGCCGCCAGGGCCTGCGCGCCGCCATACGCGACCCTGGCGGCATAGCCTTCCAGCTGGAACAAGGCTTGCAGAGAATCGGCCGCATCGCGGTTGTCATCGACCACCAGCACTTGCACCGGCTGGCCCGCGCCGGTGGGCGCATCACCGCTGGCGGCGGCCGACGTGGCCGGGGTGGCTATTTGGGCGTCGCCGGCGCAGGCCGGCAAGGTGACGATGAAGCGGCTGCCACGCCCGGGACCGTCGCTGTACGCGTCGATGCTGCCGCCATGCATCTCGGCAAACTGGCGCGCCAGGCTCAAGCCGATGCCCAGGCCGCTGGCCATCTGGCCGGCCACCGTGGGCCCCTGTTCGAACATGGAAAAGATGCGCGCGATGGCGTCCGGTTCGATGCCGATGCCATTGTCTTCGACCGTCACCTGCAGCTGCCCCTGCGCCTGGCGCGCCGTAATATGGATGTGCCCGCCGTCCGGCGTGAACTTCACGGCATTCGAAACGATATTGGCAAAGATCTGCACCACCCTGGCATAGTCGGCGTGCAATGTTACGGCATGCGGCGGCAACGCCTGCGTGATGCTGATGTGCCGGCTGTCGGCAGCGGGCTGGCACAGTTCGATCACATGCTCGAGCACTTGCTGTAATTCAATATTCTTGCGCTGCAGCAGTATTTTTCCGCTGGAGATGCGCGCCACGTTGAGCAAATCATCCACCAGCCGCGTCAGATGCGTAACCTGGCGCTCGATCACGCCGCTCACTTTGCCGACCTGCTCCGATGCCGGATACAGGTGCTTGAGCAAGGCCACCGAAGTCTTGATGGGCGCCAGCGGGTTGCGCAGTTCATGCCCGAGGCTGGCAAGGAACTCGTCCTTGCGCCGCTGCGTCTCGCGCACCTGGTACTGGCGCTGGCGCGCGCGCAGCATGGCGTGGGCCGAGGTGATCAGGGTCAATATGCGCACGGGGCGTTCCAGCAGGGTCAGGTTGCCCAGGGTGGCGACGGCTTGCCGCAAAGGCAGCGAATCGAGTCCCGCGTGCGTCAGCAGGATGATGGGCAAATCGGACCAGTCCGGTTGTTGGCGGGCGTAGGCGTCGAGCACGGAGTAGACGCCTGCATGCAGGGCCTCGTCCACCGTCAGCACGCCGCCGGCGCCCAGCGCCAGCTGCTCGGCCAGCTCGTCTGCGGAGCGGCAGGCGTGGCTGGCGATGTTTGCGCTGGCGAACACCCTGGCGGCGAGGGTGGCGTCCTGGCCGCCAGGCGTGTAGATCAGGATGCGCTGCTCCATGGCACTCCTAAGGGAATGGCGTGCCGCCGATGGTGGGCAAGCCCGACAGGATGCCGTGAAAGCCGGCCAGGGCGGGGCCGATGCGGATGCCCTGGGAGCTGATCTCGAAGCGGCGGATGCTGCGCTCGTGTGCGCTGCCGCGCTTCTTGAAGACGGAAATGGCTTGCCGCACCTCGCCTTCCGTTTCGTAATAGCGCAGCATGATGACGCTGTCGGCCAGGTAGCTGGCGTCGGCCGCGGTCGTCATCGACGTGCCCAGCATGTTTTGCTGTACGCCGACGAGCAGGGTGGCCACGCCGCGCTGGCTCAGGTAATTGAGCAGTTCGTGCAGATAGGTGCTCTGGAAGCGCTCGTCGGGCACGGCGTGCATGTAGCCGTTCAGGCTATCGATGACGATGACCCGGGCGCCCCGTTCCGCCGCGTCGACCACGGCCTGGGCGAATTCTCCCGGCGTCAGCTCGGCCGGATCGATTTGCTGCACGCTCAACAGGCCTGAGTCGAGTGCCGCCTGCAGGCGCATGCCCACGTTGTCGGCCCGGTTCAGCAGCTTGCTGCGCGCTTCCTCGAACAGGAACATGGCGCACGGTTCGCCGCGTGCCGTGGCCGCGTGCACGAATTGCGCCGCCAGGGTGGATTTGCCGCTGCCGGCGGGGCCGGAAATGAGCGTGCTCATGCCTTCTTCCAGACCACCCCCTATCATGGTGTCGAGTTCGGGCACGGCGCTCGACAGGCGCCGATGGTCGCCGTCGCGGCGCGTGTCGGCCGCCACCAGGCGCGGAAAGACGATCAGGCCGTCATGGGCGATCTTGTAGTCATGCGTGCCGCTGCGAAACGGCACGCCCCGGTATTTCACCACCCGCACGCGGCGCCGGTCATTGCCGTAGGCCTGGTTTTGCAGCTCCAGTGAAATGACGCAGTGGGCCACGCTACGCACTTGCAAGCCGTCGTCCAGCGCGGAACGGTCATCGATCAGCAGGGTGGTGCAGTGCCGGCTGGCCAGGTATTGTTTCAACGCCACGACCTGGCGCCGGTAGCGCAGGGGGTTTTCCGCCAGCAGTTGCAGTTCGGACAGCGAGTCGAGCACGAGGCGGGCAGGGCGGTGCTTTTCGATGGCGGCAAGGATGCGCTGGTTGGTCGAGGCCAGTTCGATTTCCGACGGGTGGAAGAGACTGTACTGGCGCTCGGGGTCGAGCATGTCGTCGCTGGGCGCCACCTCTTCGATGGCGATGCCGGCCAGGTCCCAGCCGTGCGACAGGGCGGCGCAGCGCAGCTCGGTCTCGGATTCCGCCAGCGCGATATACAGCACGGGCACGCCGCTGCGCGCGCCTTCGGCCAGAAATTGCAGTGCCAGCGTAGTCTTGCCCGTGCCGGGGACGCCTTCGACCAGGTACAGGCGCTCGGCCAGCATGCCGCCGGTGAGTATGGTGTCGAGGCCGGCGACGCCGGTCGACAGCAGTGGTGGCCTGTCCGGGCCACTTGCGCCATCTTGCTGTTTTATGTTTCGCGCCTGTGCTGTCATCGTTGCGCCCCCGCTTTGCCACGCTGTGGACAATATACTAGCGCGTCCGCCGCAGCATGTCTTTTCGATACCATTGGTAAATATTCACGGCGGCCGGGTGTTGGCGCGCGGACAGTGTTGCGTACGCGATCACGGCTTCAGCAAAAAACGCATTACCCTGCTACAGTAATCACTCAATCCAACTTTCCGCATTGCCGTTTTGCCATCGCCCGCCAGCTTTCTGTTCGAATTGGCTGGCGTGCCGACGCTGTCGCTGTCTTCATTTTATTGCTTCATTGATAATTCAACTCGCTTGATAGTTACTATGTTTCAATTGTAACGATGCTTGACGATTTTAGAATGATCGTTCATTCTTTGATCTGCGTTAATAAATTTAGTCATTTCTAACGACACTAGCCAGCTTCTTTTTCAGAAAGTCCAAGATGCAACCAACCTTTTCCCTGACGTCGCCGCGTACGAGCGGCGCTATTGCCGTTCTGTGCGCCACTGTAATCATGGCCGGCTGCAGTAAAAAACAGGAAGCACCTCATGCGCAGCAAGCGCCACAGGTGGTCGTGTTTACTGTTAATCCGGCCGCGTTGCCGATGAGTGCCGAATTGCCCGGCCGCACGAATGCCTACCAGGTCGCCGATGTGCGCCCGCAAGTCGGTGGCTTGATCCAGAAGCGCCTGTTCGTCGAGGGTAGCGATGTGAAAGCGGGCACGGCCCTGTATCAGATCGACTCCGCCACCTACCAGGCTGCCGCCAATTCGGCCAAGGCCGCCCTGTCGAAAGCCAAGGCCAACCTGCTGACGGCTGGCCCGAAAGCGTCGCGCTACAAGGAACTGGTCGCCATCGAAGGCGTGAGCCGCCAGGAATACGATGACGCCATCGCTGCGTTCGAGCAAGCCAAGGCCGATGTCGAATCGGCCACCGCGGCGCTGGAATCGGCGAATATCAACCTGAGATACAGCACCGTGACGGCGCCGATCAGCGGCCGCACCAGCCGTTCGAGCGTGACGGCCGGCGCGCTGGTCACGGCGGGCCAGGCGGAAGCCTTGACGACCGTGCAGCAACTCGATCCGATCTATGTCGACGTGACCCAGTCGAGCACGGATTTGCTGCGCCTGAAGCGCCAGATGGCCGACGGCTCGCTGAAAAAAGTCGGCGAAGGCCAGGCCAAGGTCGATCTGATCTTGCCGGACGGCAGCAAGTACGGCGAATCGGGCAAGCTGCAGTTTTCTGGCGTGACGGTCGATCCCACCACCGGCAACGTGGTCTTGCGCGCGCTGTTCCCGAACCCGAAAGGCGAATTGCTGCCTGGCATGTATGTACGTGCCCAGCTGGAAACGGGCGTCGATGAAAAAGCCATCACCGTGCCGCAAGTGGGCGTGACGCGCAACCAGAAGGGCCAGGCCACCGCCCTGATCCTGAACAAGGAAAACAAGGTCGAGCAACGCGTGCTGACCACCAGTGGCACCGTCGGCACTGACTGGCTGGTGACGTCCGGCCTGGCCGCAGGTGATCGCGTGATCGTGGAAGGCTTGCAAAAAGTCAAGCCAGGCGCACCAGCCGTTGCCGTGCCAGCCAAGGCTGCCGCCGCGTCTGCCGCTGCCGCCTCTGCCGCAGCATCGGCTGCCAGCGCCCACTAATTCAGGAGAATATTAATGGCCCGTTTTTTCATTGACCGCCCGATTTTTGCCTGGGTGGTCGCGATCGTCATCATGCTTGCCGGCGTGATTTCGATCCTCAGCCTGCCGATCGCGCAGTACCCGAGCATTGCTCCGCCGTCGATTTCGATCAGCGGCTCCTATCCTGGCGCCTCCGCCAAGACCGTGGAAGACGCCGTCACCCAGGTCATCGAACAAAAGATGAAGGGTATCGACGGCTTGCGCTACATGGCCTCGTCGAGCGATGCCACCGGCGGCATCAGCATTACGCTGACGTTTACCAGCGGCACCAATCCCGACATCGCCCAGGTGCAGGTACAGAACAAGCTGCAGCTGGCCACGCCACTGCTGCCGACGGCTGTCACGCAACAGGGTCTCGTTGTGTCGAAAGCGACGAAGAACTTCCTGATGGTGTTCGGCTTCATTTCCGAGAACGGCAAGATGGACCAGACCGACTTGAGCGACTATGTCGCCGCCAACGTCGTCGATCCGCTCAGCCGTGTTGCCGGCGTGGGCGATGTGACGCTGTTCGGTTCGCAGTACGCCATGCGCATCTGGCTCAATCCGGCCAAGCTGCAAAGCTTCAACCTGACCCCGGCGGACGTGATCACGGCCGTGCAGGCGCAGAATGCGGAAGTGTCGGCCGGTGAGCTGGGCGGCACGCCGTCCATCAAGGGCCAGCAGCTGAACGCTACCGTGTCGGCGCAAAGCCGTCTGCAAACGGTCGAACAGTTCGGCGCCATCTTGCTGAAAACCACCACCGACGGCGCCATGGTGCACCTGAAGGACGTGGCCACCATGGAACTGGGTCGCGAGAATTACAACACCGTGGCCCGCTACAACGGCCATGCGGCAACGGGCGTGGCGATCAAGCTGGCGACGGGCGCCAACGCGCTCGACACGGCCAACGCGGCGAAAGCCATGCTGGGCAACCTGAGCAAGCAATTCCCTGAAGGCATGAGCTACCAGGTGGCGTTCGACACGACCCCGTTCGTGAAACTGTCCATCGAAGAAGTGGTCAAGACCCTGGTCGAAGCGGTCATCCTGGTATTCCTGGTGATGTATCTGTTCCTGCAGAACTTCCGCGCCACCCTGATCCCGACCATGGCCGTGCCGGTCGTGCTGCTCGGTACCTTCGGCATCCTGAATGCGTTCGGCTATTCGATCAACACCTTGACCATGTTCGCCATGGTGCTGGCCATCGGCCTGCTGGTCGATGATGCCATCGTGGTGGTGGAAAACGTCGAGCGCGTGATGAGCGAAGAGGGCTTGTCGCCGCTGGAAGCGACGCGCAAGTCCATGACGCAGATCACGGGCGCGCTGGTCGGTATCGCCATGGTGCTGTCGGCCGTGTTCGTGCCGATGGCCTTCTTCGGCGGCTCGACGGGCGTGATTTACCGCCAGTTCTCGATCACGATTGTCTCGTCGATGGTGCTGTCCGTCATCGTCGCGCTGGTGTTTACGCCAGCCTTGTGCGCCACCTTGCTG
Organism: Janthinobacterium sp. JF4; assembly: GCF_059617925.1. Taxonomy (NCBI): domain Bacteria; kingdom Pseudomonadati; phylum Pseudomonadota; class Betaproteobacteria; order Burkholderiales; family Oxalobacteraceae; genus Janthinobacterium; species Janthinobacterium sp. JF4. The sequence goes on along the minus strand of NZ_JCAQAV010000030.1, from coordinate 8,842 downwards.
AAACCGGTCGAGAAGGGCCATCACGCGACGAACAAGGGTTTCTTTGGCTGGTTCAACCGCAGCTTCGATAGCAGCAGCAACAAGTACCAGGGCCTGGTTGGCGCCATGATCCGCCACCGCGCCCGCTCGATGCTGCTGTACGTGCTGTTGCTCGCTGGCCTGGTGTTCATTTTCATGCGCCTGCCGACCTCCTTCTTGCCGGAAGAAGACCAGGGCATCCTGTTTACGCAGATTCAATTGCCGACGGGCGCCACGCAAGAGCGCACCCTGAAAGTGATCGAGCAGGTGGAAGACCACTTCATGAACAGCGAGAAAGACAACGTCGCTTCCGTGTTTGCCGTCGCCGGTTTCAGCTTCGGCGGTAACGGTCAGAATACGGGTATTGCCTTCGTGCGCCTGAAAGACTGGTCGCTGCGCAAGGACGTGGCGCAAAAAGCGCCGGCAGTAGCCGGCCGCGCCATGGGCAAGTTGTTGCAGATCAAGGATGCGATGGTGTTTACGTTTGCCCCGCCTGCCGTGCTGGAACTGGGTAACGCCACCGGTTTCGACATGCAGCTGCAGGATATCGGCGGTGTCGGCCACGACGCCCTGATGGCGGCGCGTAACCAGCTGCTGGGCATGGCGTCGCAGAATCCGGCCATGGTCGGCGTGCGCCCGAACGGCCAGGAAGATACGCCGCAGTACAAGATCGACATCGACCAGCAGAAAGCCACCGCGCTGGGCTTGCAGATATCGGAAATCAACCGCGTGCTGAGCGTGGGCTGGGGTAGTTCGTATGTCAACGACTTCCTCGACCGTGGCCGCGTGAAGAAAGTGTTCATCCAGGGTGACGCCAGTTCGCGCATGCTGCCGGAAGACTTGAACAAGTGGTTCGTGCGCAATGCCGCCGGCCAGATGGTGCCGTTCTCGGCCTTTGCCACCGGCAAGTGGATTTACGCGTCGCCACGCCTGGAACGCTACAACGGCTTGCCGTCGGTCGAGATCCTCGGTACGCCGGCGCCGGGCCAGAGCACGGGCGCCGCCATGAACGCGATGGAAGAGATGGTGGCCAAGCTGCCACCTGGCATCGGCATGAGCTGGACCGGCGTGTCGCTGGAAGAGCGCGAATCCGGTTCGCAGACGCCGCAGCTGTACGCGCTGTCCCTGCTGATCGTGTTCCTGTGCCTGGCCGCGCTGTATGAAAGCTGGTCGATTCCGTTCTCCGTGCTGCTGGTGGTACCGCTGGGCGTGATCGGCGCCGTGCTCGGTACGTGGATGTTCGGCCTGTCGAACGACGTGTACTTCCAGGTGGGCTTGCTCACGGTGGTGGGCTTGTCGGCGAAGAACGCGATTCTGATCGTCGAGTTTGCCAAGGAAATGCAGGAATCGGGCATGTCGCTGCTGGACGCGACCTTGCATGCGGTGCGTCTGCGTCTGCGTCCGATTCTGATGACCTCGATTGCTTTCGGCCTGGGCGTGTTGCCACTGGCTATTTCCAGCGGCGCCGGTTCCGGCAGCCAGAACGCTATCGGTATCGGCGTGCTGGGCGGCATGTTGACGGCCACCTTCCTCGGTATCTTCTTCGTGCCGGTGTTCTTCGTGCTGGTGCGCGGCTTCTTCTCGAAGCAGGACGCGCCCGCCACGCCGGCGACGCCTGGCTCGCCAGCCGTCACGCTTTCTAAGGATGCGCATTAATATGAAAAAAACGCTACTCTCCATGGCGGCACTGGCCTTGCTGGCCGGTTGCAGCCTGGCTCCCACGTACGAGCGTCCGGCAGCGCCGGCGCCCACGGCGTGGCCGACCGGTCCTTCCTACAAGGCCGACACGGCCGCCGCCGACGCCAAGCCGGTGGCGGACGTCGCCTGGCGCGCGTTCTTTGCCGATGCGCGCCTGCGCCAGGTACTGGAACTGGCGCTGGCCAACAACCGCGACCTGCGCGTCTCGATCCTGAACATCGAGAAGGCGCGCGCCACGTACGGTATCGAACGCGCCGCGCTGATCCCGACCCTGTCCGCTTCCGGCGGCCAGTCGGCCAGCCGCGTGCCGAAGAACGCCAGCGCCAACGGCGAAGCGTCCATCAACCGCCAGTACACGGCGAACCTGGGCGTGTCGGCGTACGAGCTGGACCTCTTCGGCCGCGTGCGCAGCCTGTCCGACAGCGCGCTGGAGCAATACCTGGGCACGGAAGAAGCGCGCCGTGCACAGCAGATCAGCCTGGTGGCCGAAGTGGCCAGCACTTATCTGAACCTGGTGGCCGACCAGCAGCGCCTGCGCGTGGCGCAAGACACTCTGAAGAGCCAGCAGTCGTCGTATGACCTGGCGGTGCGCCGCTTCAGTGCCGGTGCTACTTCCGGCCTGGACAAGTACGATGCCCAGACCAGCGTCGAGTCGGCCCGTTCCGACGTGGCTGTCTATACGAGCCAGGTGGCGCTGGATCAAAACGCGCTGGTCTTGCTGGTGGGCGGCCCCGTGCCGGCCGACCTGCTGCCGCAAGGCGAGTTTGGCGCCGTGACGGCGCTGGCGGACATTCCGTCCGGCCTGCCGTCGGACGTGCTGCAACGCCGTCCCGACGTGCTGGCGGCCGAGCGCACCTTGCGCGCTGCCAACGCCAACATCGGCGCGGCGCGCGCGGCCTTCTTCCCGCGCATTTCGCTGACGGCCACGGCCGGTTCGCTGAGCGACAACCTGTCGGGTCTGTTCAAGGCGGGCAGCGGCACGTGGAGCTTCCTGCCGCAGATCAGCTTGCCGATCTTCGATGGCGGCGTGAACCGCGCCAACCTCGATATCGCCAAGGTGCAGCGTGAAATCTCCGTGGCGCAATACGAAAAGGCGATCCAGGTCGCCTTCCGCGAAGTGTCCGATGCACTGGCCCAGCGCGGCACCATCGACGAGCGCCTGCAATCGCAGGTCTCGCTGGTCGAGGCGTCGACGAAGAGCTATGCCATCCACGACGCGCGCTACAAGCAGGGCGCCGAGTCCTACCTGAACGCCCTGGTGGCCCAGCGCGCGCTGTACACGGCGCAGCAAAGCCTGATCACGGCGCGCCTGGCCAAATCGACCAACCTGGTGACCTTGTACAAGGTACTGGGCGGCGGTTGGCAGCCTGAGCAGACAGCCGTCGCGGCGGCTGGCGGCGTCCAATAATCACGGGGACGCCGACGCCGGCCTTGCCCGCAGGGGCAGGGCCGGCGCGCTACTGGAAAATCATGAACCAAGTTGAAAAGAAGCATCCGGATCCCGAGCGCGCCAACACGCGGCGCAAGCAGGTGCTCGATGCGGCCGAAAGCTGTTTCAGCCGCCGCGGCTTCCACGGCGCCAGCATGGCCGAGATATCCAAGGCGGCCGGCATGAGCGCGGGCCACATCTATAATTATTTTGACAGCAAGGATGCGATCATCGCCGCCTTCGTCATGCAGAATACGGAGCGGGTCTCGAACCTGATGCAAGACCTGGCGCAGCGCGAAGACCCGCTGCAGGCCGTGATCGATAATGCGGGCGAGCATGTGCTGGAAAGCCTGGACCCGAAAACGTGGGTTATGCCGCTGGAAATTTTCGCCGAGGCCTCGCGCAATCCGGCCATCGCCGAAATGCTGCGCTGCGCGGACGTGCGTTCGCGCAAACAGCTACTCGCCATCATCCGCGACGCGCGCATCAAGCGCGGCTTGCCGGCCGGTGAGGAGATGCTGGAAGGGCGCCTGAACGCCATGATCGCCATGTATCAGGGTTTGCCCGTGCGGGTGGTGCACAATCCCGACGTCAAGGTCGAACCGCTGATCGCCGGTTTCCGCATCGTCCTGACGGCGCTGCTGCTGAGCGAATAGGGCGCCCGGCGGAGGCCTGCAAAAAAGTTTGCGCAGTTCGATATGAATCATGCGCAAAGCATGGCAAAAACCTAAAAGTGTCTGCTATAATTCTCACCTCGTCGGGGCGTAGCGCAGCCTGGTAGCGTACATGCATGGGGTGCATGGGGTCGGAAGTTCGAATCTTCTCGCCCCGACCATTAGATTCAAGGACTTAGGCCACTCTTCGGAGTGGCCTTTTTCTTTTTGCGCGACGTTGCCATGACGGCATGCATTATCCGCTCTACCTTTCATTCCCCGTTTCCCCCATCCTGTCCCCCGATTTCCGTCCCCTGTCGCGTCGTCAACCTGGCAATACCGCTTTGGCCTATGATTGGCTGGCACATGTATGTGTGATGTTTTCCCTTCATTCATCAACCATGAGGTGTCCATGATTCGCTATGTCCTGCCTGTCCTGTTGTTCGCCAGCGCAATGCCGGCGCACGCCCAAGCCCCTGTCAAGGAAGCGCCGCTGATCGAGCGGGCCAAGCTGTTCGGCAATCCCAGCAAGGCCGGTGGCAAGCTCAGTCCCGACGGGCAATGGCTGTCGTGGATCGCGCCGCGCGATGGCGTGCTCAATGTGTGGGTGGCGCCGGCCACCGACCTGGCGCAGGCGCGCCCGCTGACGGAAGAAAAGGTGCGGCCCATCCGCGGCAGCTTCTGGTCGCCCGATTCCAAGACCCTGCTGTTCATCCAGGACAAGGGCGGCGATGAAAACTTCCTGCTGTACGGCGTGAACGTGGCGAGCGGCAAGCAGATCAACTACACGCCGTTCGAGAAAACGCGCGTGCGGATCGTCCAGATCAGCAGCAAGGTGAAGGACCGCATCCTCGTCGGCATCAATAACCGCGATGCGCGCTGGCATGACGTGTACAGCCTGGACCTGGCCAGCGGCAAGCTGACGCTGGTGCTGCAGAACGATGGCTATGGCGGCTATGTCGCCGATGAACTGCTCCACTTGCGTATCGCCAGCAAGGCGCGCGCCGATGGCGGCATGACGTATTTCCGCCTGGCCGATGGCAAGGTCGACAGCATGCCGCTGGCCGAAGTGGGCCTGGAAGATGCGCAGACCACGTCGCCGCTGGCGTTTACGGTCGATGGCAAGACCTTGTACTGGACCGATTCGCGCGGCCGCAATACCTCGGCGCTGCTGGCGCAGGACGTGGCCAGCGGCAAGACCACGCTGGTGGCGCAGGACCCGCGCACCGATATCGCCGATGCGCTGTACGACACGCGCACGGGCCGGGTGCAAGCCTATACGGTCAATTTTCTGCAGCAGGAATATCTGCCGCTGACGGACGACCTGAAAGCCGACCTGGCCTTCCTGAAAAAAAATATCCGCGGCCAGTTCACGGTGACGTCGCGCACGGATGCCGACGATAAATGGCTGGTGGCCGTCGATGCCGTCACGGCGCCGCCATCGAACTGGCTGTATGAACGCAAGAGCAAAAAGCTGACGCGTTTATATGTTACCCGGCCCGAACTGGAAGGCGCGCCGCTGCTGCCCATGTATCCGCAGCAAATCAAGGCGCGCGACGGCCTGACCCTGGTGTCCTATCTGACCCTGCCGCAGGCATCGAAGGCAAACGCCGGCGGCACGCCGTCGCAGGCGGTGCCGATGGTGCTGCTGGTGCACGGCGGTCCGTGGGCGCGCGATACGTATGGCTACAATGGCTATCACCAGTGGCTGGCCAACCGCGGCTACGCCGTGCTGTCGGTGAACTTCCGCGGCTCGACGGGCTTCGGCAAGCAATTCATCTCGGCCGGCGACCTGCAGTGGGGCCGCAAGATGCATGACGACTTGCTCGACGCCGTGCAGTGGGCGGTGAAGAGCGGCGTGACCACGGCCGACAAGGTGGCCATCATGGGCGGCTCGTATGGCGGCTACGCCACCCTGGCCGGCATGGCGTTCACGCCGACCACGTTTGCCTGCGGCGTCGACATCGTCGGCCCGTCGAACCTGTTTACCTTGCTGCAAACCATCCCGCCGTACTGGGAAGCGGGCAAGCAGCAGTTCTACAAGCGCATGGGCGACCCGACCACGGAAGAGGGCAAGGCGCTGCTGAGGGAACGTTCGCCGCTGAACTTTGCGCAGAATATCCAGCGCCCGCTGCTGATCGGCCAGGGCGCCAACGACCCGCGCGTGAATGTGGCGGAATCGGACCAGATCGTGGCGGCCATGGCGGCGAAGAACATCCCCGTCACGTATGTGCTGTTTCCTGACGAAGGCCATGGCTTTGCCCGGCCCGTGAACAACATCGCCTTCAATGCGGTGACGGAGAACTTCCTGGGACTATGCCTGGCTGGCCGCGCCGAGCCGATCGGCGCCACCCTGAAGGCGTCCACCGCACAGGTCAAGCATGGCGCCGAGTTTGCGCCGGGCTTGCTGGAGGCGCTGCAGTAAAGCTGCCCGCATGCGCCGCCCGCTATCAGGAAATGCTGCGCGGGCGGCTTGCAAGATGCTAGCTTGCGGCGTGGCGTGCGTACAACTGATAGTCGGGCTCATCACGCCAGTTCGATGCGGCCGCTGCCAACGTGGCGGCAGGTACGTGCCGCCGAAGCTTTGCCATGCCATGCCGGTTTTCTGCTCAGGATGCCGCTTGTGCTGAACGAGAGAGCGGGCGGCAAGCTGCATGTTTCCTATGCAAAACGTTAGGCCGCCACGCCAGCATGGCTCACGGCGGATTGGTCGTTGCAGGCGTCAACACGACGGTCTTTTTTCAATTCAGTTGCTAAATAAATACACTTTTTAGACAATAGTTGATTTTCGTTAAATATTCCCCTGTTTGAAAATATTCAACAATTGCTTTCTTTGTAATGCGTAGTAGCATTGATTGACGTAAAGCAAGCTTTAATCATGCTGGGGAGCCATCTTCAGCCTTGTGGATGGTAGTTGTGAGCGGTGTGCAGGTTGGCCATGACCGCTATCCATACAAGGCCCAGCGCCAAGATAAATGTATCGAGGGAAGACGAATGTTTCTAAATTTCACGAAATTTGGATGGCTGCCTGCGCCTGTCTGCGGCGTCGATGTGTCCATAGCCTGCGCGGATAGTGCGCCGACCGGAGGGATCTGGCGCTCGCCCTGGCTGATGCGGCTGGTGGCGGCCTCGCTGTTTGCCTTGCTTTCCCTGTTTTCCCTTCAGGCCTCCGCCGTCAGCGCCTGCCCGAGTCCGCGCAATATCAGCGTGGTGGCGGGACAGGAGTATTACGAGGATTATTCCAATTCGGCTTGCTCGCCCTTCGGCTTGACGGGTACCCTGGTGGCGCCGCTGCATGGCACGCTCGAGGATTCGAACCAGACGAATGCCGTGCGCTACCGGAACACGAATCTCAGCGCGACCTCGGATACCTTTACCGTCAAGGATGATGTGGCGCAACCCATCGTGTACAACGTCACGATTACGTCCGCCATCACGCTGTCGCCGGCCAGCGTGCCGAATGCGACGGTGGCCCAGGCTTACTCGGCGACGGCCTTGACGGCGACGGGTGGCGCGGCGCCATATACGTACGCGGTCACCGCCGGCGCCTTGCCTGCGGGCATGAGCTTGAGCGGTGCCGGCTCGCTGTCGGGTACGCCGACGGCGGGCGGTACTTTCAACTTCACCGTGCGTGCCACCGACTCGCTGGCCGCCAATGGCACGCGCGCCTATACGCTGACGGTCAGCGCGCCCACCATCACCATCGCGCCGCCGACCCTGCCGGCAATGACAGTTGGTCTTGCCTACAGCCAGGGCATTACTGCAGCGAACGGTACGGCGTCGTATACCTATGCCGTCACTGCCGGCAGCCTGCCCGCAGGTTTGAGTCTGGCGGCGAACGGCAGCATGTCCGGCACGCCCACGGCGGCGGGGCCATACAACTTCACCGTCACGGCCACCGACAGCAGCACAGGCAGCGGCCCGTACACAGGTTCGCGCGCCTATTCCGTCACGGTGGCGGCCGGTGCGCCCGTGGCCGGCGCCGTCAACGTCACGGTGGCGTATGGCAGCAGCGCCAATCCGATCACCCTGAACCTGAGCGGCGGCGCGGCAACGTCGGTGGCGGTGGCGTCCGCCGCCAGCCACGGCACGGCGACGGCCAGCGGCACCAGCATCACGTACACGCCGACGGCAGGTTACGGCGGACCGGACAGCTTTACCTACACGGCCAGCAACGGCGTCGGCACGTCGGCGCCGGCCACCGTGACGGTCACGGTCAGCGGACCCACCATCACGATTGCGCCGAGCACCGTGCCTGCGGCAAGCGTCGGGACGGCTTACAGCCAGAGCGTGACGGCGGCGAACGGCGCCGCGCCATACACGTACGCGATCAGTGCCGGCGCCTTGCCCGCAGGCCTGAGTCTGTCCAGCGGCGGTGTGCTGTCGGGCACGCCGACGGCGGGCGGCGTCTTCAACTTCACGGTGCGCGCCACGGACAGTTCCACGGGCAGCGGCCCGTATGCCGGCGCGCGCGCCTACTCGCTGACGGTGTCTGCACCAACGCTCACGGTAGCGCCATCGGTCTTGCCGGCGATGACAACCGGTGTCGCCTACAGCCAGGGCATCACCGCCGCGAATGGCACGGCGCCCTATACCTATGCCGTGACTGCCGGCAGTCTGCCTGCGGGCCTGAGCCTGGCGGCGGACGGCAGCTTGTCCGGCACGCCCACGGCGGCGGGGCCATACAACTTCACCGTCACGGCCACCGACAGCAGCACAGGCAGCGGCCCGTACACAGGTTCGCGCGCCTATTCCGTCACGGTGGCGGTGGCGCCCCCAGTGGCCGGCGCCGTCAGCGCGACAGTGGCGTATGGCAGCAGCGCCAATCCGGTCACTCTGAACCTGAGCGGCGGCGCGGCGACGTCGGTGGCCGTGGCATCGGCACCTGTGCACGGCACGGCGACGGCCAGCGGCACCAGCATCACTTACACGCCGGCGGCAGGTTATTCCGGGCCAGACAGTTTTACCTATACGGCCAGCAACGCCGGCGGCACGTCGGCGGCGGCCACGGTGACGATCAATGTGACGCCCGGTGTGCCCATTG
>NZ_JCAQAV010000029.1:0-72885 GCF_059617925.1 Janthinobacterium sp. JF4 | reverse complement strand
CCAGGCCGAAGCAGCCTTGCGAACCGCCGTCGCTGGAGGTATTGCTGCCGGCGCCGGCACGCAGGTAGCCATGGAAGCCCTCGGCGTCGGATGGGTACATGGGGTCGGCAATGGCGGAAGCGCTGGCGATGGCCAGGAGCAGGGCAGGCAAGGTTTTCAGTGCAGTGCGATTCATGCGGTCTCCAGAAAGATGTAGGTGGTAGCGGTGGCGCCCCGGGAGGCGGCCACCGCAAACGGTCTAATGCCGAAAACCAAGTCTAGCAGCGCTTTTTTAACCACCCTGATACAAAACGTGCAAGTGCTGATACTTTCTTTCAAAGTGTTGTTTTTATCCAATATCGATACTCTCGTGCATAGCAGGCTTGCAAAAGAGTATCGAATTGCGGTTTTGGAGTATCAGAAAGTATCAAAGTCCGGTGCTACATTGTGGTCGTGGTGCCAAGCATGCAGGCATCGCCAACGACAAAAAACACTGGAGACACACAATGAAACGTTCCGCCATCGCCGCGCTGTTCGCCGGCTGCCTCAGCTCGTCCGCTTTTGCCGCCACTGACCTGGTCATCGCCACCGTCAACAACGGCCACATGATCGAAATGCAAAAGCTCAGCAAGTTCTTCGAGCAAGCCAATCCCGACATCAAGCTCAAATGGGTGACCCTGGAAGAGGGTGTCTTGCGCCAGCGCATGACCACCGATATCGCCACCAAGGGCGGCCAGTTCGACGTGATGACCATCGGCCTGTATGAAACGCCCATCTGGGGCAAGAAAAACTGGCTGATTCCCATCAAGCCGGACGCCAGATACGATATCGACGACTTGCTGCCGGCCATACGCGAGGGGCTCTCCGGCGACGGCAAGCTGTACGCGTCGCCGTTCTATGGCGAAAGCTCGATGATCATGTACCGCAGCGACCTGGTGAAAAAAGCCGGCGTGACGATCGAGGACCGCCCAAGCTGGAACCAGTTGCGCGACGTGGCGGCCAAGCTGCACGATCCGGCCAACGGCGTGTACGGCATCTGCCTGCGCGGCAAGCCGGGCTGGGGCGACAACATGGCCTTGATCACCACCATGGCCAATTCCTATGGCGGCCAGCTGTTCGACATGCAATGGAAGCCGCAATTTACCAGCAAGCCGTGGAAAGACGCGGTCACCATGTATGTCGACCTGATGAAGAAATACGGCCCGCCGGGCGCGGCCGCCAACAGCTTCAATGAAAACCTGGCGCTGTTCAACCAGGGCAAGTGCGGCATCTGGATCGATGCGACGATTGCCGCGTCCTTCATCACCGACCCGAAGCAAAGCAAGGTGGCCGACAAGGTGGCATTTGCCCAGTCGCCCGTGGGCGTGACGGAGCGGGGCGCCAACTGGCTGTGGATCTGGTCGCTGGCCATTCCCGCGAGTTCCAAGCACCCGAATGAAGCGCAGCGCTTCATCAACTGGGCCACCTCGCCCGACTACGTGAAACTGGTGGCCAAGGAAACGAGCTGGGCCAATGTGCCGACGGGCACGCGCAAGTCGACGTACGCCAGCCCCGAGTTCCAGAAAGCGGCGAAATTTGCCGCCGCCGAAGGCAAGGCCCTGGCCACCACGCGCGCCGTGCAAAGCACCATGCTGCCATCGCCCTACGTGGGCGTGCAATTCGCATCGATTCCCGAATTCCAGGTGATCGGCGTGGCCGCCGGCCAGCAGATGGCGGCAGCGCTGCTGGGCAAGATCAGCGTCGACAAGGCGCTGGAACTGTCGCAGCAGACGGCGGAGCGGGAAATGCGTAAAGGCGGGTACTACAAATAAGGCAGTGTCTTTGTCGAGTAGTTTGCTTACCCCAATAGCGTAAAGCAGGGGGCAGACGGGGACGCCGAGTCCCGCCGGGTCTGACCCCAGATTTCCCCTTGTCCCAAGAGAACATTATGAAACGCATTATCCCCCGGACTTTGCTGACGCCGGCCGTGCTTGCCGTCTCCGTCATTTCCGTGATCCCATTATTGATCACTTTGTATTACGCGTTCGTGCGCTATTCCATGCTCGATCCGAGCGGCCATCCTTTCCATGGGCTGGCCAACTTTCACTTTTTCTTTACCGATGCCTCGTTCCTGCCGGCCTTGCAGAATACGTTCACCCTGCTGTTTTCCGTCATGCTGATCACGGTGGTGCTGGGCACGGCGCTGGGGCTGCTGATCAATGAAGCATTCCCGGGGCGCGCCATCGTGCGCGTGCTCTTGATTTCGCCTTTCCTCATCATGCCGGCCGTGAATGCCCTGATGTGGAAGAACATGCTGCTCAATCCGATCTACGGCCTGTTCGCGCAGATCAGCCTGTTCTTTGGCGCCACGCCCGTCGACTGGCTGTCGGCCCACCCCCTGTTTTCCATCATCATGATGGTCTCGTGGCAATGGCTGCCGTTTGCCTGCCTGATCTTCATGACGGCCCTGCAATCGATGGACCGCGAACAGCTGGAAGCGGCGCGCATGGATGGCGCCACCTATCTGCAGCAGCTGCGCTACCTCTACATTCCCCATCTGGGCCGTGCCGTCTCGGTGGTGCTGATGATCGAGATGATTTTCCTGTTGTCGATATTTGCGGAAATCTTTACCACCACGGGCGGCGGTCCCGGCTTCGACACGACCACCATCACCTTCATGATTTATCAGCAGGCACTGCTGTCGTATGACGTGGGAGCGGCCTCGGCCGGTGCCCTGTTCGCCGTGCTCATCGCCAACATCGCCGCCTTCTTCCTGATGCGCGTCATCGGCAAGAATCTGTCGAAATAAGGAGACCTTGATGCATAGCAAACTCAATCTGTATGGCCGCACGGCTGCCGCCTGGCTGTTCGCGCTGCTGCTGTTCTTTCCCATCTTCTGGCTGGGCTTGATGGCGTTCAAGACGGAAGGGCAAGCCATTGCCACGCCGCCCCTGCTGTTCTTCACGCCCACGCTCGACAGTTTCCGCGAAGTGCTGGCGCGCGACAATTACTTCGGCTATGCGTGGAACTCGCTGTTTACCAGCGTGGTCTCCACCGCCATCGGCCTGTTGATCGCCATCCCTGCCGCGTATTCGATGGCCTTCTTCCCCACGGGCGGCACTATCGGCTTGCTGAAATTCATGCTCAGCTCGCGCTACATGCCCGGCGTGGGCGCCCTGATGCCGATCTATATCTGCTACCAGTACTTCGGCCTGCTCGACACGCGCATCGGCCTGACCATCATGTTCATGCTGATGAATTTGCCCATCATGATCTGGCTGCTGTACACGAGCATGAAGGAGCTGCCGCGTGAAATCCTGGAAGCGTCGCGCATGGATGGCGCCACCGTGTGGGATGAATTCCGCCACGTCGTGCTGCCCCTTTCCGTGGGCGGCATCGCCTCCACGGCCCTCGTGTGCATGGTGTGGTCGTGGAATGAATCGTTCTGGTCGCTGAACCTGGGCGCCTCCAACGCGGGCACGCTGGCCTGGCTCATCGCCTCGTATTCGAGCCCGGAAGGCTTGTTCTGGGCGAAATTGTCGGCCGCTTCGCTGATGGCGATCGCGCCCATCATGGCGCTGGGCTGGTTCTGCCAGAAACAATTGGTCCAGGGTATGACCTTTGGCGCCGTTAAGTAAACACTATTGGATGACATCATGGCTTACCTTCAACTGAGCAATATCGAGAAATTCTTTGGCGAACACCGCGCCATCAAGGGCATCGACCTGGAGATCCAACAGGGCGAATTCGTCGTCTTCGTGGGGCCGTCGGGCTGCGGCAAATCCACCCTGCTGCGCCTGATCGCGGGCCTGGAACCGATCGACGGCGGCAAGCTGTCGCTCGACGGGCGCGACATCACGAATCTGCCGTCGTCCAAGCGCGACCTGGCGATGGTGTTCCAGTCGTATGCGCTGTATCCGCACATGACGGTGTTCCAGAACATGTCGTTCGCCTTGAAACTGGCCGGCGTCGATCCCGCCATCATCCGCGACAAGGTCGACAAGGCGGCCGCCATCCTCGACCTGGGGAAATACCTGGAGCGCACGCCGAAGGAGCTGTCCGGCGGCCAGCGCCAGAGGGTGGCCATCGGCCGCGCCATCGTGCGCGACCCGAAGGTGTTCCTGTTCGATGAACCGCTGTCGAACCTCGATGCGGCCCTGCGCGTGCAGACGCGCATCGAGATCGCCAAGCTGCACCGCGAGCTGGGCGCCACCACCATCTATGTCACGCACGACCAGGTCGAAGCGATGACCCTGGCCGACCGCGTGGTGGTGCTGCGCGACGGGCAGATCGAGCAGCATGGCTCGCCACTGGAACTGTATGACCATCCCGCCAACCGTTTTGTCGCGCAATTCATCGGCACGCCCAGCATGAACGTGGTGCCGGCCGACGCGGCGCCGCAGCTGCTGGCGCAGGCAGGCAGCGCGGCGCAGGCGGACGGCTTTGTCGGCATCCGCCCCGAACACGTGCACCTGGGCGCGGCGCAGCCGGGCAGCGTGCCCGTCACGGTCGACCTGGTGGAATCGCTGGGCGTGGAAACCCTGACCTATGTGCGCTTGCCGAACAATGTGCAGGTGGTCTCGCGCGGCGCCGAACGCAGCAGCCTGCAGCCGGGCCAGCAGACGCATTTGACGTTCGAGCCGGGCTTCGTCCATTATTTTGACCGCGCCGGCAAGACCTATGCTGCCGCCAAGGGAGTCTGAACATGAGCGCAATCGAACTGAAACAGGCGAACCTGGCGCAGCTGCCGGCGAACGTGGCCGTGCCCGCGTATGCGCGCGGCGCGCTCGTGCCCAGCATCGTGCATATCGGCGTGGGCGGCTTTTTCCGCGCCCACCAGGCCGTGTACCTCGACGATTTGCTGGCCTTGCCCGGAAACGCGCAATGGGGTTATTGCGGCGTGGGCTTGCTGGCGCATGATGGGGCCATGCGCGACGCCATGCGGGCGCAGGATGGCTTGTACACGGTGGTCGAGCGCAGCGCGGCGGGCGACAGCGCGCGCATCATCGGCTGCATCGGCGAATACCTGTATGCGCCCGACGACCCGCAGGCCGTGCTGGAAAAGCTGGCAGACCCCGGCACGCGCATCGTCGCGCTGACCATCACGGAAGGCGGCTACTATGTGAACCAGGGCACGGGCGAATTCGATGCGGCTCACCCCGACATCGTGCATGAACTGGCGCACCCGCAGGCGCCGCGCTGCTCGTTCGGCTACCTGGCCGCCGCGCTGGCCATGCGCCACCAGCGTGGCCTGGCGCCGTTTACCATCATGTCCTGCGATAACCTGCAAAACAATGGCGACGTGACGCGCAAGATGCTGCTGGCCTTTGTCGCCTTGCGCGACGGGGAACTGGCGCGCTGGCTGGCCACGCATGGCAGCTTCCCCAACAGCATGGTCGACCGCATCACGCCGGCCACCACTGATGAACACCGGGCGCTCGTGCGGGAGTCCTTTGGCATCGTTGACGCCTGGCCCGTCGTATGCGAACCATTCCGCCAGTGGGTCATCGAAGATGACTTCCCGCAGGGCCGCCCGGCCTGGGAACTGGTGGGCGCGCAGATGACGCACGACGTGCTGCCGTATGAAAAGATGAAGCTGCGTCTCTTGAATGCCAGCCACCAGGCCCTGTGCTACATCGGCATGCAGCTCGGTTATACGTTTGCGCATGAAGCGATGCTTGACCCCGGCATCCGCCGGCTCGTGCGGCGCATGATGGATGAGGAAGTGACGCCCTTGCTCGATAAAGTGCAAGGCATCGATCTGGAACGCTACAAGGCTACCCTGATCGAGCGCTTCTCGAATCCGGCCGTGCGCGACCAGCTGGCGCGCATCGGCACGGAAGGCTCGGCGCGCATCCCGAAATTCGTGCTGCCATCCGTGCGCGAAGCGCTGGCAAGGGACGGCGCCATCACGCTGCTGGCGTTTACCGTGGCGTGCTGGTTCCGCTACCTGGAAGGCCACGATGAGCAGGGGCGCGAGATGCCATTGAACGACCCGTATGCAGTGCGTCTGCGCGCGCTGGCGCTGCAGGGCGGGGCGGACGCCGAGGCCTTGCTGTCGCTGCGCGAGCTGTTCGGCGACCTTTCCGGCACGCCCGCGTTCACGCAGGCGGTGGGCGCGGCGCTGGCCAGCCTGTATGGGCTGGGCGCGCGCGCGGCGCTGGAACAGATCGTCGCCTGACGGGCAGGGCGCGCCATGCCACGCAAAGCCGATGCTTTACTGCCGCAGATGGAGCTGGAACCGCAGCGCGATGCCACGCCAGGCTTCGAGCCGAAAGGCAGTTTTGGCTTCATCCGCTACCTCGAGCATGGCTTTCCGAATGCGCTGGTGCGCTGGCATTACCACGACGAGTATGAGCTGCACCTGATCGTCGAGACGAGCGGCAAGGTCTTTGTCGGCGACTACATCGGCCAGTTTGCGCCCGGCCACCTGGTGCTGACGGGGCCGCGCGTGCCGCACAACTGGGTCTCGCTCGGCATGCCGCCCGAAGGCGTGGCCTTGCGTGACATGGTGATCCAGTTTTCGCATGCGCCGCTGGCATCGATGGCCACCGCCATTCCCGAGTTGAAGGATATTTTCCCGCTGCTGCAGCGGGCCTTGCACGGCGTGGAATTCTTTGGCGTCAGCGAACAGTCGCTGCGGCGTTTCCGGCGCATCCGCGACAGCAATGGCCTGCCGCGCTTCATCGAATTTTTGACACTGCTGGGCGAACTGGCGCAGACCAGCGACTACCAGCTGCTGTCGACGGTGCCGATGCAGTCGAGCGACGACGACGTGGCTCTGGCGCGCATCAGTTCTGCCATCAACTTCATCGTGCACAATTACAGCAGCCAGTTTTCGCTGAAACAGCTGGCCGAGCAGGTGGACATGCCCGAGCGGACGTTTTCGCGCTTCTTTCGCAGCGCCACGGGCAACAGCTTCACGGACTTCGTCAACCGCCTGCGCATCAACAAGGCGTGCCAGCTGCTGATGGAGACGGAGCGCTATGTGAGCAACATCTGCTACGAGGCGGGTTTCAATAACGTGGCCAATTTCAACCGGCGCTTCTTGGAGTTGAAGGGCATGACGCCGAAGGAGTTTCGCCAGCAGGCGCTGGGCCGTTTTGGCGAGTGAAGCTTTTTGAGGTACATTGGATGGCACAGGCGGGGACAGCCTGAGAGAGACAAGCATGGAACACCTATGGCAGAAGGACAGCGAGCGCAAGTTGCCCGAGCTGGAGCGCGAAAGCTACGATGGCATCATCAATTACCTGGAACACGGCTATCCCAGTTCGCGCGTGCGCTGGCACTGCCACGAGGAATATGAGCTGCACCTGATTGTCGCCACCAGCGGACGCCTGTTCGTGGGCGACTATATCGGCGAATTCTCGCCCGGCCACCTGGTGCTGACGGGGCCGCGCCTGCCGCATAACTGGATTTCCAACGTGATGCCGGAAGGCGGCGTGGCCCTGCGCGACATGATCGTGCAGTTCGCCCACGCGCCGCTGGCCGGCGCCGCGCGCGTCATCCCCGAATTGCGCGAACTGCTGCCGCTGCTCGAGCGCTCCAGCTATGGCGTGGAGTTTTTCGACATGGGCCATCAGGCCGAGCAGCACCTGGCGCGCATCCGCGTCACGCATGGCGCCGAGCGCTTCGCTGAATTTGTCCAGCTGATGAGCAAACTGGCGCGCACGGCCAACTACCGTTTGCTGTCGAGTGCCTCCTTGCGTTCGTACGACGATGACGCCACCCTGGCCAAGGTCAATTCCGTCCTCAACTACATCACGGACAATTACCGCGAGCCGATTTCGGCGGAAATGCTGGCCGAGCAGGTGGGCATGTCGCTGAGTAAATTCTCGCGCTTCTTCCGCAAGGCGACGGGCAACAGTTTTACGGATTTCATCAGCCGCCTGCGCATCAACAAGGCGTGCCAGCTGCTGATGGATACCGACCAGTATGTGTCGAACGTCTGCTACGACGTGGGCTTCCAGAACGTGGCCAACTTCAACCGCCGCTTTTTGCAGGTGAAGGGCGTCACGCCGAAGGAGTTCCGGCGCCAGGCCGATGGGCGCTTCGGCGGCATCGGCGGGCCTGTTGCGGATACGCCACGACCGTGATGCCTGTCATGGGCTTGTCACTTTGAACAGTTATCCTCCACGGCTTCAACCCCACCCTAGCCGAGGAATGCATGAAGACTGCCGTAACGTCCACCCCGAAACTGACCCTGCTGGCCATCGCCGCCGGCCTGGCCCTGGCCGCCTGCGGCGGTAGCGATAATCCGCCGGCGGAGCCTTCCAAGCCCGTGGCGCAGACGGGCGTGTTCCTCGACGGCGCGGTGGAAGGGCTCGATTACGTGGCTGGCAGTGCGGCCAAGGCCAGCACCAATGCCAAGGGCGAATTCATGTGCAACCCGGGCGATACGGTGGCCTTCAGCGTGGGCGGCCTGGCCCTGGGTTCTGCCCCATGCGGCGCCGTCGTCACGCCGCTGGCGCTGGCCGCCAGCACGAACGTGGCGGACGACAAGGTCGTCAACCGCCTGCTGGCGCTGCAACTGCTCGACGATGACAGCGATCCGTCGAACGGCATCAGGCTGACGGCAGAAGTGAAGGCCGCGCTGGTCGGCAAGACGCTGGATTTTGCATCCGCGCCGGCCGTCTTCAACGCGGCCCTGGCCGCGCACCTGGCGGCGGTGGGCAGCAAATTCGCCGGCCGCACGGTGGACGCGGAGCGCCGCGCGCTGGTGCGCGAGCATTTCGAAGACACCCTCGCCTCGAAAGCGGGCGCGCCCGTCAACGAGGCGCTGACGCAAGCCAATCCGGTGGGTGAAGTGAAAGTCACCGTGACGCGCTACCAGATCCAGGCGGCCGACAAATTCTACGTGCTGTACGAAGGCGCGAATGCCAAGGTCAAGGGCGAATTCCCGAACGGCTTCCTGCCATCGTACGGCTCGGGCCTGGCCTACAAGGGCAAGAACGCGGCTGGCGACCTGGAATTCTATGGCTTGACGGATCGCGGCCCGAACGGCGACGGCCCGCTGGTGCCCGATCCATCGGGCAAGGGCACGATCGGCAGCAAGATCTTCCCGTCACCGAGCTTCACGCCCTCGTTCGGCGTCATCACGGTGGGCAAGAACGGCGCCGTGCTGGCATCGAGCACGCCGATCAAGGTGTCGGCCACGGTCAACAGCTCGGGCTTGCCCGTGCCCGTGGGCGCGGTCGGCAATTCGGCCGAGATTCCCGTCATGGATGCGATGAAATTCGACGCGACCGGCAAGGCCGTCTTCAATGCGGGCGGCCTCGATTCGGAAGCCATCGTCGTCGATGCCAAGCGCAACGCGCTGTGGGTGTCCGACGAATACGGCCCGTTCATCGTCAGGATCGATGCCGCCACGGGCATCATCCAGGCCAAGTATGAGCCGGGCAAGGGCTTGCCGGCGCTGTTCGCCAAGCGCCGCGCGAACCGCGGCATGGAAGGCATGACCCTGGACACGAGCAACGACAAGCTGTACGCCTTCCTGCAAAGCCCCTTGTCCGACGGCACGGCACCGTATTCGGTGACGAAGAAGAATGAACAGGTCGAGCGTTTCGCCCGCTTTACGCGCTGGATCGAATTCGACCCGACCACGGGCAGCAGCGGCAAGATGTATGCGTATCCGCTGAATGCTGCCGACTATCAGGATGGCCGCACGGGCAACGCCAAGCTGGGCGACATGGTGGCGCTGGGCGGCGGCAAATTCCTCGTCATCGAGCAGGGCGCCGCGCCGTCGGGCAAGGTTTTCAATAAACTTATGCTGGTCGAACTGAAGGGTGCCACGGACATTGCGGCTGCCGCCTTCAACGCGACGACGTCCGACCTGGAAAAGAGCAGCATGGGCGGCGCGGCCGTCAATGGGGCCGACTGGGCGGCTGTCACGCCGCTGAAGAAGACCCTGCTGCTGGACTTGAACGCCATCGGCTGGGCGGCGGAAAAGGCGGAAGGCCTGACCCTGATCGACGACTCCACCATCGCGCTGGCCAACGACAACGACTTCGGCCTGAAAACCAAGGTCTTTGACGCCAATGGCGTGGAAGTTGATGGCTCCGACGTGACCAAGTGCACGGTCGACGCGAACGGCGCCATCGTCACCAGCAGCGCGGCCGGCTGCAATGCCGCCAACACCATCCGTGTGGCGCGCGGCGACGACCGCGAGCGTCCAAGCCGCTTGTGGATCGTGAAGTTCGCCAAGGCGCTTAATACGTATTGATGTGATGTGCAGTGTCGGATTACGCGGCGCGCGCGCCGCTAATCCGACCTGCAAAACAAAAAGCCGCGCGGTGCTGGATGCACCGCGCGGCTTTTTATTGTGGAAATCGAGGGTAGGTCGGATTAGGCCGAAGGCCGTAATCCGACACTCCCCCCGTTACTTCTTGGTATAGGTATTCAACCAATCGAGCACCGTGTGATGCCACAGCAGCGAGTTCGCCGGCTTCAGCACCCAGTGGTTCTCGTCCGGGAAGACCAGCAGCTTGCTCGGGATACCACGGCGCTGCAGCGCCGTGAAGGTGCCCAGGCCTTGCGCGGTGGGGATGCGGAAATCCAGGTCGCCCTGGACCACCAGCATCGGCGTCTTCCAGTTCTTCACGAAGTTGACGGGATTGAACTGTTCGTGCTTGGCGGGCGCGTCGTAGTACGGGCCGCCATTTTCCCATTCCGTGAACCACAGTTCTTCCGTCGCGTAAGCCATGCCGCGGTTGTCGAACACGCCGTCGTGGTTGACCAGGCATTTGAAGCCGTCCGGCCAGTTACCGGCGATCCAGTTCATCATGTAGCCGCCGTACGACGCGCCCAGCGCGCAGCTGCGTTCGCGATCCAGCCATGGGAACTTCTTGGTGGCCGCTTCCAGGCCCTTCTGCAGGTCGATCAGCGGCTTGCCGCCCCAGTCGCCGCTGATGGAATCCGTGAACTTCTGGCCATAGCCGGTCGAACCATGGAAGTCGATGAAGACGGTGGCGTAGCCGGCGCCCGCATACACTTGCGGATTCCAACGGTAGCTCCAGCTGTTGCCGAAGCTGCCTTGCGGGCCGCCGTGGACGAGGAAGGCGACCGGATACTTCTCGCCGGCCTTGGCATTCCATGGCTTCATGACGTGGCCGTAGACGGTCTCGCCATTCGCGCCGGCGAACGAGAACTGTTCATATTCGCCGAAGCGCACGTCCGCCAGCGCTGCGGCGTTCTGTTTCGTCAGTTGTAGCATCGGCGCGGTTTCCGATTTGGCGTCGAGCTTGCGCGTGTACAGCTGCGCGCCCGAGGCCAGGTTCGCTTGCGTCAGGACGATGGTATTGCCGCGCACGTCGAAGTCGCCCACGGCGCCTTTGCCTGTCAATGCAGCGACCTTGCCGCTGGCCGCGTCGATGTGGAACAAGCGGTGCTGGCCCACGTCATCGGCGGCGACGAGGAAAGCCTTGCCGTCCGGCGTCCAGCGGAAGTCGGCCACGGAACGGTCCCAGTCGTCGGCCACGGTGCGCTTCTTGCCGGTGGCGACATCCATCAGCACCAGATGAAAACGGTCCGCTTCGAAGCCGGGCTTGGTCATGGCGACATACGCCAGGGTGCGGCCATCGGGCGAGTAGGTGGCTTTCGCATCCCAGGCCGGATTGTCTGCCGTGAGGTTGCGCGGCGCCTGGCCGCCAGCGGCCGGAATCGTATAGACGTCGAAGTTGGTCGACCACGATTCCGTGCGGCCGGCCACGCGCACGGAGAAGGCCACCGTCTTGCCGTCCGGGCTGAAATGGTATTCGCCATTATCGCCGAACGGCTTCGATGGCGCGTCGCCATCGAGGCTGCCGCTCAGGCTCACGGGCGCGGCGCTGACCTTGCCGCTGGCGTCGATGGGCGCCGAGTACAGCGCGTTGCGGCGGCCATCGGCCCAGGTATCCCAGTGGCGCACGAACATCTGGTCGTAGACCATGCCGGTCGCCTTGTTTTTGGCTTTTTCATCGAGGCGTTTTTTCGTGCAGGCGATGTCCGCGCAATCGAGGAAGACGCCCATGCTGAAGGCCAGGCGGTCGCCCTGCGGCGACAAGCGATAAGTGTCGACGTCCAGCGCCAGGTCGGTGACCTTGGCAGCTTCGCCGCCGTTCAGGGGCAGCTGCCACACTTGCGAGGAGCCGGAGCGGCTTGAGAGGAAGTAGATGGCATCGCCGTTCGGCGACCATTGCGGGTCGCCGGCGCTGGCTTCGCCACGCGTGAGCTGGCGCGGCGCCGCGTTCGGCGCGCGCAGGTCGATCATCCACAGCTGCGTGTTGCCACGGTTCTTGTCCAGGTTGGTGGTGCGCACCGTGTAGACGACGCGCGTGGCGTCCGGCGACAGCACGGGGCTGCCCACCCGTTCCATGGCCACCATGTCTTCCACGGTGAAACCGCGCGGCGCGGCCAGCGCAGGGATGGCTGCGGTGGTGGCCATGGCGGCACTGAATGCTCCCAAGAGCAGCAGACGTAAACTCATTCAAACTCCCGATTCTTATTGCGACGTTATCGATATGGTATTGACGTGGCCGGCTGTACCGCCGGCAGCCCGACATCATAGCAATAAAGACGCGCTTGCTGCGGGAGTTGACCGCCGGTTAGCCGGCCTTGTGCGCCAGTTGGTCGAGCGCCACGTGGCCCAGGAAACCGCCCTGGCTGGCCGCCGGCACGCCGTCTTCGATGGCGTGGGCGAAGCGGATGCCGGGGTCTTGTTCCAGCGCGGCCAGCACGCGCGCCACGTGCGGATAGTCGGCCAGGCTGGCCAGCTGCAGCGGTGCGGCCCAGCGCGCCGTGGCGGCCAGGTAGGCGTCGGCGATGGTGGGCGCGGCATCGGAAGCGAGCCAGGCGCGGCCAGCGAGCAGGCGCTCCAGGTGCGCCAGGCTTTTGTTGACCTTCTCGACGGCCATCTCGCGCCAGACGGCCGCGCGCGCATCGTCCGGCGCTGCACGCGACGCCTGGAAGGCGGGCATGAAGGCGGCGTGAAACGTCGTGTGCAAAAAGGAGAGCACGCTGTTCAGGCGGTCGTATGCGGGCGTGCCCTGCGCAAAACCGAGGCCTTTGTGCGGCGCGCGGGCGGCCAGGTGCAGCAGGATCGCCATGCTTTCCAGCAGCGGCGTGCCCGTGTGCGTGAGCAGGGCCGGCGTCTGGCTCAGCGGATTGATGGCGAGAAAGGCCGGATGCTGCTTGCTGGCCGGGTCGCGTGCTTCCACGCGGGCCAGGCGATACGGCAAGCCGCTCCATTCGAGGGCGGCGATGGCGGCAAACGAGCAGCCGAACGGCACGCTGTAGATCAGGGTGGTTTCCATGCTGGAACTCCAGTTAGATGAGGGAAGGGCAGTCTAAGGGCAATGGTTACTATTTGGAAGAAGGCAGAATAATGTGGTATAGGTACATTTTTTATACCAGGTGGGGAGCGAACCATGAAAGACAATGTCTCCGGCTGCGCCGTGGAAGAAGCCATGCGACTGCTGGGCGGGCGCTGGCGCGTAGTACTGCTCAGTTACCTGATGGCGGGGCCGAAGCGCTTCAGCGAAATCCGCCGCGCCGTGCCGAATATCTCGCAGCGCATGCTGACCCTGGACCTGCGCGCGCTGGAAGAGGCGGGCTTGCTGACGCGCACCATCTACGCGGAAGTGCCCGTCAAGGTCGAGTACCAACTGACGGACGAGGGCCTGCGCCTGCGCGAGCTGGTCGAGATGCTGCGAGGCATCGGCTTGCGCCTGCGCGGACAGGCGGATGCGGGCGGTGCCTTTCTTGCGCCCGACGCCGGGTAAATAGCTCTATAGAAACAGCTGTTTTTATGCAAAGTGCTAGACTGCCGGCCTTTGATCACTACTTTCGATACCCATGCGCCTGATTTCCTTCGCCCTGACCGCCGCCGCCCTGTTCGCCACCTTGCCGGCCCAGGCGGCAACCATGCCGACACTCGAACACATCCAGGCCGCCGTGCAGGCGGGCGTGGCCAAGACCCAGGCCAAGTTGCAATCGGCTCTGCCGGTACCGATCGCCGTCAAGGTCACCAGCCTGCAGGGCTGCCAGGATTCGCAGGAAGTGCCGGGCGAAGTGGTGTGCCTGGTCGCCATGAGCGCCGGCATGCGCGACGGTTTTAATGTGTTGCCTTTGCGTAATGAGGGCGGCACCTGGGTCGGCGTCGAGCGCAAGCACGCCAAGTTCGCGGGACCGTCGCCGGCCGAGGCGCAAGCGATGATACGCGCCTGGGCCAAGGAGGAAGTGGCGCGCGATCCGGAAGCGGCCAAGGATGTGCAGATGCAGGAAGCGCAGAGCACCATGCAGGTCAAGGCCGTCAACGAGTGCGACGTCAAGCGCAAGACGGGCTACCTGGTATGTGATACTGAATTGAGCGTGCCGAGCCGTCCGGAAGGCATCAAGACGGAACTGACGTTCATGCTGGAAAACGCCAACTGGCGCTACGTGCCACGCTAGGCGGCAGGCAGTCCCCCCTCTCCCCATGGCGCCGGCCCCACTTCGGGGCGCTTGGCGCTGGCGTACTTCCTTTCCTCACATCATCCCCGTGCAGCGGCCCATGCGGTCGCTGGCAGGCATTCGCTTCCATCATCGGCAGGAGGCAGGTAATTCAATGAAGTCAATATGGTTTAATTGATATATTTATTGATTTAACATTTGACATTAATGAAAGTGATAAAATTGGTGATTATTCCTGTTGGTGTGGTGATTTCGCCATATAAAACAATTTATCTGGTTTAATCGTTTATTTTTTGGCGTATGATGTTTCTAACGCGCAAGTAAATGCCGCGATCTGAATGTCTGGGGAACCGCCTTGCTGAAAAAAATAACGAGTAGCGAACTGGTGCTGGGAATGTATGTCGAGCGCCTGGGCCGCTCCTGGCTCGATAACCCTTTCTGGACGCGTTCCTTCTTGCTCGAGTCGCCGGCTGACCTGGAGCGTATCCGCGCGGCACGTCTGTGCGAAGTGTGGATCAATACGGCGCGTGGGCTGGCGCTGGCGGAACCCGCGCCGGCATGCGCATCGTCCGCTGTGGCGCCGCCAGTCGACGATGCCATGCCCGCAGCCGCAGCCGCAGCCGCAGCCATAGCCGATACCGGCGTGGCTTCACTGCGCTCGCGCGATGAGGAACTGGCGCACGCCCGGCGCCTGATCGAACGCTCGCGCCAGGCCGTGCAGACGATGTTCGACGAGGTGCGCATGGGCAAGGCCCTGTCTGCGGCGCAAGCCTACGCACTGGTCGACGATATCGCCGCGTCGGTGCAGCGCGGCGGCGACGTGCTGATCGGTCTGGCGCGCCTGAAAACCGCCGACAACTACACCTATATGCATTCGGTGGCCGTGTGCGCGCTGATGACGGCGCTGGCCAGGGAGCTGGGCCTTGCTCCT
Source organism: Janthinobacterium sp. JF4 (assembly GCF_059617925.1). Taxonomy (NCBI): domain Bacteria; kingdom Pseudomonadati; phylum Pseudomonadota; class Betaproteobacteria; order Burkholderiales; family Oxalobacteraceae; genus Janthinobacterium; species Janthinobacterium sp. JF4. Next base: position 57,569 of record NZ_JCAQAV010000029.1, on the reverse strand, counting down.
GAACAAGTACGCTCGGCCGGCCTGGCGGGCTTGCTGCACGATATCGGCAAGATGGCCGTGCCATCCGCCATCCTCAACAAGCCGGGCAGGCTGAGCGAAGCGGAATTTTCCTCTGTGCGCGCCCATCCGGCCGCCGGGCACCGCATGCTGCAGGAAGTGGGCGAGATCGATCCGGTGGCGCTCGACGTGTGCCTGCACCACCATGAAAAACTCGATGGCAGCGGCTACCCCAAGGGTTTGTGCGGCGAGGAGATCAGCCTGTATGCGCGCATGGGGGCTATTTGCGACGTGTACGACGCGATCACCTCGAACCGGCCGTACAAGCCGGGCTGGTGCCCGGCCGATTCGCTGCGCCGCATGGCTGCCTGGCGCGGCGGGCATCTGGACGCGCAACTGTTTGCCGCCTTCGTCAAATGCCTTGGCATCTATCCGCTGGGCACGCTGGTGCGGCTGCAATCGGAACGCCTGGCCGTGGTGGTGGGGCAGGCGCAGGGCAAGCCGCTGACCTCGCCCACCGTGCGCGTGTTTTTTTCCATCCGGGCCGGCACCTGCATCGCCCCGGCCGTCATCGACCTGGCCGCGCCAGGTTGCCAGGAACGCATTGTTTCCACGGAAAACGCAGCCCAGTGGCGCTTGCAGGACATCGACCGCTACTGGGCTGGCGAGCCTGCCGTGGCATGACGACCGGCACGGCCGTAATAAAGTATATTTTATTAATAATAAAATATTAAAATAATGGTGCCACTGCCATGCCCGTTTTACTGACTGGCGACTGTGCCTTGTCCGCTTACCCGTCACCGTACGGGCTACCACTGAGGATGTGACCATGCGACTCAATCTTCCCGTCACCGATACCGAAATCAACCTGAGCGATACAGAGACCATCGTCTCGACTACCGACTTGCAAGGCAATATCACGTATGCCAACCCGTATTTCATCGCCGTCAGCGGTTACAGCGCGGAAGAGTTGATCGGCGCGCCGCAAAACATTCTGCGCCATCCGGACATGCCGGTCGAAGCGTTCGCCGATTTCTGGGCCACCATCCGCTCGGGGCGTTCGTGGAGCGGCATGGTGAAAAACCGCTGCAAGAATGGCGATTTTTACTGGGTGCTGGCGAACGTGACGCCGGTGGTGGAAGACGGCGTGGCTGTCGGCTACATGTCCGTGCGCACCAAACCGACGCGCCAGCAGGTGGCGCAGGCGTCCGCTCTGTACGCGCGCATCAAGGCGGGGCAGGCCGATGGCATCGCCCTCAGCCAGGGCGCCGCCGTGCGCACGGGCTGGCTGGCGAAGTTCGCGAGCCTGCGCGATCTGGCGCTGGGCAAGCGCATCGGCTGGAACCTGGGTTTGCTGACGGTGGTATTGGTGTTGCAGCTGGCGTGGAATGCGGGCGTGTTGCCGGAGGCGGCCCACGGCTGGCTGACGGGCCTGTCCGTGCTGGCCTTGTGCGCGACCCTGTATTTCTGGCACAGCTTGCACCGTGCCGTGCTGCAACCGTTGCAGCGGGCGCGCCAGGCCTGCGACGTGATGGCGGGTGGCGACCTGACGGGCGAGCTCGACACCACGCGGCGCGACGAGATGGGGCAGCTGCTGCGCTCCTTGCGCCAGCTGCGCGTGAACCTGCATTCCATCGTCGGCGACGTGCGCGGCAATTTCTTGCGCATCAGCATGGCCAGTCAGGAAATCGCCGCCGGCAATATGGATTTGTCGGGCCGCACGGAAGCGCAGGCCTCGGCCCTGCAGCAGACGGCGTCGAGCATGGAGCAACTGGCGGCCACGGTGCAGCAAAACAGCGGCAACGCCGTGCAGGCCAGCGACATGGCGGGCAAGGTGCATGGCCTGGCCGGGCGCGGCGGCGAGATCGTCGGCCAGGTGGTGAACATGATGGCGGACATCAATGCCTCGTCGAAGAAGATCGGCGACATTACGGGCATCATCGAAGGCATTGCCTTTCAGACCAATATCCTGGCCCTGAACGCGGCTGTCGAGGCGGCGCGCGCGGGCGACCAGGGGCGCGGTTTTGCCGTGGTGGCGGGCGAGGTGCGCAGCCTGGCCCATCGCAGCGCGGCGGCCGCCACGGAAATCAAGCAATTGATCACGGCGTCTTTGGCGCAGGTGCAGGCAGGCGCCAAGCTGGCGCAGCAGGCGGGCGCCAGCAGCGCCGAGATGCTGGGCGCCGTGCAGGGCGTGCACGGCATCATGGAAGAGATCGCCTCGGCTTCGCGCGAGCAAAGCCACGGCATTGGCCAGGTCAACATGGCCGTCACGCAGATGGATGAAGTGACGCAGCAGAACGCGGCGCTGGTCGAGGAATCGGCGGCCGCCTCGGCCTCGCTGCAAGACCAGACCTTGCAGCTGGAGCAGGCGATGGCCCTGTTCAAGCTGGAACGGCGGCGCGGCGGCCAGGCAGGCCCGGCTACGCCCCTGCGCGCACCCGAGCGTCGCCACGCTACAGCAGGCGCTCTGACAGCGCCTTGAAGGCAACCTTGGGCACGAGAAAGGCGAACGGGTTGGACACGGGCGGCAACTGCCCCAGCAAGCCGCAGTCGGCGCGCAAGGCTATCAGCGCTTGCACTTGATCCACATCAACGGGCAAGTCGATTTCGCCGAAGACCAGCTTGCCGTTGCGCGGCACGGGCGCGATGGCCGCTTCCTGGCAGGCAAGGAAGGTGACGGCGTCGCGCCAGTTGCCGAACAGTTGTTGCCAGTCTTCGTCGAGGGTCTGGTGACTGGTGATGTCCGCCTGCACCTCGAGCGCGGGTGCGCTGCCGGCGCCACTGGCAATGGCGCAGCTGGCTTGCGTGGCGCTGACTTCCAGCGTCATGCCGTCGGCCAGGTGCGTCGGCAGGATGTCGCTGAACAGCCGCGTGCCCAGCGCATGCGGCAGGCTGTCCATGATGTTTTTCAAAAAATACACGCAGGGCACGGTCGGCGCGCCCGGCGGCGTGTGGTCCAGGTAGAAGCGCCAGTTGCTTTGCAGGGGCGACGGCAGCAGCTTGCGTAACGGACCGGGCAGGGCCGGGCCGAAATGCCCGTGGCGGTAGGTCAGCACGGTCAATGGCGTCTTGCCGCCGCGCTGCCACAGGGTCACGCCGGCGGGCAGCAGTTGCTGCGCAGCAGCGGCGTCCACCAGCCAGCTCACGTAGACGACGTCGCGCACGTCGCTGTGCAGTGTCAGAAAGGGCAGGCGCGACATGATCGCCTGGCGTAGGTTGGCAAAATGCGTGCAATTGGCGAGCGCGGCGAACAGGCGCCCCGGCCAGCCCGCGCGCGGGTGGCGGTAAGAGTTGTCTTGCAATGGGGAACTTTCGGGGTAGATACCGGGGGAATACGCTGATGCAAAAGCGCCCGTCCACATCATCGCGAGCGGCAGCGATGTGTGGCCGAGACGCGCAGCTGTGCTGGAGCACAGCGAGCATCGCAGGCCGCACAGGGCGCCGCGCAGCCGATGTGGGCGGGTGTCACTATTACTGCATGTGCCAGCCGTGGCTGACGACGATCGACTGGCCGCTCAGTGCGTTCGACGGGAACGCCGCCAGGAACACGGCCGTTTGCGCCACATCCTGCGTGGTGGTGAATTCGCCGTCGATGGTGTCTTTCAGCATCACTTTCTTGATCACGTCTTCTTCGCTGATGTTCAGCTGGGTCGCCTGTTCGGGGATTTGCTTGTCGACCAGCGGCGTGCGCACGAAGCCGGGGCAGATGACGTTGGCGCGGATGCCATCCTTGGCGCCTTCCTTGGCCACCACCTTGGCCAGGCCCAGCAAGCCGTGCTTGGCGGCCACGTAGGCGCTCTTGAACGGCGAGCCTTCGTGCGAGTGCACGGAACCCATGTAGATGATGGCGCCGCCGCGGCCGGCCTTGATCATTTCGCGCATGCAGGCGCGCGTGGTGAGGAAGGCGCCGTCCATGTGAATGGCCAGCATCTTTTTCCACTGCTCGAACGGGTAGTCGACGACGGGGCTGATGATCTGGATGCCCGCATTGCTGATCAGGATATCGACGCCGCCGAAGTGGGCCACGGCATCGGCCACGCCCTGGTCGACCTGCGCTTCGCTGGAGACATCCATGGCGACGGCAAACGCCTGGCCGCCCGACTGCTTGATTTCCTCGGCCGTCTTGCTGGCCGCTTCCAGGACCAGGTCAGCGATGACGACCTTGGCGCCTTGTTTCGCGTATTCAATGGCCATTTCCTTGCCGATACCACTGGCGGCGCCGGTAATCAGTGCGACTTTGTCTTTGAGTTGCATATTAATCCTTTGCATTGCGGGTTGGAGTGATCGTGGAAAGCGTTGACTATGCCAGTATAGCCAGAAAACGCGCCAGGCATGGCCCGCGCACGCCTACAAACCGGCTTGCTTCGCCTGTAATTGCTGCAGGCGCCAGGCGCCGGGATTGGTGCCCGACCAGGTGCGAAACGCGTGGTTGAACGCGCTTTGTTCCTGGTAGCCGAGCAGGAAGGCGATGTCGACCAGCGACAGGTCCGGCTCGCGCAAATAATCGCGCGCCAGGCCGTAGCGGGCCTGGTCCAGCACGGCCTGGAAGCTGGTGCCCGCGTCGGCCAGCTTGCGCTGCAGGGTGCGCGGCGTCACCGCCAGGGTGGCGGCAACGGTGGCCAGGCGCGCCGAACCCTGGCGCAAGCCTGCCACGATGGCCGCGTGTACCTGCGCGTCGATGCCGCCGCCCGTCTGCGCTGCGGCTTGCCGTCGCGCCAGCAATTGTTCCGCATGCTGGCACAGCACGGGGTACAGGCTGACGTCGGCGTTCGGCACGGGCCAGTCCAGCAATTGCGCGTCGAAGCTGGCCGTGTTGGCGTCCGCGCCAAAGGCGGGCAGGCTGCCCAGTACGCGCACGTATTCGTCGCGGTGCGCCGCATGGCGCAGCAAACCGCCGCCGCCATCGTGGGTAAACGCCAGCCGGGCCGGCGGCAGCGGCATGCCCGCCAGCCAGTCGCCGCACACCTTGACGCCGGCAAAGACGCTGTCGACCAGGTGCCGGCTGGCGCCCGGGTAGTTGCTGGCCCAGCGGTAATGCGCGATGGCGCCATCGCGCTGCAGGGTCGAGCGGCCCAGGTCGTGCGCCAGCCGTTCATAGCGGGCCGTCTGTTCCAGCGCCTGGCCCACGTTGCGGCAACTGAGCAATATCAAGCCATACGCGCTGTAGGTGCCCATGCGCACGCGCTGGCCCACGTGCAGGCCGAAATGCGCATCGCCCGCCAGCTGCGCGGCCGCGTCGAGCAGGCGCACGTAGTCGCGCGCGGCCAGGCTGGCTGCGGATGCTTCCAGGCTGTGCGGCGCCACGCCGGCCGCCTGCGCCAGGCTGGCAGGCGCGATGCCGTGCGCGCCGGCCGCTTCCAGCAGCGGCTGCAGATAGGCGCCGGCGACCCGGCCTTCCGCGTGGTGGCTGTCAGTGCCTGGCATGATGGAACAATGCGATTGTCATGAAAAACCAATACCCTTCGTTTGTGGCGGCATATGCTATTGATCTGGCAAGAAAATAAGGCAAGGACAGTATAGCAAGCCGCCGTGGCGCGCAACTGGGTGAAGATAGGGAATGTCGATGCGACGCTGGAATGGCTGGGGAGACGAGAGCATCACGTATGCGCTGAGCGAAGAGGCGCTGGTTTTTTTGCGCGCGCGCCTGGGGCCGGGCAGCGGCATTGCCGACGCCACCTTCGACGACGCCTGTGCGCAGGTGCCCGCTTCGCGCCTGGCGCCGCATCCGCTGATCGACACTGCGCCTGCCACGCGCGTGCGCCATGCGCTCGGTCAAAGCCTGCCCGACTGGTTTAAATTACGCCATGGCCGCATCGGCGCCGTGCCCGATGGCGTGGCCTTTCCCGACAGCGCGCTGCAGGTGCGCCAGCTGCTCGCGTATGCGCGCCAGGCCTGCGTGGCCGTGATACCCCATGGCGGCGGCACCAGCGTGGCCGGGCATTTGACGGTGGCGGCGGGACCGCGTCCCGTGCTGTCGATCAGCCTGGCGCGCCTGTGCGCGCTGGGCCACCTGGACCGCGAAGCGCAGCTGGCCACGTTCGGCGCGGGCGTATATGGTCCCGACCTGGAAGCGCAGCTGCGCGCGCAAGGGTATACTCTGGGCCACTATCCGCAGTCATTCGAGTATTCGACCCTGGGCGGCTGGATCGCCACGCGCTCGTCGGGCCAGCAATCCTTGCGCTACGGCCGCATCGAGCAGCTGTTCGCGGGCGGCGCAGTGGAAACGCCGGCCGGCACCCTGACGATTCCCACGTTTCCCGCCTCGGCGGCGGGCATCGACCTGCGCGAAATGGTGCTCGGTTCCGAGGGCCGGCTGGGCATCCTGACGCAGGCCACCGTGCGCGTCTCGCCGCTGCCGCCCCATGAAGCATTCCACGCCGTGTTCTTTGCCGACTGGGGCCAGGCGCAGGCCGCCGTGCGGGCGCTGGCCCAGTCGCGCCTGCCCCTGTGCATGCTGCGCCTGTCGAACGCGGTCGAAACGCAAACCATGCTGACCCTGGCCGGGCATAAAAAACTGGTGGGACTGCTGGAGCGCTATCTGGCCCTGCGCGGCTGCGGCGAAGGCAAGTGCATGCTGATGCTGGGCGTCAGCGGAGAAACCGGGCCGGCGCGCGCGGCCCTGCGCGGCGCCCTGGCGCTGGCGCGGCGGCACAAGGGCGTGCACGCGGGACGCCACATGGGCGACAAGTGGAAGCAGGGGCGTTTTCGCAATGTGTACCTGCGCAACGGCGCCTGGGAACACGGCTATGTGATCGACACGGTGGAAACGGCCGTCGACTGGCCGCGCGTCGCTTCCATGATGGCGGCGCTGGAGCAGGCGGGCGCGGGCGCGCTGGCGGCGCACGGCGAGCAGGTGCACGCGTACACGCACCTGTCGCACGTGTACGCGCAGGGCGCCAGCGTCTACACCACGTATGTGTACCGGCTGGCGCCCACATTTGAAGACAACATGGCGCGCTGGCGCAGCCTGAAGGACGCGGCCTGCGCCGCCATCGTCGCCAACGGCGGCACCATCAGCCACCAGCACGGCGTGGGCACCGACCACGCGCCGTGGCTGGCGGCCGAAAAGGGAGAGCTGGGCATCGCCGCCATGCGCGCGCTGCTGCGCCAGTTCGACCCGCAGGGCATGATGAACCCCGGCAAACTGCTGCCCGACACCGGGGGCGGCTTGTGAACCGGGGGGAGTTGCCTGGCCTCCTGGCGCGCGAGTGGGATGTGCTGATCGTCGGCGGCGGCATCACGGGCGCCGGCATCCTGCTCGAAGCATCGCGGCGCGGCTTGACGGCGCTGCTGGTGGAACAGCGCGATTTCGCCTGGGGCACGTCGAGCCGTTCCTCGAAGCTGGTGCATGGCGGCTTGCGCTACCTGAAGCAGGGGCAGTTCGCGCTGACGCGCGAGTCGGTGCATGAGCGGCAAGCCTTGCTGACGGATGCGGCCGGGCTGGTCGAGCCCCAGGGCTTTGCCTTTGGCGACTACACGGGCAGGAAGCCGGGGCGGCGCCAGTTCATGCTGGGCCTGGCCATCTACGACGTGATGGCGGGCCGGCGCGCGCGCCGCTATGTCGATGCCCCTGATTTTGCCATGCTGGCGCCGCATGTCAACCGCGATGGGCTGCGGGGCGGCATGCTGTACCAGGACGCCAAGACGGACGACGCGCGCCTGGTGCTGCGCGTGCTGCAGGAGGCGCGCCGCCATGGCGGCGTGGCCGTCAATTACCTGGGCGTGGCAGCGCTGCTGCGGGAAGGAGATAACGTCGTCGGCGCCACCTTGCGCGATGGCATCGGCGGCGAAAAGCCAACGGTGCGCGCGCGCCTGGTGATCAGCGCCACGGGCGCCTGGGCCGACGGCCTGCGCGGCCAGGTGGGAGAACAGGCGAAACTGCGTCCCCTGCGCGGCAGCCATCTGCTGCTGCCGGCCTGGCGCCTGCCGCTGGCGCAAGCCGTCAGCCTGATGCACCCGCGTGATGGCCGCCCCGTGTTTGCGTATCCGTGGGAGGGCGTGACCCTGGTGGGCACCACCGATGTCGACCATGGCGCCAGCCTGGACCTGGAACCGGCCATCACGCGCGGCGAACTCGATTATCTGCTGGCGGCGCTGCAGTGGCAGTTCCCGCAGCTGGCGCTGGGCGAAGACGACGTGCTGGCCACGTTTGCCGGCGTGCGTCCCGTGATCGGCAGCGGCCAGCTTGACCCGTCGAAGGAAGCGCGCGAACATGCGCTATGGCTGGAAAACGGCTTGCTGACGGTGGCGGGCGGCAAGCTGACGACGTTTCGCGTGATCGCCCTCGATGCATTGCGCCGCGCGGCGCCGCTGCTGCCGGGCTGGCAGGCCGATTTGACGCCCTTGCCGATTTTCGACGCCACGCCGCCCTTGTCGGGCAAGGCCTTGCTGCTCGATGGCGAACAGCGCGCGCGCCTGCTGGGGCGCCATGGCGCGCAAGCGCAGGCGCTGTGCGAGGCGGCGCGGGAGGGAGAACTGGAGCCGATTCCCGGCACGCAGACCCTGTGGGCGCAGCTGCGCTGGGGCGCGCGCAACGAGGACGTGCAGCACCTGGACGACCTGCTGCTGCGCCGCACGCGCCTCGGTTTGCAGCTGGCCGGCGGCGCGCTTGCTATCATGCCGCGCCTGCGCGCCATCTGCCAGCGTGAGCTGGGCTGGGATGATGTACGCTGGGATGCGGAACAGGCGCGCTACCTGGCCCTGTGGCGCCGCCATTACAGCGTGCCGCAAGGCGATTGAAAAACCATAAGAATACGGAGAGCATCATCGAAACCATCCTGTTTGGCCAGCCCCTGGCGCTGGGCGACGCCCGCATCACCTACGACAGCCTGTCGCCACTGGATTTGCGCCAGAGCGTGGACGTCCTCGTCGACGACCTGGGCGAAGACCTGCTGCAGATCACGTGCGCGAATGGCGACATCGTCGACGTGGGCTGGTATCCGGCCTGGAGCGAAGGGGGGCGCTTGCGCGTGGTGGCCGTGCGCGGGCAGGACTGGGAAGCACCCGTGTTCAGCGCCCAGCCGGACAAGGATCCGCAGGCGCTGCTGCAGGCGCTGCGCGCCGCGCTGTCCAGCCTGGGCTGAGGCCATGGCGAGCGTATCGGGCCAGGGGCCGTACATTCTTGCCATCGACAATGGCACGCAAAGCGTGCGCGCGCTGCTGTTCGACCGGGACGGGAACCTGGCGGCCAAGGCGCAAGTGTTCCTGGAAGCATATTACTCGGCGCACCCCGGCTGGGCCGAGCATGACGCCGACGGCTACTGGCAAGCCGTGTGCGAAGCATGCCAGCAGCTGTGGCGCAGCACCGTCATTGAAAAATCGTCGGTCGCCGGCGTGGCCGTGACGACGCAGCGCGGCACGGTGGTCAACGTGGATGAATATGGCGTACCCTTGCGGCCCGCCATCACCTGGCTGGATCAGCGCAGCACGCGCGATATTCCCCAACTGGCGCCATGGTGGCGCGCCGCCTTCCGCGCCACGCGCCTCGATGGCACGATCGCGTATTTCCGCCGCGAGGCCGAGATCAACTGGATCCGCGCGCACCAGCCCGACATCTGGCGCCGCACGCACAAATTCCTGCTGCTGTCGGGTTTTCTGAATCACCGGCTGTGCGGAAAGTATATCGATTCGACGGGCTCGCAAGTGGCGTACATCCCGTTCGACTACAAGCGCCATGCGTGGGCCGGGCGCTTCGACTGGAAGTGGCAGGCGCTGGCGATTCAGCGCTCCATGCTGCCCGAGCTGGTGACGCCGGGCACGCGCATGGGCGCCATCACGGCCGCAGCAGCGGCAGCAATGGGTGTTCTTGAGGGCACGCCCTTGCTGGCCGCCGCCGCCGACAAGGCGTGCGAGGTGCTGGGCGCCGGCTGCGTCGAGCCGCACGTGGCCTGCCTCAGTTATGGCACCACGGCCACGATCAACACGACCAACCGCAAGTACGTGGAGGTGACGCGCTTCATTCCGCCGTATCCGGCCGCCATGCCGGGCGCCTACAGCACGGAGGTGCAGATCTTCCGCGGCTACTGGATGGTCAACTGGTTCAAGGAGCAGTTCGGCGACCGCGAACGGGCGGCCGCCGCCGAAGATGGTACGGGCCTGTCTGCCGAAGCGCTGTTCGACCGCCTGGTCGACGCCGTGCCGCCCGGCTCCATGGGCCTGATGCTGCAGCCGTACTGGAGTCCCGGCATCAAGGTGCCGGGCCCGGAAGCGAAGGGCGCCATGATCGGCTTTGGCGACGTGCACACGCGCGCGCACATCTACCGCGCCATCCTCGAAGGGCTCGCGTATGCGCTGCGCGAAGGCAAGGAACGCATCGAGCAGCGCAGCGGCATGGCCATCACGGAGCTGCGCATCGCGGGCGGCGGTTCGCAAAGCGACGCGGCCATGCAGCTGACGGCCGACATCTTCGGCTTGCCGGCCGCGCGCGCCCACGTGTATGAAAGCTCGGGCCTGGGCGCGGCGATCGCCGCTAGCGTGGGCCTGGGCTGGCATGCGGATTTTCCCGCCGCCGTGCAAGCGATGACGCGCAAGGGCAAGGTATTCCATCCCCATCCCGAGCACCGCAAAATCTACGAACAGCTGTACCGGCGCGTGTACCGCAAGATGTATGCGCGGCTGCGGCCCCTGTACCGCGAGATCGCCGACATCACCGGCTATCCCGAATAAACCGCATCAAATCGTATTGCGAATCATTCGCATTCGATATATGATGTGTTCCGCATTTCACTAAGGCAACTTGTCCCGGTGATTGCAGCGCGCCGCCGGCCATGCGCCGGCGGCGTGTCCGCGCGGGCAGAGTTCCGCCGCAACGCTTCCTTCAACGCCGCCGCTTGATCGTGCACCGCCTTCCTCTGCCCCGGCATTTTTTCATTCCAGAAGCATCAAGCAGTCAGCAAACCCAGGCAAGGATAGCGATGAAGAGCAGCAGCAAACAAGGATTAACCCCGCTGGCCGCCGCACTGGCGCTGGCATTGGGCGGCGCGCACGGCCATGCGTGGGCGGCAGCGGACGCTGTGCAGATGCCCGCCATCAGCGTGTTTGGCGACGCCATCAGCGCCGGCACGGCCGGGCGCTCCTACATCAACAGCGCCGATATCGAACGCCAGCAGGCCGATAATGTCGCGTCCTTGCTCGACACCTTGCCCGGCGTCGACCTGGCCGGCACGGCACGGCCCAGCGGCCAGAGCCTCAATATCTGGGGTTTCAATAAAGTGCAGGACGTGAAAGTCATCCTCGACGGCGTGCCCAAGGGCTTCGAGAAATACCGCCAGGGTTCCATCTTCATCGAGCCGGAATTGATCAAGCAGATCGAGGTGAACAAGGGCGCGCATACGAGCTTGTACGGCAATGGCGGCTTCGGCGGCGTCATCACGGTCGAGACCAAGGATGCGCAAGACTTGCTGGAAGGCGGCGAGAGCGTGGGCGCCATGCTCAAGTACTCGCGCCACTCCAATAACGGGGAAGACGACGCCACCGTGGCCGTTTACGGCCGCACGGAAGACGGCCGCTTCGATGCGATGGCCTTCACCACGCGGCGCAAGTCCGACGATTTGCGCAAACCCGATGGCAAGCCATTCCGCTTTTCCGCCATCGACGCGCCATCGAGCCTGGCGAAGCTGAATATCCGTCTGACGCCGGAGCAGCTCCTGACCCTGACGGCCATGAAGAGTGGCAGTTCGGGCTGGGGTCCGTTCGCCGCCATGGGCGAGGACGTGCCCACGCCGACCGAGGCGGAAATCAAGAAATATGGACTGGAGGAGGCGTGGCAGCGCAAGGCCGTGTACCGCGACCAGGACGACGATACGTATTCCGTGAAGTGGCAGTACGCGCCGCAAAACAATCCATGGATCAAGCTGACGGCCAGCGCCGGCTATTCGCACACGGACCAGCATGACAAGCGCCTGCCGTCCGCTTCGCCGGGTTCCTACCTGGGATCCCTGGGCAACGAGAGCTGGGCCTCGTACGTGGACCGCATTGCGGAGGTGCGCAACGAAAGCGTGTTTACGACGGGCGCCATTTCGCACGTGCTGCTAACGGGCCTGCAATGGCACAAGAACGTGCGCGACACCCTGATGTACTACCCGTCGTCGACGGCGCTGAAGGATCCCAGCTACAACCATGGCTACTTCCAGCCCTACTACATGCCGGCCGGGCGCCAGGAAACCACGGGCCTGTATCTGCAGGATGCGATGACGTATGGCGACCTGACGGTGACGGCGGCGCTGCGCCACGACCGGGTCGTGTCCGAGGGCGTGCCGAACAAGGCGCCGCGCTACAACAGCGCGCTGGCGGCGGCCGGCCACGACTTCAGCGAAAAGGCGCACGCGGACTGGTCGCCCCGCCTGGGCCTGTTCTGGAAGGCGTCGGGCAGCGTGGCGCTGTTCGGCGACTTGAGCCGCACCTGGCGCGCGCCGACGATCGACGAGATGTATTCGAACGAATACTATGTATCGGCCAGACAGGGCTCATCGACGCCGGGCACCAGCCGCGAGCTGGCCGTCGAGCGCGTGACGGCCGTGCGCACGGGCGTCATGCTGCACCGGCAGAACGTATTCATGGAGCGCGACGACGTGCAGCTGCGCCTGACGGCGTACCGGAACCGCGTCAGCGACAATATCGGACCGCGCCTGGGCATCCTGATCGAAGGCTATGTGCCGGGATCGGGCAAGGTGCCGCCAGCCCTGTCGTCCTACCGCAATCTGGCCGGTTTCCACACGCAGGGCGTGGAGGTCGAGTCCTACTACAACTCGCCGCGCCTGTTTGCCAGCGCTTCGCTGTCGAAGCAGCGCGGCACGCGCACCGGCTCCCAGCGCGACCCGTGGGGCCGGGACGAACCCGTGTCGACCATCGCGCCGGATAAATTGATGGCGGGCCTGGGCTGGCGCATGCCCGACCTCGGGGCCAGCATTGGCTGGCAGGGCCGCTTCGTGGCGAAGCAGGAGCGCGTCCTGGCGGTGGGGAATGTCTACCGCCTGCCGCCATCGAAAGGCTATGCGCTGCACACCCTGTTCGCTGCGTGGCATGGCAGGCAGGGAGTGTGGCGCGGCACGGAAGTACGCTTGACGGTCGATAATGTCTTCAACCGCAACTACATGCCGTACCTGAGTGAAGCAGTCACCGGCGTGGGACGCAATGCGAAGCTGAGCGTGTCGAGAAAGTTCTAACGTAAAACCAGCGCCTTGACCGTTTCCCAGGCCGTGCTGCCCGACTGCGTGACGCGCACCTGGTTGCGGCCCCCTTCCTTGGCCACGTAAAGCGCGCGGTCGGCGGCGACGAACAGCACCTTGCGGTCGTCCAGCTGGTGCGGGTGGATGGTCGCCACGCCGATGCTGACGGTGATCCATGGCGAGGTGGCGGAGCGAGGGTGCGGCAGCTGCAGTGCCTCGATGTGCGCGCGGATGGCTTCGGCCAGGTGCAGGGCGCCTTCGGCATCCGTGTCGGCAAACAGCAGGACGAATTCCTCGCCGCCGTAGCGGGCCGCCAGGTCGCCCGGGCGGGCGGCGTGCGAGGCGATGGCTTGCGCCACCTGCTGCAGGCAGCTGTCGCCGGCCGGGTGGCCCAGGCTATCGTTGTACAGCTTGAAGTGGTCGACGTCGAGCACCACCAGCGACAGGACGCCGCCGCCGCGCACGGCGCGCTGCCATTCCTTTTCCAGGAAGCTGTCGAAATGCCGGCGGTTGGGGATTTTTGTCAGCGGATCGAGATAGGCGGCGCGCTGCAAGGCGTCTTCCGACTGCTTGTGGTGCGTGATGTCGTGCAGCAGGCCGATATACAGGGGCTGGCGCAGATACATGGGCGTCAGGGTCAGGTCCATGCACAGCGTCTCGCCATTGCGGTGGCGGATCGCCACTTCGCGCGTGCCGTGGTTGTGCGCATTTTCGGGATTGGCTGCGTACATGGCGAAGTAATCGAGATATTCCTGCGTCACCAGAGGGCTGAGCAGCTCGCCGATGGAGCGCCCGGCCAGTTCGTTTTCGCGGTAGCCCAGGTACTGGTCGCAAGCCGGGTTGGTGTACTGGATGCGGCCATCGGCTTCGATGATCAGCAAGCCCTCGGCCATGTTGTTGACGATGGTGCGCAGGCGCTCGGCCTGTTCCTGCTGGGTTTCATTGTTGCTGCGGATTTGCAGCTGGGCGCGCACGCGCGCGCACACTTCGGCCATGCGCAGCGGCTTGCTGATGTAGTCGACGGCGCCGCAGTCGAAGCCGGCCACCACGTCTTCCGTTTCCGTCTTGGCGCTCATGAAGATGATGGGAATGCGCTGCGTCAGCGGATGCTGCTTGAGGCGGCGGCATGTTTCGATGCCGTCCATGTCCGGCATCAGCACGTCGAGCAGGATCAGGTCGGGATGGGCGCGCTGGGCGATCGCCAGCGCCCGTTCGCCGGACGTGGCGACATAGGTTTGATAGCCTTGTTCGCTCATCAGCTTGCGCAGCAGCTCAAGGTTGGCTGGCGCATCATCGACAATCAAAATGGCGGCGTTGTGCCGCTGGGAATGCTCCACACTGCCTGGACTCATTGCTTCCGGCCTTCTCGATGTACTCTGCGATGCCAGCGTTTGCCGCATTTTCGGTGATGCCGAGCGGGTTCAAATCCGCTGCAGCGCTCAAATCATACCGCCTTGCCAATTTTTTGGGTGAAAAAATCGATGCTGCGCGAGGCGGTGAAATATTATTTTTATGATATTTTTAAAAATATATACACGAAGTTGCTATCGTGAAGGCGGCTTTTGTGCGGAAAAGACGCGTGCCCCCAGGCGTCGGGGGCAGCAGTGACACGCCCCGCAGCAGGCGGGGCGCGAAGAGGCGAGTTACATTTTTGCGGCGATCAGTTTGCCCAGGATGGCGATGCCTTCGCGAATGCGTTCCGGCGGCACCGTCACGAACGACAGGCGCAAGGTGTGCGTTTCCGGCGTGTTGGCGTAGAACGGCGCGCCCGGCACGAAGGCGACCTTGTTGGCGATGGCTTCATCGAGCAGTTTCATGGCGTCGATGTGTTTCGGCAGGGTGACCCAGATGAACATGCCGCCTTCCGGGCGGGTCCAGGTGACGCCGGCCGGGAAGTGCTCTTCCAGCGCCGACAGCATGGCCTGGCACTGGTTGCCGTACAGGCTGCGGATGCTGGGGATGTGCCGGTCCAGGAAGCCATCCTTGATCACTTCATGCACGACCATCTGCGTCAGCTGCGACGTGTGCAGGTCGGCTGCCTGCTTGGCCAGTTCCAGGCGGCGCACCAGCGGCATCGGCGCCACCACGTAGCCGAGGCGGATGCCCGGCGTGAGCACCTTGGAGAACGAACCCATGTAAATGACGCCGTCCGGATTCATGTTGATCATCTTCGGATATGGCTCGCCGCTGTAGCTCAGGGCGCCGTACGGATCATCCTCGATCAGCGGCAGGCCGTGGCGGGCGCAGGTTTCCACCAGCTCCACGCGGCGCGCCACGGACAGGCTGCGGCCCGTCGGGTTCTGGAAGTTCGGCAGCGCGTACAGCAGGCGCGCGCCATCGGCGACGGGGTCGATCGACGACGGCACCAGGCCTTCGTCATCGGTGTCGACGGAAACGAATTCGGGACGGTAGACGGAAAACGCCTGCAGCGCGCCCAGGTAGCTGGGGGTTTCCACCAACACTTTGCTGCCTTCGTCGATGAGGACCTTGCCCAGCAAGTCCAGCGCCTGCTGCGAGCCGGACGTCATCAGCACTTGTTCGGGCAGGATGGTGCTGCCATTGCTGGAGAGCGAGTCGGCGATCCACTGGCGCAGCGGCAGGTAGCCGTCGGTGGGGCCGTATTGCAGCGCCACCTTGCCATTGTTCGACAGGACCTTGTCGAAGGCGGTCTTCATTTCTTCCACGGGGAAGGTGGCGGGCGAGGGCAGGCCGCCGGCAAACGAGATGATCTCGGGACGCTGCGTGATCTTCAGGATTTCGCGGATGAACGAGCTTTGCAGCTGTTCTGCGCGTTCGGCAAAGCGCCATTGGATCGGATTCGGATTTTCAATTTTCATACGAGTCTCACGGAAGATGCCGAGCTGCGCCGGCTGGATTTGTTGGCCCGCTTGTGGCGGTGCGTGCGCAAGCGGCGCCGGATAGGCGTCGCCATGGTGCTGCGGTATTGTACGGCTTGCACGCCGCCGTGCCCATCCGCACGCGCAACGGCGTTGCAAATGGGCGTCAAGGCGCTTTACTTCAGCTTGCGTCCGATGGCCACCACGGCGATCACGGCGCCGGCAAACAGCAGGCTTTCACCCGTCAGTGGCTCGTGCAGCAGCACGGCCGCGCCCACCAGCGTGAGGAAAGGCTGCAGCAATTGCGTCTGTCCCACGCGGGCCACGCCGCCCAGCGCCATGCCCCGGTACCAGAAAAAGAAGCCGATAAACATGGAAAACACGGAGATGTAGGCAAAGCCCAGCCAGGCCGCGCCGCTGGCCTGCGCCAGCAGCGCCCGCTGCGGCCAGGCATTCCACAGCACCACGGGCAGTACGAACGGCACGGCCAGCAGCAGCGCCCAGGAAATCACATGCTGGCCCGGCATGGCTTGCGCCAGGCGTCCGCCTTCGGCATAGCCGAGTGCCGCCAGCAGCACGGCGGCAAAGATCAGCCAGTCGGCCAGGTGGAAGCTGCCGCCGCCCTGGCGCAGCGCGAACGCCACCACCAATGCCGTGCCGAGCAGGGCCATCAGCCAGAAGCCCGGCGATGGGCGTTCCTTGCCGCGCAGTACGGCAAACACAGCGGTGGCCAGGGGCAAAATGCCCACCAGCACGGCGCCGTGCGAGGCGGGCAGGCTGCGCATGGCGATCGAGGTCAGCCAGGGGAAGCCCAGCACGCAGCCCAGCGACACGAGCGCCAGCGGCAGCCATTGTTCGCGCCGCGGCATGGGCGCGCGCTGCTGCCATAGCCACAGGCCGGCCAGGCAGGCGGCCACCAGGGCGCGGCCCAGGGCGACAAAGGTGGGATCGAGTTCGGCCACCGCCAGGCGCGTGAAGGGCAGGGTCAGGCTGAAGAGCGCGACGGCGGTCAGGCCCAGCAGCAACCCCTTGTGGTCATCGCTGAGGCGGGGCGGGTGGGTGGTGGAGGTGCTCGTGTGTGAAGACATGGGTTTCCTGGTGCGTGCGGTAAGGGAAAGGCGTGGATTTGTGTGATACATGCTGCTATCCTAGGCGTGAATAGCAGTACAGTACAAATACACTTCCACGCATAATTTCACATACTGTCATGGTCATATGAGCAATACACTCCCTTTGCTGTCGCGCGTCTCGGGCGAAACCCTGATCGACCAGATCACGCGCTCGCTGGCGGCGCGCATCGATGACAAGCTGCTGCGCGGCGGCGCGCGCATGCCCTCGATCCGCCAGTGCGCCGCCAGCTTGAGCGTGTCGTGCGCCACGGTGGTGGCCAGCTACGACAAGCTGGTGGCGCGCGGCTACCTGGAATCGCGGCGCGGCGCCGGTTTTTTCGTGCGCGAGCGCTCGTCCCTGAATACGCCGGCGCCGTCCGCTGGCGCGCAGGACCCGGTGGCGCAGCCGATGGACGTGGTCTGGCTGATCCGTAACATGTTCCGCCAGACGCCGGCCATCCCCGCGCCCGGCACCGGCATGCTGCCCGCCGAGTGGCTCGACGGCGACCTGGTGGCGCGCGCCTTGCGCGACGTCAGCCGCCAGCCCGGCAGTTTGCTGCTGGGCTATGGCACGCCGCAGGGGTTCCTGCCGCTGCGCCAGCAGTTGCAACTGAAACTGGCGGGGCTGGAAATCGCCTGCCCACCCGAGCAGATCGTCACCACGGTGGGCGTGATGCAGGCGCTGGACCTGGTGGCGCGCGAGTTCGCCCGCCCCGGAGACACCATTTTCGTCGACGATCCCGCGTACTGGCTGATGTTCGGCGCCTTTGCCGCCATGGGCATGCACGTCATCGGCATCCCGCGCCTGGGTGACGGCCCCGATATCGCCGTGCTGGCCGAGCTGGCGGCGCTGCACCGCCCCAAGCTGTACGTGATCAACTCGGTGCTGCACAACCCCAGTTCGACCTCGCTGTCGGCGGCCAAGGCGTTCCAGGTGCTGCGCCTGGCCGAACAGCACGATTTCCTCATCGTCGAGGATGACATCTATTGCGACATGCACCCGGGCGCAGCCGGTCTGGTGCAGCCGGCCACGCGCCTGGCCGCGCTGGACCAGCTGCGCCGCGTGATCTATCTGGGCGGCTTTTCCAAGAGCCTGGCGGCGAACCTGCGCGTGGGCTTCATTGCCACCTCAAAGGAGCGGGCGCAGCGCCTGGCCGACCGCAAGATGCTGGCCACCCTGACCACCAGCGACATCGGCGAACGCGTCGTGTATAAAATCCTCTCGCAGGGGCTGTACCGCAAGCATGCGGAGCGCCTGCGCGCGCGGCTGGACAAGGTGCGCGAGGGTACTTACCGCAAGGTCGAACAGGCGGGCTTGCGTTTCGATCCCGCACCGGCCGGCATGTTCGTGTGGGCCGATGCGGGCAGTGACACGAACGTATTGGCCGAGAAGGCGCTGGCAGAGGGGCTGGTGCTGGCGCCGGGAAGCCTGTTCTCGCCGCGCCAGCTGCCGTCGACCCGCATGCGCCTGAACCTGGCCACGGTGCAGGATGAGCGTATCTGGGCGTTTTTCGCCCGCGCGCTGGGATAAGACGCCGCGTGAAACGGGGGGGGCTTGAAATCGCTTATATAATCCCCAACTCCGTAGCATCCGTCCCATCCACAAGACTATGAGGTAAAAATGGCTGTCTCCGAAAAGCAAACCCTGGGTTTTCAGACCGAAGTGAAGCAAATGCTGCACCTGATGATCCATTCCCTGTACTCGAACAAGGAAATCTTCCTGCGCGAATTGATCTCGAACGCGTCCGACGCGGCCGATAAATTGCGCTTCGAAGCGATCGATAACGATGCCCTGTACGGCAACGATCACGAATTGAAGATCAAGGTCAGCTTCGACAAGGATGCGCGCACCATCACCATTTCCGACAACGGCATCGGCATGACCCGCGACGAGGCGATCTCGCACCTGGGCACCATCGCCAAGTCGGGCACCAAGGAATTCTTCGGCAAGCTGTCGGGCGACCAGCAGCAGGACGCGGCCCTGATCGGCCAGTTCGGCGTGGGCTTCTATTCGGGCTTCATCGTCGCCGACAAGATCACCGTCGAAACGCGCCGCGCCGGCGCGGACGCCTCCGAGGGCGTGCGCTGGGAGTCAAGCGGCGAAGGCGATTACAGCATCGAGACCATCGACAAGCCGTCGCGCGGCACGGACATCATCCTGCACCTGCGCGAAGGCGAGGACGAATTGCTGTCGAGCTGGAAGATCAAGTCCATCATCCGCAAATACTCGGACCATATCTCGCTGCCGATCGTGATGCAGAAGGAAGAGTGGGACGACGAGAAAAAAGAAACCGTCCTGAAAGACGAATTCGAAACCGTCAACCAGGCCAGCGCCCTGTGGGCCCGCAACAAGGCCGACATCACGCCGGAACAGTACGACGAATTCTACAAGCACGTGTCGCACGACTTCCAGTCGCCGCTCACGCACACGCACAACCGCGTCGAAGGCCGCAGCGAATACACGCAGCTGCTGTACATCCCGGCCAAGGCACCGTTCGACATGTGGGACCGCAACAAGCGCGGCGGCATCAAGCTGTACGTCAAGCGCGTCTTCATCATGGACGATGCCGAGCAGCTGATGCCGACCTACCTGCGCTTCGTGCGCGGGGTGATCGATTCGGCCGACCTGCCGCTGAACGTGTCGCGTGAAATCCTGCAGGAATCGCGCGACGTCAAGGTGATCCGCGAAGGCTCGACCAAGCGCGTGCTGGGCATGCTGGAAGAACTGGCGAACGCGGACGAGCAGGACAAGAAGGACAAGAAGGACAAGTACGCCGTCTTCTGGAAGGAATTCGGCCAGGTGCTGAAAGAAGGCATCGGCGAAGACGCGGCCAACAAGGAACGCCTGGCCAAGCTGCTGCGCTTTGCATCGACGGCCAACGACAGCGACGAACAAATCACCTCGTTCGCCGACTACGTGGCGCGCATGAAGGAAGGCCAGGACAAGATTTACTACGTCACGGCCGACAACTACGCCGCCGCCAAGAACAGTCCGCACCTGGAAATCTTCCGCAAGAAGGGCGTCGAAGTGCTGCTGCTGACGGACCGTGTCGATGAATGGATGCTGTCGTTTATCCAGGACTTCGAAGGCAAGGAACTGGTCTCCGTCGCCAAAGGTGGCCTGGACCTGGGCGCGCTGGAAGACGAAGCGGAAAAGAAAGAGCACGAAGAAACGGAAACCTCGTACGCCGACCTGGTGGGCAAGATGAAGACCGTGCTGGCCGACAAGGCCAAGGACGTGCGCGTGACGTTCCGCCTGACCGATTCGCCAGCCTGCCTGGTGGCCGATGAAAACGAATTGTCGGGTAACCTGCTGCGCATGCTCAAAGCTGCTGGCCAGAGCGCGCCGGAATCGAAGCCGATCCTGGAGATCAACCCGAACCACCCGCTGGTGACGCGTTTGAAGTACGAAGACGCGGAAGGCGGCAAGTTCGGCGACTGGGCCAATATCCTGTTCGACCAGGCCATGCTGGCCGAAGGCGGTTCGCTGGCCGATCCTGCCAGCTTCGTGAAACGCCTCAACGAATTGCTGCTCAATTCGGCGAAGTAATCGCCTTGTTGTCAGTGCGTAGATCGGATTAGCGGGGCCGTCGAGGCCAAGCGTAATCCGATACGGCGTCTGAGGCATTAGGGCCGGCCCTTTCCTCGTGAAAGGGCCGGCTTTTTCTTTAAGGGGGAGCATGAAAATTCGCCTGATGGCCGGCCTGGGCGCGCATGCGCTGGGCTGCCTGCTGTTTATCGCATTGAGCTGGCTGGGGTTTTATTTGTACACGCAACTGTTTGGCAGCCTCGGCTCGCGCGGCGTGGCCGGCGGCCTGGCCCTGCTGCTGGTGTTTTACGTGTATGCGGGCACAAATCTGCTGCTGGCGCTGCTGCCGCCCGGCTGGTGGAAGCCTGCGCTGTGCGCTCTGCTGGGCGCGGCCGTGCTCGCGTACCTGCTGCCCCAGCATCCGCTGCGGGCCATCTACTTCAGCGTGCTGTCGGGCGGCGTGAGCTGGCTGGCCGTGCTGGCCAGCGCGCGTTTAAGCGGATACCTGCGCGGCTGACAGGCCCGCGAGAAAGGCGGCGACGGCGTCGGCTGCCGCTGCCGGCGCCGCCTGCAGCAGCATGTGCGGCGCGGCGATGTCGACCAGTTGCGCGCCGGGCGCCTGCCGCAGTATCTGCACGGCGTTCGCCGGCGGCACCAGGCGGTCGTGGCGGGCGCGCAGGTACAGCACGGGCAGGCTGCCGCGCGCGAAGCTGCGCGAGGCGTCTGTTTCCAGCACGGCGCGCAGGCGCTGGCGCAGCACGCTGGGTGGCACTTGCGCCAGCGCCGCTGCCAGTTCCGCCTGCAGTTGCGGCGTGGCGCAGGGTGCCAGCAGCGCCTGGCGCAGGGCGAAGCCGGGCATGGCGCCAAAGGGCACCAGGCCGAGCAGGTGGCGCAGCGGCGCCAGCATCGGGCGCGGATTGCGCACGAACGAACAGCAGAGGACCAGGGCGTGCATGCCGGGTGGCGGATCGGCGCGCAGGGCGGCGCCGAGCGGGCCTGAAAACGATTCGGCCAGCACGACGAAAGGGCGGCCCTGCGGCAAGCGCTCGCGCACGAATGCTTCCAGCGCCGCGTAATCGAGTGGCGCGGCCGGATAGGCGATGGCCAGGGTATCGATGGTGGTTTGCGCCCGCAAGGCGGCGTCAAAACGGTGGAATAGCCGGGCCGTGCCATCCATGCCGGGCAGGAGGACAAGCAGGGGCGAGGCGTGGGGTGGTGTCGTCATTGCGGCCATCATACCAGCCGCGCCGGCAGATCACCGTCCGCCAGCCGCACGGCATGGGCGCTGGCGCCATGCTAGAATCGCCGGTGCGCCATGCGTGGCCGTAATCGCGGCCATATCCCCGACAGACAGAACCATGCATATCATTTTTTCGAATTACCGCACCCTGGGCGGCGCTTTGCTGGCAGCGGCTTGCGTCCTTTTCCAGCCTGCCCGCGCCATGGCGGCGCCTTCGGCTCCGGCCGGGAAAGGCTTGTCCTCGTTGCTGGCAGGCGGTCCTTTGCCGCGCCTGAGCGAAGACCCGCAAGTGCGCGCCGCGCTGTTCGATTTCTTCGGTTACGCGCGCGGCAGCTACACGGAAGACGATGAATTGCTGCTGGCGCAGGCGCTCGAAGCGATCAGCGAAAAGCGCGACGCCACGCGCACCGTGCTGGCCGATGGTCGCCAGTTGCTGGCGTCGATGAATGACCGCAAGCAGGGCCGCGAACGCGGTGCCATGCTGCTCGACAAGCGCGGCGCCATCATCGCCTTTGGCCTGGTCAACGGGCATTGCCGCCTGGAGGGCCAGCCGCTGGCGAAAGTCTGCAATCCTGATCCGAATGCGGTGCTGACGGTGTTCCACCGCAAGGGCATGCTGGTCGGGGATGCGGCGCCGTTGCTGGCCTGGGCCCGCCAATTGCCGCCCATGCTGGCGCTGATCGCGGGCGACAAGGAAGCGGGTGCCGACGGGCAGAAGATCGCCAGCGTCGAATATGTGCTGGCGCAGCCGGCCCTGCCGGGCTGGAACCGCGCCCAGCTGCCGCCCGCGTATCCGCCGGCGCTGTTGCCGCTGCTGCTGGATAGATCCACGGTGCTGACGTCGGCCGGCGCCGGCGTGTTTGCCTATCCGCTCACCTTGAAGGGCAAGAAACAGAACAATGTGCTGGACCATGCCGAAGGCCGCCCGCCGCGCGACTTGGAAGTGGCGCTGCGCAGCTATGCCAGTTTCGACACGGTGGTCGAGCGCTACCGCCAGCTGGCCAAGGGCGCCCGGCTGCAGCGCAACGAGCGCACGGCTTACCTCGATGGCGACATGGGGCAGGGCAGCTACCGCGTCTACATCCGCAACACGGGCGTGGACGGCGTGATGATCGACGTGGCGCTATGGCAGCGCAAGCTGGCGGCCAGCCGCTAACGCTAGTAAAAGCGTGCCTCGGCGTAGCCCAGCGCTGACAGCTGCGCGTCGATCGCATCGTCGCGCTTCCGTTTGCCCGTGGCCAGGGTCAGGTTTTTTAGTGTTGCAGGCAAGCCGCCGGCCAGCAGCGCATCGATATCGAGCTGCGTCAGGTACACGGCCAGGTTGCGCAATGCGGGCAGGGCCGTAATGCCTGCCAGGCGCTCCAGGGTCTTGCAGTTGCGCAGGACCAGCCATTCCAGCGCGCGATTTTCACCCAGCCGGACTTCCTGCAGCTTGATCTGGTCTTCCACCGCCAGGCGCCGCAGGCGGGGAAAACGGCCGATGTGGCCCAGGTCTTCCAGTCCGCGCACGCGCACCACTTCCAGTTCTTCCAGCAGCGGCGCCGTGATGTGTGCAATCGACGCGCGCCCGCCCAGGATGAAGCGCAGCCGCCTCAGTGCCGGCATGGCGCGGATGAAGTCCACGTCATCCTTGCTCTTGACCTGCGACAGCGACAGCCGCGCCAGCGCGGGCAGGGCCGTGATGGCGGCGATGTTTTTCACGTGGCCGGTTGTGTGCAGCTGCGCCAGCTGCGGCCAGTGCCGCAGCGGAGCCAGGTCGATGTTCGCCTTGCGCGTCTCGCCCAGGCTCAGGGATTGAAGGCCGCGCAGATTGTCCAGCGCCAGGATGTCGTGCTGCGCCAGTTCGTACACGCCCAGCTGCAATCGCTCCAGGTGACGCAGTTCGCCCAGGATTTCCAGGTTGACGGCGCTGGTATGGCAGTCGAGCGACAGGTTGGCCGCATGCGGCAGCGCGCGCAGGATGGCGGCGTCGAAGGGGGTGAAGTGGTAGCCGTAGAAGCGGATTTCCAGCGCCGCGCGGCAGCTGGCCGCCAGCGCGTCGAGATCCGCCAGCAGCGGTGTCGCATCATAGTGTTCGCCAAACTGCACAATGACCTTGCCATCGGCGGCGATGGCGGCGTGCAGGGCCGCCGCGTCGATGCTTGTCGGGTTGTGGATGCGCTGCGGTTGTCTTGTTTGCGTCATCGTCACAGTCCTATCGGATAGTCTACCTGCCTGGGGGGAGGGCAGCCTTCCGGCCCCGGGAACGTCTGCTTGCCCGTGTCATCGTAGCGCTTGCCGCACTCGACGAGCACGCGTTTGCGGAAGGTGTAGATGCTGGCCACCTTGCCGTTCGGGTGGTAGCAGATATTGTCGCCATCGCGGTCGGCCGAGGCGTAACTGATCATCGACTCGCCATTCACCGTGCGCGTGCTGTGGCCGCGGCGCGGCTCCGTGCATTTGAGCTGGCCGCTTTCGTAATACGCGTTGAAGACGGAGGTGTCGGCGGCGCGGTCGACCAGCAGTTCGTCCTTGCGCTTGCCGTTCGGGTAGTTCGAATAACCTTCCTGGCGCTGGCCGTACTGGAAGGCGTAGTAATACTGCGGCTTGCCGTCCGGGTAGTACATGTGGTGGTATTCGCACACGTCGTCGCGCGTGCTGCCGTACTCCTTGAAGGTGCAGCGGTGGATGTCGTTGAGCAGCTGGCCGTCTTCATAGTACTCGCGCAGGTGCGTGAGCAGTCTGCCCTGGTCGATGACGGCCAGGCGTTCCGGCTTGCCGTTCGGGTAGTAGCGCGCGTCCAGGCCCTGCTTCTTGCCGTTGTCCCACAGCGTGTCGAGACGCAGGACTTTGCCGCTGTCGTCGAACGCCTGTTCACGCCCATCGAGCTGGCCATTGCGGTAGGTGGCCGTGTAGATCACGTATTCCTTGCCGGCCGGGCCCAGATAGCGCGTGCGGCTGCCATCGAGCACGCCCGCCTGGTAGTGGTCGCGCACGCGCAGCGCGCCTTGCGCATCCGTGTCGAGGGCCTCGCCCTGCTTCTTGCCTTTGACGAAGGTGACGCTTTGCGTGACCTTGTCCTTGAGCTTGAGCTTCCACGGGCCGTCGCGCAAGCCCTCGACGAAGCTGCCGTCGCCGTCTTCCGTGATCCACGGCCCATGGCGCGTGCCGTCGACGTAGTTGCCGCGCGTTTGCAGCTTGCCGCCCATGCGGCGTTCGTGCGGGCCGTTCAGCTGGCCGGCCACATAGGTGTCGAAGCCCGTCACTTCCTCTGCATCGGCATAGTTGACGACGGTCCAGCGGCCTTCGCGCTTGCCGGCCCGGTACATGCCACTTTCGCTCTGTCTGGGATAATTGAAGGACCACAGGCCTTCCTGCAGGCCGTTGACGAAATGGCCTTTTTCGCTGCCTTCGTGCATGCCTTCGCGCACCCACAGTCCCTGGCGCTTGCCTTTCACGTACTGGCCCCGTTCGACCGCAGAGCCGTCGTCCCAGGCCAGGCTGTAGATGACGGACGGGCCGTCCTGGCTACCCGTGAATTGCTTTGGCGCCGTTTCCCACGTCACTTGCCACAGGCGGTAGTTGGGCAGAATGCCGGCGCCCGCGTCGCTGTACAGGGTGTAGCTGGCGGTGAGAAAACGCTCGCCTTTTTTCTGGAAGGTTTTTTTGTAGGTGATGGCGTCCTTGCTGCCTGCCGCCACGGGCTTGCCGTCATCGCTGTAGTAGCCGACGATGCTGCCTTGCGTATGGTCGATGGCGTCGAAGTCCGCATTGCCGCTCTTGCCCCGCGCTACGCTGTAGTCCATCGGCGCCAGCTTGGCCAGCGCGGCCTTGACCTGGCCCGCGTTGGGAGCACTGCCTTGCGCCACGATGCGGTTCAAGGCCGGCTGCAAGCCATCGAGGCGCCGGTATGTGCCGGAGCTGCGGTGGTAGCGGTAGGCGCGCAGCCCGTTCTTGTCGCCCTGGCGGAACAGCACCAGCATGGTTTGCACGCTGTCGTCCGTCTCCTGGTCCAGCGAGGCGTAGAAGACGGAGCGGATGACGGCGTTGCCGAACTGGTCGAGCACAATGGCTTTCGCGCTGCCGCTCTTGCACTCGCAGTAATAGCCGTTGACGCCTTCTTTTTCCTTGAGGAAGGCGATGTCCAGCCCGCTGTCCTGCGAAGCAATGATGGCGGGATGGGCAAGGCTCTTGCCTTCGTAGAAGGGCGCGCCGTAGGCGAGGGCGGAGCAGAGCAGCAAGGGCAGGAGAACTGGCAAAAGCGGACGTTTCATCGTGGGGCTGGCGCCGGGGCGCCGCAATGGAAAGGCCACGATTCTGCCTGTGTTCTTACTTGTGGGCAAATACGCCTCTATCGTGCGCGCCCCCGTTCAGGGCTGGTGCGCGGCGCAGAAGTCCAGCAGCAGTTGCTCGCCGTCCGGCCAGGGGCCGTAGCCGGCGTCGCCGTTGATATGGCCGGCGTCGCCGATCATGGTGAAATCGCTGCCCCAGGCGGTGGCAAACGCGCGTGCCCGCGCGAAGCTGACGTAGGGATCATCGCCGCTGGCCACCACCAGGCTGGGAAACGGCAAGGCTTGCAGCGGCATCGGCGCAAAGCCCGTCGTGCCGGCGGGGTAGGAGGGCGCTTCCACATCGCTGGGGGTGACGAGGAAGGCGCCGGCGATCTTGTGCGGCGAGCCGCTGGCCGCCCAATGGGCCACCAGCGCGCAGGCCAGGCTGTGCGCTGCCAGCACGGGCGCTCGCTCGCAGGCGGCGATGGCGCGGTCGAGCTCCGCCACCCATTCATCCTTGTCCGGCGTCTGCCATTCCCGGTGCGGTACGCGCGACCAGTGCGGGTGGCGCGCTTCCCAATGGGTTTGCCAGTGCTGCGGCCCGGAATTCCACAGGCCGGCCAGGGTCAGGACGAGAGCGGACATCAAATCTCCTTATGAAATTAGAGCTCCGTGCGAAGGGCGAAGAGCTCCGGGAACAATACCACGTCGAGCATCTTGCGCAAATAGCTCACGCCCGCCGTGCCGCCCGTGCCCGTCTTGAAGCCGATGATGCGCTCCACCGTCGTCACGTGGCGGAAGCGCCAGAAGCGGAAGGCCGTTTCCAGGTCGACCAGCTTTTCGGCCAGCTCGTACAGAGCCCAGTGTTTCGACGGGTCGCGGTAGACTTCCAGCCACGCCGCTTTTACGGAGGCGTCGGCGCTGGTCGGCAGGGTCCAGTCGGCGTTCAGGCGCTCGGGGTCTATGTGCAGGCCGCTGCGCGCCAGCAGCTTGATCGACTCATCGTAGACGGACGGCGCGCGCAGGGCGGCGTCGAGCACGGCATAGGTTTCTGGCGCCGTCGTATGCACGTTGAGCAGGGCGGCGTTCTTGTTCCCCAGGATGAATTCGATTTCGCGGTACTGGAAGGACTGGAAGCCGGACGAGGCGCCCAGGTAGGGGCGGATGGCCGTGTATTCGGGCGGCGTCATGGTGGCCAGCACGTCCCAGGCATGCACCAGCTGGTCCATGATGCGCGCCACGCGGGCCAGCATTTTAAAAGCGGGCGCCAGGTCGCCGCTTTGCAGGTTGGCGCGCACGGCGTGCATTTCGTGCAGCATCAGCTTCATCCACAATTCGCTCGTCTGGTGCTGCACGATGAACAGCATCTCGTTGTGGTTCGGCGACAGCGGATGCTGGGCCGTCAGGATGCGGTCCAGCGCCAGGTAGTTGCCGTAGCTCATAGATTCGCTGAAATCCATCTGCGCGCCATGCCACTGCGCATCCTGGCCGCCGGCATGCATGGGGCAGCCGCTGGTGTTTTCCTTGTTCATATTCTTGTCGTCTCTCATGGGGTGGTTCAGGTGACCGCATCGCGCCTGGCGGCGATGTCATAGGCTAGTGTGTCGAGGATGTCGCGCAGGATGTCCACGGCATCCCACACGTCGGCAAAGCTTGTGTACAGGGGCGTGAAGCCGAAGCGCATGATGGCCGGTTCGCGGTAGTCGCCGATCACGCCGCGCGCGATCAGCGCCTGCATCACGGCATAGCCGTGCGGGTGCGT
This sequence comes from Janthinobacterium sp. JF4, assembly GCF_059617925.1. Taxonomy (NCBI): domain Bacteria; kingdom Pseudomonadati; phylum Pseudomonadota; class Betaproteobacteria; order Burkholderiales; family Oxalobacteraceae; genus Janthinobacterium; species Janthinobacterium sp. JF4. The sequence goes on along the minus strand of NZ_JCAQAV010000029.1, from coordinate 29,679 downwards.
GAAGCTGACCTGGCTGCCGCGCCGCGCATGCTCGCGCGGCGTGACGAGGCCCAGCGGATGGCTGGCGCAGCGCTGTTCCACCAGCGCGATGAACAAATCGGTCAGGGCCAGCGACTTGCGGCGGATGGCTTCCATGCTCGTTTGCGCAAAGATCTCCAGGCCGCATTCGACCAGGGCCAGCGAAAGAATCGGCTGCGTGCCGCACAGAGCACGGGCGATGCCGTCGGCGGGCACGAAGCCCGGATCCATGTCGAACGGCGTGGCATGGCCCCACCAGCCGGACAAGGGCTGGCGGAAGCGCGCCTGGTGTTTTTCCGGCACCCAGATGAAGGCGGGCGAGCCGGGGCCGCCATTCAGGTATTTATAGGTGCAGCCGACAGCCAGGTCGGCGCCGGCGCCGTTCAGATCCAGCGGCACGGCGCCGGCCGAATGGGCCAGGTCCCACAGCGCCAGCGCACCCTGCGCGTGGCAATGGCTGCTGATGGCGGCCATGTCGTGCTGGTAGCCGGTGCGGTAGTTCACGTGCGTGAGCATGGCGACGGCGCAATCGGCATCGATGGCTTGCGCCAGGTCGTCCGGGCTGTCGACCAGGCGCAGCTGGTAGCCGCGGTCGAGCCAGGCGGCCAGGCCTTGCGCCATGTACAGGTCGGTGGGAAAGTTGCTGCGTTCGCTGACGATGATTCTGCGCGCGGCCTGCGCGGGATCGCTGGCCTGCATCTGCAGGGCGGCGGCCAGGGCCTTGAACAGGTTGACGGAGGTGGTGTCGGTGATCACCACTTCGCCCGTGTGCGCGCCGAGCAGCGGGGCCAGGCGGTCGCCCAGGCGCTTGGGCAGGTCGAACCAGCCAGCCGTGTTCCAGCTGCGGATCAGATCCGTGCCCCATTCGGCCGTGATGACGTGCTGGGCGCGGGCCAGGGCCGTTTTCGGCCGTGCGCCCAGGGAATTGCCGTCGAGGTAAATCACGCCTTGCGGCAAGTCGAATTGCTGGCGCAGGGGCGCCAGGGGATCGTCGAGGTCGCGCGCGCTGCAGTCATGTCGAGAAATCATGGTGGCTTTCATATTGATGCTTGTCTGAGTGGCATGATATTGCTTGAGGCTTAAAGTATCATGCGGAAGTGGCAGTGTAGCAAATCCATGCCGCACAGCGCGCTTCCCGGTATGGAAAGGCGGCGAAAACATGCCCGCTTGTGGGGCGTCAACGAAAAAAATCACGATTCTTGAAAATATTTTCAAAAACCCCTCAAGTTCTGCGATTCGCCGCCGTCAACAAATACATGAACGGCGGTAATCGGTCAGGCAAGCATCAAAAACTTTTTAAACTTTTTTAAAAAAAAGCCTAAAGTTCCCGTCGAAGCTGCCGTTATCTCAGTAGACAGGCTTGATTCTGATCAAGTTGTTGTAAAAAAGTGATATTTTTTACAGGCCAAAAGTCGGACAAATCCGGCACAGCGCCAACCTCCCACATCCGCGCCGTTGCTGGCGTGCGACCATGATCGAGTAGTGTTTGTCAGACAAACACCTACGGTCCCGTCCGCCATTCCCCGACCAAAAATACAGCGCTACGCCTCTGTTGCGTTTAATGTTGCTCCTGCAGAATGTATCTCACTGGCAACACACAACGCCAGCTGAATTCAACGGATTGAGGAGATGGAAATGACTGCTAACGATATGATGGCTGAGATTCGCGACGCTAACCTGAGCTACCTGATGCTGGCCCAGCAAATGATTCGTGCGGACAAGGTAACGGCCATCTTCCGTTTGGGCATTGCCGCCGAAATCGCCGAACTGATCGAAGGCATGAGCAATGCGCAGATCCTGAAACTGGCTGGCGGCAACATGATGCTGGCCCGTTTCCGCTTCGATGACAGCGCCATCCTGGGCATGTTGACGAACTACAATAAAGACCGCTCGCTGGCCCAGTCGCACGCGGCTATCCTCATGGCCGGCCAGGGCGTCGAAGAAATCGCTTAAGGTCCCCATCAAAACGTCCATGGCGGCGTTGCATTGCCCTGAACATTTTGCTGGCAACCTTTTATTTAGTCAGTATCGGTAGTCGGTATCAGTCAGTAGTGGAGTACACAGCATGGCCAAGAAAAGTGTCGTATCGGAAGCGCAGGAGATCCAGCTGGCCATCGAATTGATACAGCTGGGCGCCCGTTTGCAACTGCTGGAGACGGAAGTCTCGCTGTCGCGCGAACGCCTGCTGAATCTGTACAAGGAATTGAAGGGCGTCTCGCCGCCCAAGGGCATGCTGCCGTTTTCCACCGACTGGTTCATCACCTGGCAACCGAATATCCATTCCTCGCTGTTCATCAATATCCACAAATTCCTCGTCGACCACGCTGGCGCCACCGGCATCGAAGCCGTGATGAAGGCATACAAGCTGTATCTGGAACAGATGCCGCCCGAAGCGGGGGAAGAGCCGCTGCTGTCGCTGACGCGGGCCTGGACCCTGGTGCGCTTTTTCAGCAGCAAGATGCTGGACATGGCGCCCTGCGGCAAGTGTGGCGGCAAGTTTGTCGTCAACTGCCTCGACCTGAATGCCGATTATGTGTGCGGCCTGTGCCACATGCCTTCGCGTGCCGGCAAGACCAAGAAGGCGCGCGATGAAGCGGCCGCTATCGCGGCGCCGGATGTCGCCGCCTGATACTGCCCCCTCAGGCAAGCTCAGTGAAAACCGGAGCGGTCGCCAGACCGGACTCCGGTTTTTTCATGGCGCTTTCGCTTACACTGGCGTTTTCCTCCTGTGACTACCCCATGCTGCAACAAATCCTGCGCGCGCCCGCGCTCAAGGCCATCCTGATCCAGGTCCTGGCCTTTCCCTTGATGTTGCTATTGGTGTATGGCCTGGCGCGCGCGGGCGTGGCCATGTCGCTGCCGGCCGTGGCGCTGGTGCAGGGCGTGCTGGCGGCGCTCATCACGTGGCGCGCGGGACTGGCGCGCTGGTGGTGCGCCATCGGCCTGCTGTTTGCGCCCGCCTTGCTGGCAGCCAGTTTGCTCGATTTGCCCCCGGCCGTGTTCCTGGCGGCCTTTGTTTTCTTGCTGAGTCTGTACTGGTCCACGTTCCGCACGCAAGTGCCGTTTTACCCGTCTGGGCCGAAGGTATGGCAGGCGGTGGCCGAACTGGTCGCGGACCGTCCCGGCGTGCGGCTGGTCGATATCGGCAGCGGCCTGGGCGGTCTGGTGCTGGACCTGGCGCGGCGCCGGCCCGATGGCCAGTTTTCCGGCATCGAGCTGGCACCGCTGCCGTGGCTGGCAAGCCGCTTGCGCGCGGGGCTGGCGGGCAGCCGCGCGCGCTTCCTGCGCGGCGACTACGAAGCGCTCGACTTCGGCCGCTACGATGCCGTCTTTGCCTATCTGTCGCCGGCGGCGATGGCGGCCCTGTGGCGCAAGGCGGAAAAGGAAATGTTGCCCGGTAGCATGCTTCTTAGTTACGAATTCCAGATTGTGGCTCGCGCGCCCGATAAGACCATTGCCGCCACAGAGGGTGGCCCTTTACTTTACATATGGTGCTTTTAAGCAATTGTCTGCGTTATTTGCTTGCCCGTGGGGCAATCTCACGTTATTGTAGTTCCACACGGCATTTTCTCGGAATTGCATTGAAAAGCAGCGCATTTCAATTAACTTCCGGTTGCTTTTTTTGCCGCTGTCTCCGCCGGCGGCGCAGCCGCCAGAAGACAGGAACAGGTTTGAACATGCCGGGCACACAGCCCCGGCCATTATTGGGAGTCAGGGCACTTGTTAGTCATAATCGGATACATCATCGTCTGCGCCTCGGTCTTTGGCGGCTTCGCAATGGCCGGCGGCCATCTGGCGGCGCTGTTTCAGCCGCTGGAGTTGCTGATGATCGGCGGCGCCGCCCTGGGTGCCTTCCTTGTCGGTAACAATAACAAGGCCATCAAGGCGACAATCGCCGCCTTGCCCAGCCTGTTCAAGGGCTCGCGCTATACCAAAGAGCTGTACATGGAGCTGATGTCGCTGTTGTTCGAAGTGCTCAGCAAGGTGCGCAAGGAAGGCTTGATGTCGATCGAAGGCGATATCGACAAGCCCGAAGAAAGCCCGCTGTTTTCCAAGTATCCGGCCGTGCTGGCCGACCACCATATCATCGAATTCATGACCGATTACCTGCGCCTGATGGTATCGGGCAATATGGATGCGTTCCAGATCGAAAACTTGATGGATAACGAAATCGAGACGCACCATCACGAAGGCGCCGTGCCGGCCCACGTGATCGCCAAGGTGGGCGATGGCTTGCCCGCGTTCGGTATCGTCGCCGCCGTGATGGGCGTGGTGCACACGATGGAATCGGTAGGCCTCCCGCCAGCCGAGCTGGGCATGCTGATCGCGCACGCGCTGGTCGGCACCTTCCTCGGCATCTTGCTGGCCTACGGTTTCGTGGGGCCATTGGCCAGCCTGCTGGAGCAGAAGCTGGAAGAGTCGAGCAAGATGTTCCAGTGCGTGAAAGTGACCCTGCTGGCCAGCCTGAACGGTTATGCGCCGGCGCTGGCCGTGGAGTTCGGCCGCAAGGTGCTGTTCTCGACCGAGCGTCCGACGTTCAACGAGCTGGAAGACCACATCAAGAAATCGAAAACGAAGTAAGCAGTGAATATACGCCTGGACACCATGAGTCATTTGCAGCACACGGAAGGGGGATGCCATGGCCGATGAAGGCATGCGCCCGATTATCGTCAAGCGTATCAAGAAGACGGCTGGCGGACACCATGGCGGGGCGTGGAAAATCGCCTACGCCGACTTTGTCACGGCCATGATGGCTTTCTTCCTGCTGATGTGGCTGCTGGGCTCCACCTCGAAGGGCGACTTGAACGGCATTTCCGAATTCTTCAAGACACCCTTGAAAGTGGCCATGGCGGGCGGTTCCGGCAGCGGCGAAAGCAATTCCGTCATCCAGGGCGGCGGCCAGGACCTGTCGCGCCAGGATGGACAGGTGCGCAAGGCGCAGGAAGAGCCGCAGCGCAAGTCGTTCGACCTCAATTCCGCCAAGGCCGCGCTCGAACGCGAGGAAGGCAAGCGCCTGCAGGCGCTCAAGGCGCGCATCGAAGCGACCATCGACGCCAATCCCCTGCTGAAGAAGTACAAGAACCAGTTGCTGCTCGATATCACCAGCGAAGGCTTGCGCATCCAGATCGTCGACGAACAGAACCGTCCGATGTTTGCGCTCGCCAATGCGAATCTGCAACCGTACACCAAGGAAATCCTGCACGCCATCGGCTTCGTGCTCAATGAAGTGCCGAACCGCATCGGCCTGTCCGGCCATACGGATTCGACGCCCTACATGAGCGATGCCGGCTACAGCAACTGGGAATTGTCGGCCGACCGCGCGAATGCGTCGCGGCGCGAACTGGTGATCGGCGGCATGAAGGAAGAAAAAGTATTGCGCGTGGTGGGACTCGGTTCGGCCGCCCACCTGGACAAGCTCGACCCCTTCAATCCGATCAACCGGCGCATCAGCATCATCGTCATGAACAAACGCACGGAAGAAAATGTGTTGCGCGATGGCTCGGCGATCGAACTGCCGGTGACCGATGCCGCTTCCGCCGCCGTCGCTTCAGGGCTGGCGGCCGGTGCGCCGCCTGCGGCGAAAAAATAACACGCAAGGCTGTCGACGCGTAGTGTATTGAAACAATGAGACCTTTATGACAAGAAAGAAAATACTTGGCTCGCATGTAAAGCGCCTGCTGTCTGGCGTGTCGGACCATGGCCGCAAGCACTTGACGGAGGTGGAAACCGACCTGGTGCAGACCGGCATCTTGCTGGAAGAGGCGATCGAAAAGCTGTCCTTCAATTTCATGGCGATACACGCCGCCGTCGCTGCGCAGCAAGATACCATCGCCCTGCTGCTCGACGGCGGCATTCCGGCCGAGCAGCAGCGGGAGAAACTGCTGGCCTTGCAGGACGAAGTGGGGGGCTACGTGAATGCCGCCATCACCAGCCTGCAGTTCCAGGATATGACCAGCCAGCTGATCGAGCGCACCTTGAAGCGCGTGACGGGCTTGCGCGAGTTCCTCGGAACCCTGGGCTCGCATGGCGCGGAGATGTTGCCGGAGAGCGACAATGAAGAAATTGTCGCCTTGCTGGGGCGGGTCAGCATGGCGCTGGCGATTCAAAGCCTGGAGTTGCGCAGCGTGCTGCGCAAGGCTGTCAGTCAACAGCATTTGGAAAGTGGCGACATCGAGCTGTTCTAGCATGCCAGTGTGGAACGCTTGTGGTTGCATGGATTGATTAATCAAATACTCGGGCAAGATGCCCGGAATAAGTGGGAGCAAAGATGGCCAAAACGATACTTGCAGTGGACGATTCGAGCTCATTGCGCCAGATGGTGGCGTTCAGTCTGAAGGCCGCCGGTTACCAGGTGGTGGAGGCCGTCGACGGCCAGGACGGACTGGAAAAAGCCAAGCTGCAAACCGTGGATCTGGTATTGACGGACCAAAACATGCCGCGCATGGATGGCCTGGAGCTGATCAAGCTGCTGCGCGAACTGCCGACCTACCAGAAGGTACCCATCCTGATGCTGACGACGGAGTCGTCGGACGAGATGAAGTCGAAGGGACGTGCCGCCGGCGCCAATGGCTGGCTGGTCAAGCCGTTCGATCCGCAACGCCTGATCGAAGTGGTCAAGAAGGTGATCGGCTGATGCCAGCCGCGCAGCGCAACGATGCAATTGACGGAGTCACCCTATGACCATCGATATTAGCCAGTTTTTTCAGGTCTTTTTCGATGAGGCCGAAGAACTGCTGGCTGAAAAAGAACGGCTGCTGCTGGCCGTTGATATTGCGGCGCCCGACGCCGAAGACCTGAATGCCATTTTCCGCACCGCCCATTCGATCAAGGGCGGCGCATCGACGTTCGGCCTCTCCGACATGAGCGAGGTGACGCACATCCTCGAGTCGCTGCTCGACCGCATCCGCCAGGGCCAGATGGCCCTGACGGCGGAACACGTCGACGCCTTTTTGGCGGCCAAGGATATCCTCAAGATGCAGCTCGACGGCCATCGCCTGGGCAGCGCCGTCGACCAGGATGCCGTGGCCAATGTGCGCATGATGCTGCAGTCGTTCTCGCAGGACGTGCCCGTGGCCGCGCTCACGCCCGTCGCGCCGGCCTTCCACACGGCGGAAAAGGCAGCCGTCAGCCATGCCGGCGGCCATCGCATCCGCCTGGAACTACCTAGCATGGAGGCGCGCGAAGTCGATGCGCTGGCGGCCGAACTGGGCTTGCTGGGCGACGTCGCCGTGTCCGCCTTGCCCGACGCGCGCAAGGTGCTGGAAGTGACGACGCATGAAAGCCTGGACGATATCCTGGCCATCTGCTCGTTCGTGCTCAATCCCGACGACATGGTCATCACGCAGGCGCCGCCTTTGGCGCCAGGTGAAGCCGATGCGGCCCGCGCGGCGCAGGAAAAAGCCCAGGGCTATGGCTTCTTCGAGCCGCTGCCAGGCACGCCTGGCGCGGCGGACCCAGGCTATGGCTTCTTCCAGCCGCTCGAAGACATCCGCGCCGCCGCCGGCGTGCAGAGCGACGCCGAACAGGGCTACGGTTTCTTCCAGCCCCTGGAACAGATTCGCGCCGACGCGGCCAGGGCGGGCAACGCCAGCGCCGCGCCGGCCGTAGCCAGCGCCGTGGCCGAAGTGGAGCAGGAAAAGAAACCGGCCAAGAAAGAGGGCGACAAGGCCGGCGCCGAATCGTCGTCGATCCGCGTCTCGATCGAGAAAGTCGACCAGCTGATCAATCTGGTGGGCGAACTGGTGATCACGCAGGCGATGATCGAGCAGCGTGCCAGCGCGCTCGACCCGATGCTGCATGAAAAACTGCTCGACAGCGTCAGCCACCTGACGCGCAACACGCGCGACTTGCAGGAAGCGGTGATGTCGATCCGCATGATGCCGATGGATTTCGTCTTCTCGCGCTTCCCGCGCATGGTGCGCGACCTGGCGACCAAGCTGGGCAAGAAGGTCGATTTCATCACGAATGGCGCCGCCACGGAACTGGACAAGGGCCTCATCGAGCGCATCGTCGATCCGCTCACGCACCTGGTGCGCAACAGTATCGACCATGGCGTGGAAATGCCGGCCGCCCGCGTGGCCGCCGGCAAGACCGAGGCCGGCCGTTTGTTCCTCTCGGCCAGCCACCAGGGCGGCAACATCATCATCGAAGTGTCCGATGACGGCGCGGGATTGAACCGCGAGCGCATCCTGGCCAAGGCCGCGCAGCAGGGCCTGGACGTCTCCGAGACGATGAGCGACGCCGACGTGTGGCAGCTGATCTTCGCGCCCGGTTTTTCCACCGCCGAAGCGGTCACCGACGTGTCGGGCCGCGGCGTGGGCATGGATGTCGTCAAGCGCAACATCAGCGCCATGGGCGGCGTCGTCGACATCCGGTCGGCGAAGGGTTTCGGCACGACGATTTCCATCTCGCTGCCGCTGACCCTGGCCATCCTGGACGGCATGTCGATCCGCGTCGGCGACGAAGTGTATATTTTACCGCTGGGCTTTGTCATCGAATCGCTGCAGCCAGCCGTTGAGGATATCAAGGACATCGCTGGCCGCGGGCAAGTGGTGAAAGTGCGCGGCGAATACCTGCCTTTGATTCCGCTGTACCAGATGTTCGACATCGCGCCGCGCTTTACCAGTCCTTCGGAAGGCATCTGCGTGATCCTCGAGACGGAAGGGCGCAAGGCGGCCCTGTTTGTCGACGACCTGGTGGGGCAGCAGCAGGTCGTGGTGAAAAACCTCGAATCGAACTACCGCAAGGTGGTGGGCATTTCCGGCGCCACCATCCTGGGCGATGGCGGCGTGTCGCTGATTCTCGATGTCGCCGCCCTGATCCGTTCCTCTCGCCAGCTGGCCGACGAGTCCATTTTTTCGTAGTACCGATAGATAAAAGATAGGAAAACGCACCATGTCAGATACTCAACAAACATCCGGAAGCAATGCGGGCGACGGCAAGGACATCGCCGGCCGTGAATTCCTGGCCTTTACCCTGGGCTCCGAAGAGTACGGCATCGATATCCTGAAGGTCCAGGAAATCCGAGGTTACGAAGCGGTCACCCGCATCGCCAACGCGCCTGAATTCATCAAGGGCGTGATCAACCTGCGCGGCATCATCATCCCCGTGGTCGACATGCGCATCAAGTTCAACCTGGGCACGCCCGTGTACGACCAGTTCACGGTGGTGATCATCCTGAACATCGGCGGCCGCATCGTCGGCATGGTGGTCGACAGCGTTTCCGACGTCACCACGCTGACGCCGGAGCAGGTGAAGCCGGCGCCGGAAATGGGCACCGCCTTCTCGACCGACTACATGATCGGCCTGGGCACCATCGACGAGCGCATGCTGATCCTGGTCGACATCGACAAGCTGATGTCGAGCAGCGAGATGGGCCTGATCGACAAGCTGGCAGCGTAAGCGGCAGCAGGCAGGCAGCAAGGCGGCGCCCGGTGCGCCGCCGTTTTGGCACGCAAAGAATCACTACAGATATGCATGTACCGGTGCGGGCGTTAGCCAGAGGCGCGCCGGCAGGCTGCAAGGTCCGACAGAGACCAGGCCACAACACGGCGCCGTCCGGTTGAACGGGCGCCGTTCACATAAATATTGGAGACTGTAATGAGTTTGCGCGATTTCAAGATAGGCACCCGGCTGGGGATAGGTTTTGGCAGCATCCTCGCCATCCTGGTGGTAGTGATCGTTTCGGCGAATGCACTGAATTACCGTAACAAGGCCCAGTTGCTCACGGGCCTGGCACTGGCAAGCGAAAAGAATACGCAGGCGTCGCTGATGAAAAGCGCGATGCTGGAAACCGGTATCGCCATGCGCAATATCGGCCTGCAGGGCGATGTGGGCCTGATGCAGGCGGAAGAGGGCAAGGTGCGCGAGCAGCGCAAGCTGTACGACGGCGCGCGCGGCAAGCTGTCCGGCCTGGGTCTGTCCGCTGGCGAGAAGGCGCTGCTGGCCAATATCGCCAAGGTCGACGGCGAAGTCGATGCCGCCTTCAAGGAAGCGATGGGGCAGGTGCTGGCGTTTAACAGCGAGGGCGCGGCGAAGGTCATTGCCACCCGCATCGACCCCTTGAACAAGACGACCCTGGCCGATATCAACAAGCTGCTCGACTTGCAGCACGTGGCGCAGCAAAGCTTCATGGACGACTCGCTGGCGGCCGATGCGCGCCTGATGAAGGTACTGTTCATCCTGGGCGGCGCGGCGGTGGCGATCGGCGCCTGGTGCGCCATCTTCATCACCCGCTCGATCACGGTGCCGCTGTCGGGCGCCCTGGCCGTGGCGCAGAAAGTGGCTGCCGGCGAGCTGACGTCGCGCGTGGTGGTCGAAGGCAAGGATGAAACGAGCGCGCTGCAGCAGGCGCTCAAGGACATGAACGAGAGCCTGGTGCAGACGGTCAGCGACGTGCGCAATGGAACGGACACGATTACCGTGGCGTCGCGCGAGATCGCCAGCGGCAATGCGGACCTGTCGGCGCGCACGGAAACGCAGGCCAGTTCGCTCGAAGAGACGGCATCGTCGATGGAAGAGCTGACGTCGACCGTGAAGCAGAACGCGGACAACGCGCGCCAGGCCAACCAGCTGGCCGTGTCGGCATCGTCGGTGGCGGAGCAGGGCGGCAAGGTGGTGGCGCAAGTGGTCGATACCATGGGTTCCATCAAGGACAGTTCGCGCAAGATCGTCGACATTATCGGCGTCATCGACGGCATTGCGTTCCAGACGAATATACTGGCCTTGAATGCGGCAGTCGAAGCGGCGCGCGCAGGCGAGCAGGGACGCGGTTTTGCGGTGGTGGCGTCGGAAGTGCGCAACCTGGCGCAACGATCGGCTGGCGCGGCGAAGGAAATCAAGGGCCTGATCGGCGACTCGGTCGACAAGGTCGATGCCGGCAGCCGCCTGGTGGACGAGGCGGGACAGACCATGGGCCTGATCGTCACGTCGATCCGGCAGGTGGCCGACATCATGGGCGAGATCACGGCGGCGACGCAGGAACAGAGCCATGGCATCGAAGAGGTCAACCAGGCCATCGCGCAGATGGACCAGATGACGCAGCAAAATGCGGCGCTGGTCGAGGAAGCGGCGGCGGCGGCCGAAAGCATGCAGGATCAGGCGCAGAAGCTGGCCGACGCCGTGAGCATCTTCAAGCTCGATGGCGAGAGCGCGGCGCAGGCGGCCATGCCCGCACCCGCGCCAGCAGTAAAGGCGGCGGCACGGCCGGCGCCTGGCGTGGCGGCAAATACACGGCGGTTGGCAAAGACGGCGCAAGCCGGCACGCCACCGCCCGCGAAAAAGCTGGCGGCGGCCGGCGGCGACGATTGGGAAGAGTTCTGACGCCAACCCGGTCCCGCTAGTTATACTTGCAAAGGCATTGGTCAGAGTAGTCATAGAGAGGTAAAAACAAAATGCCGCAAACTAAAACGGATTCGGTCAAGGAATTTGATTTCACTGGCAAGGACTTCGAACGGGTCCGCGCCATGATTTACAAGCGGGCCGGCATCGCGCTGGCCGACAGCAAGCAGGAGATGGTCTACAGCCGCCTGGCGCGGCGCCTGCGCGCGACGGGCATCTCCTCGTTCGTCCGCTACCTGGACGACCTGGAAGCTGGCCGCATGGGCGACGAGTGGGAAGCGTTCACGAATGCGCTGACGACCAACCTGACGTCGTTCTTTCGCGAGGCGCATCACTTCCCGCTGCTGGCCGAGCATGTGAAAAAACTGAACGGGCCGATCACCATCTGGTGTTCGGCCAGTTCTACCGGCGAGGAGCCGTACTCGATCGCCATGACGGTGTGCGAGGCGTTCAATACGCTCACGCCGCCGGTCACCATCATCGCCACGGACATCGACACGAACGTGCTGGCCACGGCCGCCAATGGCGTCTACAACCTGGACCGGCTCGACAAGATGCCGGCCGACCGTGCGCGGCGCTTCTTCTTGCGCGGCAAGGGCGATCGCGAAGGACAGGTGCGGGTGCGCCCGGAACTGCGCCAGATGATTACCTTCAAGCCGCTCAACCTGCTGGCTGACAGCTGGCCCTTGACGGGCCAGTTCGATGTCATCTTTTGCCGTAACGTGATGATCTATTTTGACAAGGCGACGCAGCGCAAGATCCTGTCGCGCTTTGTGCCATTGATGAAGCCGGATGCCCTGCTGTTTGCGGGCCATTCGGAGAATTTTCTGTACGTGTCGGATTCATTGAAGCTGCGCGGTAAAACAGTCTATGAGCTCGATCAGCCTCGGGGCGCCGCGCCCAAGGCATCGTCGCATCGTACATGAGAGTGAAATATGAGCCTGGAATCCAAAGAGCAATTCGCCACTAACGTCTATTACGACAGGACGTTCAATTGTGACGCCGCCAAGATCTTGCCTGGTGAGTATTACTTCACCAACAAGGACATGCTGATCGTCACCGTGCTCGGCTCCTGCGTCTCGGCCTGCATCCGCGACCGCGTCACGGGCCTGGGCGGCATGAACCATTTCATGCTGCCCGATGGCGGCAGCGATCCGAATAGCCCGATTTCCGCGTCGATGCGCTATGGCACCTACGCCATGGAGATATTGATCAACGATTTGCTGAAGGCGGGCGCGCGGCGCGAGAACATGGAAGCGAAAGTGTTCGGCGGCGGCGCCGTGCTGCGCGGCTTCACTGCGATCAACGTGGGCGAACGCAATGCGGCTTTCGTCATCAATTACCTGAAGGCGGAAAAAATGCGCGTGGTGGCCGAGGACTTGAATGACATCCACCCGCGCAAGGTGTATTTCTTCCCCCGCAGCGGCAAGGTGCTGGTGAAAAAGCTGATGCAGACGCATAACGATACGCTGGTACGCCGCGAACTCGACTACGCCAGCCGCCTCAAGGTCGCGCCAGTGGGCGGCGAGGTCGAGCTGTTCTAGTAACACCAGACCAAACCTGCTGCGCGTCGTGCTGTGCGGCCTGCGGCGGTTTGGTCCAATGTACTAATTTAATAAAGAATAAGGGCCGCAAGGCCTGGAAGGATAACTATGAAGATCAAAGTATTGATCGTGGATGACTCGGCGCTGATCCGCAGCGTCATGACGGAAATCGTGAACAGCCAGCCCGACATGGAAGTGGTGGGCGCGGCGCCCGATCCGCTGGTGGCGCGCGAGATGATCAAGCAGACCAACCCTGACGTGCTGACCCTCGATGTCGAGATGCCGAAGATGGATGGCCTCGACTTCCTGGAAAAACTGATGCGTTTGCGCCCGATGCCGGTATTGATGGTGTCGTCGCTGACCGAGCGCGGCTCGGAAATCACCATGCGCGCGCTGGAACTGGGCGCCGTCGATTTCGTCACCAAGCCGAAGATTTCCATCCAGAGCGGCATGCGCGAGTACACGGACATGATCGCCGACAAGATCCGCGCCGCCTCGAAGGCGCGCATCCGCGCGCGCACCCTGCCGTCGGCCAATGACAAGGTCGCCGCGCCGCTGCCTGCGCTGCGCAGCCCGCTGACGTCGAGCGAAAAGCTGATCATCGTGGGCGCTTCGACGGGCGGCACGGAAGCGATCCGCGAATTCCTCATGCAGATGCCGTCCGATTGCCCCGGCATCCTGATCACGCAGCACATGCCGGAAGGCTTTACGCGCTCGTTCGCGCGCCGCCTCGATTCGCTGTGCAAGATTTCGGTGCAGGAAGCGGCGGGCGGCGAAAGGGTGCTGCCCGGCCACGCCTACATCGCGCCCGGCCATTCGCACCTGACCCTGACGCGCAGCGGCGCCAACTACATGACCAAGATCGACCAGGGCGAGCCGGTCAACCGCCACCGCCCGTCGGTCGATGTGCTGTTCCGTTCGGCCGCGCAATCGGCCGGTAAAAATGCCGTCGGCGTGATCCTCACCGGCATGGGCAAGGACGGCGCACAAGGCATGTTGGAGATGAAGGCCGCAGGAGCGTATAATTTTGCTCAGGATGAAGCCAGTTGCGTGGTGTTCGGCATGCCGCGCGAGGCGATCGCTGTCGGCGCTACGCATGAGGTCGGCGCTCTGACGGCGCTGCCTGGCATGGTGCTGGGACACCTGGCGGCGCATGGCATGCGTGCTTTGCGCGTGTAAGCCACGTTTTATATGATCTGAGGCAAGTTTGTTCGCCTAAAAGCAACGAAAATGCTATCCTACAACTTGCTGCCGTAGTGTCGACCATAATGTCGGCATTCATGTCGATATTATTAACAAACCGCTACAGAAACAACGGAGTTATTCATGGCTGATCCAAAGATGAAATTTTTAGTCGTTGACGATTTTTCGACGATGCGCCGCATTGTCCGGAATCTGTTGAAGGAACTGGGTTATGCCAACGTCGATGAGGCGGAAGACGGCGTGATGGGCCTGGCCAAGCTGCGCGCGGAATCGTATGATTTCGTCGTCTCGGACTGGAACATGCCAAACATGGATGGCCTGACGATGCTGCAGCATATCCGCGCCGATCCCGCACTGGCCAAGCTGCCCGTGCTGATGGTCACCGCCGAAGCGAAAAAAGAAAACATCATCGCCGCCGCGCAAGCTGGCGCCAGCGGTTATGTCGTCAAGCCGTTCACGGCCGCGACCCTCGATGAAAAGCTGAACAAGATTTTCGAGAAGCTGGAAAAAGCCGGCGCCTGATCCAGGCTGGACCGTTATCAGGAAAAACGCTGCCCGTGCAAACCGGCAGCGTTTTTTTCGTCCACAAGGGCCTTTGGGCAGTCCGCCATTCGCGCGCGGGGCTCCCGCGCTTGCCTGCTCCGAGCGGAGCAATCCTGTGCAATACTGACTAATCGCAACTAGTTGCGAAGAGGAAGGAAATATTTCCCAAAGTTAACTTTACATGTCAAATAATTTGGCCCATGATCGCTGCAGTATTCCACCTCTGTCCCCGCCCCCGACAAGAAGGAGCGCACGATGCGCCGAGCACCCGTATTATTTTTCGCCCTGAGCACGGCCCTGAGCACAGTCCTGTTGACGGCGTGTGGCTTGAGCCTTGAACAAACCACTGTCGCCTCTGTCGAGCTGCAGGAACCGCCTGCCGAAGCTGACGGCCGGCATGCCTATCTGCACCGCGTGGGCGGCCATGACTATGTCAGCCTGAGTCAGCATGGCGCCGAGGGCGGCTTGCCGATCCTCGCGGGCACGCAGCGCCATGCGCGCGCCATACGCCTGCTGGCAGCCGATCCGGCCCAGGTCCGGGCCATCCTGCGCAGCCTGAGGCTGCCTGCGAATCAGCGCAAGCTGTGGGCGGGAGAGGAAATCGTGCTCGATGCGGCCAGCTATGACATGTTGCAAGCGGCACGCGGCAGCAACAAGCCGCTGTTTGCCGAACTCAAGCTGGTAGGGATGGAGAAGTAGAGAAAGAAACGGGGCCGAATGGCCCCGTCGAGGTGACGCTTAAATTTCCAGGTTGTCGATCAATCTGGTTTGTCCCAGCTTGGCGGCTGCCAGCACCACCAGCGGTTCGCCGGCGGCCAGTTCGGCGGCGCTCGGCGCCTGCAGGTTGGCGCGCTTGCGCACGGCGATGTAGTCCGATTTCCAGCCGCGGCCGTCCAGCAACCGCATGGCCGCCTGTTCCAGTTCACCGACGGCCAGGTTGCCCTTGCGCACTTCCTCGGCCACGATGGTGAGGCCCTTGTACAGTTCCGGCGCTTCCGCCCGCTCGCTTTCCGACAAGTACATATTGCGCGACGACAAGGCCAGTCCATCGTCTGCCCGGTAGGTTTCGGCAGCGATGATTTCCGTCGGCAGCGCGAACTGGCGCGCCATGTTGCGGATGATCATCAGTTGCTGGTAATCCTTCTTGCCGAACACGGCCACTCTTGGACCCACGCACGAGAACAGCTTGGTGACGACCGTGCACACGCCTTCGAAGAAGCCGGGGCGGAATTCCCCTTCCAGGGTATTGCCCAGGTCATCGGGCGGGCGCACGCGGTATTCCTGCGGTTCCGGGTACAGTTCCTTTTCCGTTGGCGCGAACAGCACGTACACGCCTTCCTTTTCCAGCTTGGCGATGTCGGCCGCCATGGTGCGCGGATATTTCTCGAAGTCTTCGTTCGGGCCGAATTGCAGGCGGTTGACGAAGATCGAGGCGACGACGGGGTCGCCATGCTTGCGCGCCAGGCGCATCAGCGACAGATGGCCTTCATGCAGGTTGCCCATGGTGGGGACGAACGCCGTGCGCAGCTGTCCGCTGAGCTGGTCGCGCAATTCTTCGATGTCGGAAATAATTTTCATGGATTGCTTTCGCTAAAACCCCGTTGTACGGTGGTCAGTGACAAAGGGAAGGATATCAGGCGGGCGAATAGGCCAGCCGGACGTAGATGGGGGCAAACGGTTCTGCCTGCGTGATTTCGATCAGGGTTTCCTTGGCCAGTTCAAGCAGGGCCACGAAGTTGACCACCACCACGGGCACGCCGCCGGCGATGTCGAACAGCTCGCTGAACTCGACAAAGCGCGACGATTGCAAATGGCGCAGGATGCTCGACATATGCTCGCGCACGGACAGTTCCTGGCGGCTGATGCGGTGATGCTGGGTCAGCTTGGCGCGTTTCAGCACGTCGAGCCACGCCTGCTGCAAGTCCACCGGTTCCACGTCGGGCCAGGTGGGCGTCAGGCTTTGCTCGATGAAAATCTGCGTGCGCACGAAATCGCGCTCGAACTGGGGAATGGCGTTCAGGTCGTAGGCGGCCAGCTTGATCTGCTCGTACTCGAGCAGACGGCGCACCAGCTCGGCACGGGGATCGCCGCCATCTTCCTCGACGTCACTCTTGCGTGAAGGCAAGAGCATGCGCGACTTGATCTCGATCAGCATGGCGGCCATCAACAAATACTCGGCGGCCAGTTCCAGGTTGCGCACGCGGATCTGGTCGACATATTTCAGATATTGCAGGGTCACCTGCGCCATCGGAATATCGAGAATGTTGAAGTTTTGCTTGCGGATCAGGTAGAGCAGCAAGTCGAGCGGGCCTTCGAAGGCTTCGAGGAAGATTTCCAGCGCGTCCGGCGGAATGTACAAATCCGTCGGCATGCGCAGCATCGGCTCGCCATACAGGCGGGCGATGCCCAGCGGGTCGGCGGCGGGTGCCGCCTCCGTGGTTGCCGATGCTGCAGGGTCGCCGCTGCCGTCGCCGCTAGCGACGGGTTCGGGCAACGCGATGACTGCGCCGGTACCGGAAGCGTCGGCTTCCGGCGTGACTGCAGACTCTTCAGGCAACATCGTGCCGGTTCCAGATATTAGTTCTTGTTCTGGTAAACGTAAGCCTGTTGCTTGACGGCCGACGCCAACTGGCGTTCCTGCTCATCGATGCTGACGGCCGGCTTGTCCCACAGCAGGGCGCGGCCCGCTTGCTGGCCCGCTTCCATGCCAGGATTCTTGGCCTTCAGTTCGGCGATGAACAGGGTGTGGTCGGATACGTAGTTGTTGTGTTTTGCAGGCAGTTTCATATTCTCTTCTGAGTGTCTTATGGGTAAGGTCAGCCGGCCGTATTTTACCGCGCCATGCTGCTTGGCGGGTTGTTGTATCGGCAAGTCCAGGGGTGAAATTGCTAAAAATCAATAACGTAGCAACCGCCGCATCACCATCGGTGCCGGTTCGGCGGGGTTGGCGTGCGAATATTCCAGTTCTTCGGCCAGGTCGAATTCGAAGGCCGCATAAAAATCGATCAGTTTGCGCTGGTCTCGCCGCACGGCCAGGCGCAATTCCTCGGCCTGGCACGACAGGCCGTGATGAATGATGGCTTCGAGCAAGTGCTGCGAGACGTGGCTGCCCCGGTAGGCGGGCAGCACGCCCATGCGTGAAATCTTCCAGATGGCGGGGTCGCTGTCGAGCGGCATCCAGCGCAGCGAACCGGCTGGAATGTCGTCGATCAGCAACACAAAACCGCCGCCGTGGCGCAATTGCTCTGCCACCTGCTGCGCCGTCTCGTGGTGTCCACTGGACGAGGCGACCACCTTGCCGGCCCACGCGGCGCGGGTCAGCTCGGCCATCAGCTGTGCATCGGCATTCGTTGCTTCGCGCACCACGATATTCATCATCGGTCCTTAGCGGATGCGCATGCCAGGTTCGGCGCCCGGCCATGGGTTCAGGATGTAGATGCCGGGATTGGCCTTCTCGTCGGCGGCGGAGGCCGCCATGACCATGCCCTCGGAAATGCCGAACTTCATCTTGCGCGGCGCCAGGTTGGCCACCAGCACCGTCAGCTTGCCAACCAGCTCTTCCGGCTGGTACGCCGAACGGATGCCCGAAAACACATTGCGCAAACGGCCTTCGCCCGCATCCAGGGTCAGGCGCAGCAGCTTGTCGGAACCTTCGACCAGTTCGCAGTTGACGATTTTCGCGATGCGCAGGTCAACCTTGAGGAAGTCGTCGATCTTGATTTCGGGCGCCAGTTCCTCGATGGCGGCAGCGGCAATGGCTGGCGCGGCGGCATCGTTGGCGGCATCGCCAGCGGGCGCGGCAATGGCGGCGGCCGCTTGCGGCGCATCGAACAGCGCTTCGATCATCTTCGCATCCATGCGCGTCATCAAATGGCTGTAGGCGCCGATGGTGCGGCCCAGCATGCTGTTCGAGACGGCGTCGCCGAACACTTGCGTATCCGCCCAGGTGAATTGCTCGTCGTTGAGGAACGATGCCACGTTCTTCGCCACGCCCGGCAGGACCGGCGACAGCAGGATCGTCAGCTGGCGGAACAGGATCAGGGCCGTGGTGCACACGTCGTGCAGCTCGGCCGTTTTGTCCGCATCCTTGGCGAGGATCCACGGCTTGTTTTCATCGACATACTGGTTGGTGATGTCGGCGATTTCCATGATTTCGCGCAAGGCCTTGCCGAATTCGCGGTTTTCAAAGTGCGCAGCGATGCTGGCCTGGCGCTCGACGATGACGCCGTTGACGTCCACCGTCAGGGCGCGGTTGATCCAGCTTTGCGCGCCTTCCGACAGCGTCGATGCCAGCTTGCCGTCGAAACGCTTGGCGATGAAGCCGGCGCAGCGGCTGGCGATGTTCACGTACTTGCCGATCAGGTCACTGTTCACGCGGGCGACAAAATCTTCGCCGTTGAAGTCCAGGTCTTCCACTTTCGAGTTCAGCTTGAAGGCGATGTAGTAGCGCAGCCATTCCGGGTTCATGCCCAGGTCCAGGTAGCGCAGCGGCGAGATGCCCGTGCCGCGCGACTTCGACATTTTCTCGTTGTTGACCGTCAGGAAGCCGTGAACGTTGACTTTCAGTTTATCGATCACCGGGTGATTGGCGAACTTCAGCATGGCGGGCCAGAACAGCAAATGGAAGGAAACGATGTCCTTGCCAATGAAGTGGATCTGTTCCGTCGACGGGTCATTCAGGAAGGCGTCGAAATCGATGCCTTTCTTGTCGCAATAGTTTTTCAGGCTGGCTAGGTAACCGACGGGCGCATCCATCCACACATAGAAGAATTTACCTGGCGCATCGGGAATCGGGATGCCGAAGTAGGGCGCATCGCGCGAGATATCCCAGTCGGCCAGCTTTTCACCCGCTTCGCCCAGCCATTCGCTGACCTTGTTGACCATTTCCGGCTGCAAGCGGCCTGGCGTATTCAGCCAGCTTTTCAGGAATTCGAAGCAGCGCGGGTCGGACAGCTTGAAGAAATACTGTTCCGACGGCTTCATCACGGGCGTCGCATTGGTAAACACGGAGAACGGATTGACCAGGTCGGTCGGCTGATAGGCCGCGCCGCACACTTCGCAATTGTCGCCATACTGGTTCTTGGCGCCGCATTTCGGGCATTCGCCCTTGATGTTGCGGTCGGCCAGGAACATGCCCTTGACCGGATCGAAGAAGCGGTCGACGGTTTTCGTGACGATCAGGCCCGTATCGCGCAGTTTGCGGTAGATCGATTGCGACAGGTCGACGTTTTCCGGCGAATCGGTCGAATACCAGTTGTCGAAGGCGATATGGAAGCCATCGAGGTACTGGGCGCGGCCGGCGGCGATGTTGGCGACGAATTGCTGCGGCGTGATGCCTTCCTTTTCGGCGGCGATCATGATGGGCGTGCCATGCGTATCGTCGGCGCCCACAAAGTGCACTTCACGGCCGGCTGCGCCATCGCGTTGCATTCGCTGGAACCGGACCCAGATATCGGCCTGGATGTATTCCATGATGTGGCCAATGTGAAAAGCGGCGTTTGCGTAAGGCAGGGCAGTGGTGACGAACAGCTTGCGAGTCATGATTGATGCACTTTTGGGATGGATAATAGGTCATTTTAACAGCGGAAAGGCAATATGAGCAGATGCCGCGCCGGCAAGTGATGCTTTTGCCGCCATCGCGCCCTGCAAATTTGCGCTAGACTGCGCGTATTGCACATATGTAGTACACACGGAGATTTACATGAGCATCACAGTAGAAGACGTCAAGGCCGCGCTGGCCCAGGTTATTGATCCAAATACACATAAAGATTTCGTTTCCAGCAAAACCGTCAAGAATCTGAAGGTCGATGGCGATGATATTTCGCTCGACATCGAGCTGGGCTACCCCGCCAAAAGCCAGATCGACCTGATCCGCAAGTCCGTGCTGGCCGCCCTGCGCGTGCTGCCGGGCGTGGGCAACGTCAGCGTGGGCGTGTCGTCGAAAATCATTTCGCACACGGTGCAGCGCGGCTTGAAGCCGATGAGCAACGTGAAAAACATCATTGCCGTCGCCTCCGGCAAGGGTGGCGTGGGTAAATCGACCACAGCCGTCAACCTGGCCCTGGCCCTGGCCGCCGAAGGCGCCACCGTCGGCATGCTCGACGCCGACATCTATGGCCCGTCGCAGCCGATGATGCTGGGCATTAGCGGTCAGCCGAAGACCCTCGATGGCAAGAGCATGGAACCGATGGAAAACCACGGCCTGCAAGTGTCGTCGATCGGCTTCATGATCGATCCGGACGAGCCGATGGTGTGGCGCGGCCCGATGGTCACGCAAGCCTTGCAGCAACTGCTGGACCAGACCAACTGGCGCGACCTCGATTATTTGATCGTCGACATGCCGCCAGGCACGGGCGACATCCAGCTGACCCTGTCGCAGAAAGTGCCCGTCACCGGCGCCGTCATCGTCACGACGCCGCAGGACATCGCGCTGCTGGACGCGCGCAAGGGTCTCAAAATGTTCGAGAAAGTCGGCATTCCGATTTTGGGCGTGGTGGAAAACATGAGCACGCACATCTGCTCGAACTGCGGCCATGCGGAAGAAATCTTCGGCGCCGGCGGCGGCGCGAAGATGTGCGCGGACTTCGGCGTGGAATTCCTCGGCGCTTTGCCGCTGACCATGGCGATCCGCCAGCAGACGGATTCGGGCACGCCCACCGTCGTGGCCGAGCCCGATGGCCCCGTCGCCGCCATCTACAAGCAGATCGCCCGCACCATCGCGATCAAGGTGGCGGAAAAGGCGAAGGATATGACCAGCAAGTTCCCGAGCATCGTCATCAAGAACGATTAGCGGCTGGGTGGCCTTGCAAACCTACTGCGCAGCTCACTTTCGGGTCGGCGTTACTCACCGTACTAAAGTACGGTTGCGTTACTCAACCCGATATTGAGCTTGCTCGCTACGGTTTTCAAGACCACCGTGGCACCATTGGATTCACTCTTCCACGGCGCCACGACCGGCAGGAATATGGTTTCATGCAGTCCGTGTTGTTACTAAACAAGAGGAGACATCATGCAATTGACCACCGTATTCCTGCGCCAAGCCGCCGTCGCGATTGCCGGTACCCTGCTGGCCGCCAGCGCTTTCGCCCAATCCGTTTCGTTCGTGGAACCGGCTGACGGCGCCACCGTCAGCAGTCCGTTCAAGGTGAAATTTGCCGTCAAGGGCATGGACGTCAAGCCGGCCGGCGACATGACGGTCAAGACGGGCCACCATCATTTGCTCATCAATATCGGGCCGATGAGGGCGGGCGAGATGATCCCCATGGACGAAAAACATTTGCATTTCGGCAAAGGCCAGACGGAAACGGACGTCACCTTGCCGCCGGGCCAGTACACCCTGACCATGCAGTTCGCCAACGGCGCGCACCAGTCGTATGGGCCGGAGTTGAGCAAAAGCATCAAGGTGACGGTCAAGTAATCGCGCATATTGATTCATGTCGGCATCAGGCCGGGTTCCAGCGATGGAGCCCGGCCTTTTTCATGGTATTGCTTTTTGTCATCATTACGTCATATAGTCGGCGTATGCTGCCCGGTGGCCTAACTTTTGATGAGCGGATATGACGAAAAATTTCTCCCTTTCCCGGCAACTGGCGCAGGCGCTGCTGCTGGTGGCCAGCGTGGCGGCATGCCAGGCGCATGCGGCCAAGGCCGCTCCTGTCGCTGCCGCCACGGCGGCGCAGCCGAAGCTGGTGGTGGTATTGGTCGTGGACGGCTTGCCGCAGGAACAGGTGACGCGCTACCGCGACCAGTTCGGCCAGGGCGGTTTCCGCCGCCTGCTGGAGCAGGGCGCGTGGTTCAGCGATGCGCACCAGGCGCATGGCATCACGGTCACCGCCATCGGCCACTCGGCCGTGCTGTCGGGCGCCTACCCGTACCAGCATGGCGTGATCGGCAATAACTGGATCGATCCCGTGACGAAAAAATCCGTGTACTGCACCGAGGATGGCAATTTCCACTACATCGGCGAAGACACGCAGCCCGATGACGGCACGGCGCCGACCAAGCTGCGCGTGAGCACCCTGGGCGACGAACTGCGCTATTCCACGGGCGACCAGGCCAAAGTCGTCACCGTGTCGGGCAAGGACCGGGGCGCCATCCTGCTGGCCGGGAAAACGGGCACGGCGTATATGTACATGGAAAAGACGGGCAATTTCGCCAGCAGCACCTATTACATGCAGCAGCATCCGCAATGGGTGCAGCGCTACCAGGCCACCAGGCCGCAGGATCGCTACTATGGCAAGAGCTGGACGCCGCTGCTGGCCGATTCGGCCTATGCGCGCGACGCCCGTGATGATCTGGTGGCGGCCAAGCCGGGCACGCGCAACACCTTCCCGTTCGCCTACTACAGCGACAGCGGCAAGCTCGATGGCGAGTACTACAGCCGCTTGAAGTCCGGCCCCTTCCTCGATGAACTGACGCTGGAATTCGCCCGCGCCGCCATCGATGGCGAAAACCTGGGCCACAACCCGGCCGGCGTCCCTGATATCCTGGGCGTGAGCCTGTCCGCGCACGATTACGTGAACCATGCCTACGGCCCGGAAAGCAAGATGTCGCACGACCACCTGCAGCGCCTGGACCGCATGCTGGCCGGCTTCTTTGCCGACCTGGATAAAAAAGTCGGCATGGACAACGTGCTGGTGGTGCTGACGGCCGACCATGGCTTTGCCAACGTGCCGGAATTTGCCGAAACGCGGGGCTTTTCCGCCAGGCGCATCGACGGCGCCAAACTGGTCGATGCCTTGAACCGGCACCTGGCGACAAACCTGGGCATCGATAAACTGGTGACGACGTCGTCGCTGCCGAATATCTACCTCGACTACGCGCTGGCGGAAAAGAGCGGCGTCCATCGCGCCGCCCTGGAAGACGCGGCGGCCCGCTTCCTGCTGCAGCAGGACGGCCTGGCGCAAGTCTACACGCGCACGCAGATGGAAACGGGGGCGGTGGCCACGCGCATGGACACCCTGATGCGCCGCGCCTGGAACCGCCAACTGTCGGGCGACCTGATGGTCGTCACCAAGCCGGCCTGGTACTTCGGCAAGGGCAGCGGCGGCACCTCGCACGGCACGCCGTACACGTATGACACCAACGTGCCGCTGATGGTGTTCGGTCCCCGCTGGATCAAGCCGGGCGCCTATGGCCAGTATGCGGAAGTGGTCGATATCGCGCCTACGCTGGCCCATCTGCTGCGCATACGCCAGCCGTCGGCGTCGGAAGGGCGGGTGTTGACGGAAGCGGTGCGGTAGGTCGGATTAGCGGCGAAGCCGCGTAATCCGACAACATCGTTGGTCAAGCCGCTTACAGCAGCCAGTCGATCGGCAGCACCGACAGAATCGATACTCCCATGCGCTTCCACACGCTGGTGCCCGGTTCCGTGTCGTAGCGCGTGGTGGCGCCGCTGGCGTCGCGGGACAGCCAGTACAGCGCGCCGTCGTCGCCAAGCAGTACCTGGTAGGCGCGTTGCGGGATGGTGGTGCGCATGGCTTGCCCCAGCTGGCTGGCCAGCGCGGGGCTGTCGATGACGAGGCCCATTTCCGTGTTCAATGTGATCGAGCGCGGGTCGAAGTTGAACGAGCCGACAAAGATGCGCGTGTCATCGACGGCAAAGGTCTTCGCATGCAGGCTTGAGGCGGAACTGCCCAGGTGGCCTGGCTGTGCGCGCGCATCGCCCCGTTCCCACGAGCGGCGCGATTCATACAGCAGCACGCCCGCTTCCAGCAGCGGTTTTCTCCACTTCGCATAGCCCGCATGCACGGCCGCCACGTCGGTCGCTTCCAGCGCATTCGTCAGGATGCGCACGCCCACGCCTTTTTGTGCCAGGTCGGTGAAGGCTTGCGTGCCGGATTTGCCAGGCACGAAGTACGGCGACACGAGGTCCACTTCCTTTTCCGGCACGCCCAGCAGGCTTTGCAGGTTTTCCGCCACGCCCGTGCCGGGCCGGGCCTTGTCCAGCACCTTGGCCGGGTCGTCGCTGACCATGCGCGTCTGCGCCCATTCGAAGGGCAGGGTGCGTTCCATCATCTGCCTGACGAAGGGCGAAGTGCGCAGCGCCTGCACGTATTCCTCGGCCGCCCTGGTGTCGTCGATGCGGTCCGCTTCGGCGGCGATGGTGGCCGCGTCGCCGTCGACTGGGCTGGTCAGCAGCAGCCTGGCCGGGTAGGCCGAGGCACTGTTCCAGTAGCGGTCGAAATCCTGCGAGACGTCGTCGACGACGGGGCCGACGGCCAGCACGTCAAGGTCGGCAAACAGCACGTCGCCGGCCGCGCCAAAATACTCATCGCCCACATTGCGCCCGCCGACGATGGTGGCCTGGTTGTCTGCCGTGAACGATTTATTGTGCATGCGCCGGTTGAGGCGGGAAAAATCGGCGGCAAAGGCCAGCGCGCGCGGCGCGCGGGGCACGAAGGGGTTGAACAGGCGGATTTCGATATTCGCCTGCTTGCCCAGCATCGTCAAGGTCTGGTCCAGGCCTGCCGTGTTGTTATCGTCGAGCAGCAGGCGCACGCGCACGCCCCGTTCGGCCGCCTGGCGCAGGGCGTCGAACAGCAGGGTGCCCGTGATGTCTTTGTGCCAGATGTAGTACTGCACGTCCAGGCTGCGCTGGGCCGCGGCGGCCAGCAGGGCGCGCGCGGCAAAGGCGTCGCGTCCATCGGCCAGCGGATAAATGCCGGACACGCCGGGATGCTGCGCCACCATGGGCGCGATGGCCATGGCCAGTCGGGTATGCTTTGTGTCGGCGATGACGGTCGACGTGCTGCGGCCTTCCAGCGAAGGCAGTGAAGCGCAGCCGGCGAGGACGGCGGACAGCAGCAGGGGCAGCAGAGGCAGCAGAAAAACGCCGCTGCGGCGGGCAAGGGTGGTGGCGGGCATGGCGGGCTTTCATCGAATTGCCTCGATGTTAGCAGATGCGCATGCCCGCACGCGGGCGCGGTTTTACAGTTGTTCCAGCGCGATCAGCTCGGCCACCGTCTGGCGGCGGCGGATCAAACGGGATTGCCCCCCATCGACCAGGTATTCGGCCGCATGCGGGCGGCTGTTGTAGTTCGACGACATCGACGCGCCATACGCGCCCGCGCCTTCGAACACGACGTAGTCGCCCACCTGCGCTGCGGGCAACAAGCGGGTTTCGACCACGCCGCCATCGCGCTGGGTAAACACGTCGCCCGATTCGCACAGGGGACCGCCGACCACGGTGGCGTGTTGCGTGTCCAGTGCCCGGCCGTCGTGCGCGATGACCGACATTTCATGGTAGCTGCCGTACATGGCGGGGCGCATCAGTTCATTGAAGCCCGTGTCGAGCAGGGTGAAATGGTTGCCGCCCATTTGCTTGGTGGCGCGCACTTCGGCCACCAGCAGGCCCGCGTCGGCCACGAGGAAGCGGCCCGGTTCGATTTCCAGGTGCACGGCGTGGCCCAGGTGCGCCTCGATCTGCTTGCGCGCCGCATCCCACAGCTGGAAGTAGTGGTCCGTGTCGACCGGCTGCTCGCCTTCGCGGTAAGGCACGGACAGGCCGCCGCCCGTGGAAATGGCTTCGATATCGTGGCCCATGTTTTTCACCAGGTCGACCATGGTGCCGCAGACGGTTTCCAGGTGGCTGTAGTCGACGCCCGAGCCGATGTGCATGTGCAGGCCCACCAGGTGCAGGCCATGCGCGCGGATGACGGCCAGCGCCTCTGGCAGCTCTTCATGCCAGATACCGTGCTTGCTGTTTTCGCCGCCCGTATTGGTCTTGTTGCTGTGGCCATGGCCATAGCCGGGATTGATGCGCAGCCAGACGCGGTGGCCGGGTGACACGGGGCCAAGCTGGCGCAGCATGTCGACGGAGCCGCAATTGACTTCGATCTTGGCCGCCGCCACGCGCGCCAGGGTGGCGCGGTCGAACAGGTCGCAGGTGAACACCACGCCGGCGGCGCCGTTCGTTTGCGCCGGCGTGAAGCCTGCCTGCAGCGCGCGCTCGATCTCGCCCAGCGAGACGGCGTCCACGTGCACGCCCGCCTCACGCATCAAGGTGAGCAGATGGATGTTCGAGTTGGCCTTTTGCGCGAAACGGACCGTGTCGAACTGCGCCAGCTGGGCGATGCGCGCGCGGATGGTGGCCGCGTCATACACCCACAGGGGCGTGCCGTGTTCCTGGGCGAGTTGGGCGAGGGTGGCGTCTGGCACTGGTTTCATGGTGGTTGTCTTTATCGTGTGATGGGTGGTGTCGGAGGTGGTGTCGGATTACGCGCTTTGCGCTAATCCGACCTACGTGCCGATCATGATGCGGGTTTTCTTTGTAAACATAAAATATCCATTTAGGGTTACCTTATTCATTTATGATATGAGCATGACTATCTCATTGCGCCATATCGAGGTCTTCCGCGCCATCATGACGACGGGCGGCGTGACGGCCGCCGCCACGATGCTGCATACGTCGCAGCCCACCGTCAGCCGCGAGCTGGCGCGCCTCGAGCATTTGACGGGTTTGACCCTGTTCGAGCGCGAACGGGGGCGGCTGCGCCCGACGGCCCAGGCGCTGCAGCTGTTCGAGGAAGTGCAGCGCGCGTATTTCGGCCTGGAGCGCATCGTCAGCACGGCGGCGGCCCTGCGCCAGTTCGACCAGGGGCAGTTGTCGATCGCCTGCCTGCCCGTGTTTTCCCAGTCGCTGCTGCCGCAGGCGTGCAAGCGCTTCGTCGCCGATTTTCCGAACGTGAGCATCAGCATCACGCCGCAGGAGTCGCCGCTGCTGGAAGAGTGGCTGTCGGCGCAGCGCCACGATATCGGCCTGACGGAAGTGGGCAATGCGCCGCCGGGCACCGTGTTTGACGTGTTGATGTCCGTCGATGAAGTGTGCGTGCTGCCCGACGGCCATGCGCTCGCTGGCAAGGCCGTGCTGCAGCCGGCCGACTTCGCGGGCCAGTCTTTCATCAGCCTGGCCGCCGTCGATCCCTACCGCCAGCAGATCGACGCCATCTTCGCGCAGGCAGGCGTGGAGCGGCGCATGGCGCTCGACACGCACAGCGCCGCTTCCGTCTGCGCGATGGTGCGCGAAGGCGTGGGCCTGGCCATCGTCAATCCGCTCACGGCGCTCGATTACGCGGGGCAGGGCTTGCAGATCCGCCGCTTCGGCGTATCCCTGCCGTTCACCGTAAACCTGGTCAAGCCCCTGCACCGGCCCTTGTCGCAACTGGTCGCCCTGTTCGAGCAGGCCCTGCATGCGCAGGCGGAGGACGTAAAAAGGCGCTTGCTGCAGCTGTGACGGTGCTTGTGGAGCGGCGGCGGTCAACAGAGTAAAATGGCGTTTTACTTATTCAAGCCTGACTACTTCGATGACCACAACCGCTACTCCCGTCCGCACCCGTTTCGCTCCCAGCCCGACCGGCTATCTGCACCTGGGCGGCGCCCGCACCGCCTTGTACAGCTGGGCGTATGCCCGTCACTTCGGCGGCACTTTCGTGCTGCGCATCGAAGACACGGACGTGGAGCGCTCCACGCCGGAAGCGGTGCAAGCCATCATCGAAGGCATGAAGTGGCTGGGCCTGGACCACGACGAAGGCCCGTTCTACCAGATGGCCCGCATGGACCGCTACCGCGAGGTGGTGGCGCAGATGCTGGCCGAAGGTACTGCATACCACTGCTACTCCTCGCCCGACGAAGTCGAAGCGATGCGCGAGCGCATGCGCGCCGCCGGCGAAAAGCCACGCTACGACGGCACCTGGCGTCCGGAGCCGGGCAAGACCCTGCCGGCCATCCCTGCCGACCGCAAGCACGTCGTGCGCTTCAAGAATCCGCTCGATGGCGACGTGACGTGGGACGATGTCGTCAAGGGCACGATCACGATTTCGAACCGCGAGCTGGACGACCTGGTGATCGCCCGCCCGGACGGCACGCCGACGTACAACTTCTGCGTGGCCGTCGATGACTGGGACATGCAGATCACCCACGTGATCCGCGGCGACGACCATGTCAACAACACCCCGCGCCAGATCAACATCCTGCGCGCCATCGGCGCTCCGCTGCCGCTGTACGGCCACCTGCCGATGATTTTGGGTGCGGACGGCGAGAAGCTGTCGAAGCGCCACGGCGCCGTCAGCGTGATGGATTACCCGGCGCAGGGCTTTTTGCCGGAAGCGA
Source organism: Janthinobacterium sp. JF4 (assembly GCF_059617925.1). Lineage (NCBI taxonomy): Bacteria > Pseudomonadati > Pseudomonadota > Betaproteobacteria > Burkholderiales > Oxalobacteraceae > Janthinobacterium > Janthinobacterium sp. JF4. The sequence continues at coordinate 922 of NZ_JCAQAV010000029.1, read as the reverse complement.
TGCTGAACTACCTGGCGCGCCTGGGCTGGAGCCATGGCGACGATGAAGTGTTTTCGACCGAGCAGTTCTGCGAGTGGTTCAACCTGAACCACCTGTCGAAATCGGCGGCCCAGTTCAACAATGAAAAACTGGCCTGGCTGAACAACCACTATATCAAGCAGGCCGACAACACGCGCCTGGCCGACCTGGCCCGCCCGCAGATGGTTGCCGCCGGCGCCGTCTTCGACGGCGCGCCGGACCTGGCGCAAGTGCTGGGCATGATGAAAGAGCGCGCCAACACCGTCAATGAGCTGGCTGCCGCCTCGATGCTGTTCTTCCGCGCGCCGCAACCGGAAGCAGAGTTGGTAACGCAACACATCACGGATGCCATCAAGCCCGTGCTGGCGCAGTTCGCCGAGCGTATCGCCACGGTAGAGTGGAGCAAGGAAGCCGTCGCCGCCATGATCAAGGAAGTGCTGGCCGCCAACACCATCAAGATGCCGCTGCTGGCCATGCCTTTGCGTTTGATTTTGACGGGCCAGCTGCAGACGCCGGCCATCGACCAGGTGGTGGTGATCTTCGGCCGCGACACCGTGCTGGCGCGCCTGGCAAAGTGGCTGTAAGCATCGCGATCAAATCGTCGTAAAAGAGCGTGCGGAAACCGTCCCTATGAAAAGTTGCTCATAGACGAAAAAGGGTATTTGCAGAGTGAAACTTCTTTGCTATACTCTTGTTTCTGCACCAACGGGGGTATAGCTCAGCTGGGAGAGCGCTTGCATGGCATGCAAGAGGTCAGCGGTTCGATCCCGCTTACCTCCACCAGCAGCAAAATCGCAGCCAGGTTTTGTTAGTCGTTGAAGTGGTGCAGAAGTTGTTTGGAAGTTCCGCGGTCCCCATCGTCTAGAGGCCTAGGACATCACCCTTTCACGGTGAGTACAGGGGT
>NZ_JCAQAV010000028.1:0-72949 GCF_059617925.1 Janthinobacterium sp. JF4 | reverse complement strand
ACTGCCAAGAGAAGATTCCGGCATTTCCCCTATTTGCCGAGGACAGAGCCTAAAAAAGCAGGCGTTCAAGCCTGCTTGCGTGTCGGTAACTTACATCGCCAGCGCTTTTTCCACCGCACCAACGAGTTTCTTGTCGTCCGGCGTCACCTTGCTGGGGAAGCTTTCCACCACTTTACCGTGACGGTCGATCAGGTATTTATGGAAATTCCACGCTGGGGTCTTGCCCGTCTGTTTGATCAGATCCACGTACAGCGGATTCGGCGCGGGGCCGGAGACCACCGATTTGGCGAACATGGGGAACTTCACGCCATAGGTGTTGTAGCAGAAATCGGCGATTTCCTTGCTGTTGCCCGGCTCCTGCTTGCCGAAATCGTTCGACGGGAAGCCCAGCACCACCAGGCCCTTGCTGCCGTACTTGGCGTACAGCGCCTCAAGCCCTTCATATTGATTGGTAAAACCACAATAACTGGCCGTATTGACCACCAGCACGACCTTGCCCGCGTACTGGCACAGGTTTTGCGGCGCTTCATCCTGCAGGCGGTTGAAGGTCTGCTTGAGGATGGCGGGACACGCGGCCGGTGCGGCGACGGCGGTTGCGGCGGCATGGGCCGGCATGGCCAGGCTGGCGCCGGCGGCAAGGGTGGTCAGCGCAAACAGCTGGGCAAGGGTCTTGGACATGAAGGGCACCATGGTCGAAAAGGAAAAAAACCATTCTATGCCAAACGCCGCGCACGCGTACAAGACGAACAACAACACAGATAGCTTGAGCGACATCAACGACCGTGCAGTACTTGCCCAGCGCACAGTTTTTTTACCTATGCTCGGCCTTCCTGCCCTTGCCCTGTGGAGTTGCCATGCCCTTCCCATACCTGACCGTATTGCCCACCGCCCTGCTGGCCGCCAGCCTCGTCACCCTGGCGCCAGGCGGCGCGCACGCCGCCAAGGCCGCCAAAGCCGTCAAGCCCGCCGCGACCAGTACCGCCCCCGCCCTGCCCGGCTACCAGGCCGACCTGAGCCAGACCACCGTATCCGGCCTGTCCTCGGGCGGCTTCATGGCGGCGCAGTTTGCCGTCGCCTACTCGGCCACGGTGGCCGGCGCCGGCATCATCGCGGGCGGCCCGTATTTCTGCTCTGGCCAGCCGGGCCGCTTCCCCTACATTCCCTACCTGACGAATGCCCTGACCACCTGCATGAATCCGGGCAGCGCGCAGGTGGCGCCGCCCGTCGCCAGCGAATTGCTGCGCGCGGCAAACGATTTTGCGCGCGCCCGACTCATCGACGACACGGCCAACCTGAAACGCCAGCGCGTGTATCTGTTCAGCGGAACGAAAGACCAGACCGTGACGCGGCCGGTGGTGGAGCAGGTGGAAAAATTCTATCAACTGGCGGGTACGCCGGCGGCGCAAATCCGCTTCGTCGATACGGTCGGCGCGGGCCATGCCATCATCACCGACAGCAACGCCGACAAGCCCTGCGCCGTGACGGAATCGCCCTTCATCAACGACTGCGACTTCGTGCAGGCGCGCGACATCCTGCAGCACCTGTACTCCGAGCTGCAGCCTTCGTCGACCACCCTGACAGGCAAGCTGATCACCTTCAACCAGCGCAGCTTCATCCAAAGCGCGTACTCGAGCATGAACAATACGGGCTACGCCTACATCCCGAAAGCCTGCGACAGCGAGAGCTGCCGCGTGCACGTGGTGTTCCATGGCTGCCTGCAAACGACGCAAGCCATCGGCGACCGTTTCTATGCCAGCACCGGCTACAACCAGGTGGCGGACGCCAACAAGATCATCGTGCTGTATCCGCAGGCCGAACCGAGCCCCGTCTACCCGTACAACCCGAAAGGCTGCTGGGATTTCTGGGGCTACACCAGCATCAATCCGATCAACCCGGATTTCTACCGCAAGAGCGGCACGCAGATGGCAGCGGTCAAGGGCATGCTGGACAGGTTGGCTGCGCGCCGCGGCTCACGCTAGGCGGCCTTAGATACCGCCCATGCAAATGTATTTGATAACAAGGTAGTCCTCGATACCGTAGGTCGACCCTTCACGGCCCAGGCCCGATTGCTTGACGCCGCCGAAGGGCGTGATCTCGTTCGAGATCAGGCCCGTGTTGACGCCGACCATGCCCGTTTCCAGGCCTTCGGCCACGCGCCAGATGCGGCCGATGTCGCGCGAATAGAAGTAGGCGGCCAGGCCGAATTCCGTGTTGTTCGCCAGGGCGATCACTTCCTCGTCCGTCTTGAAGCGGAACAGGGGTGCCAGCGGGCCGAAAGTTTCCTCGGTGGCCACGCGCATGTCGTTCGTCACGTCGGCGATGATGGTCGGCTCGAAGAAACCATTGCCCAGCGCATGGCGCTTGCCGCCGGCCAGCAGGCGTCCTCCCTTGCCCAGCGCGTCGGCCACGTGCTCTTCCACCTTGGCGACGGCCTTGGCGTCGATCAGCGGGCCTTGCGTGACGCCCGCTTCGATGCCATTGCCGACTTTCAGTTTGGCCACGGCGGCCACCAGCTTGTCGGCAAACGCGTCATACACGCTGTCCTGCACGTACAGGCGGTTGGCGCAGACGCAGGTCTGGCCCGCATTGCGGTATTTCGAGGCGATGGCGCCTTCCACGGCCGCGTCCAGGTCAGCGTCGTCGAAGACGATGAACGGCGCATTGCCGCCCAGTTCCAGCGACAGTTTCTTGATCGTCGGCGCGCACTGCTCGGCCAGCAGGCGGCCCACCTGGGTCGAGCCCGTAAACGTCAGCTTGCGCACGATGGGGTTCGACGTCATTTCGCCGCCGATGTCTTTCGGCGCGCCCGTGACGATGCTGAACACGCCCGCGGGCACGCCCGCGCGCTCGGCCAGCACGGCCAGCGCCAGTGCGGAAAACGGCGTCGCTTCGGCCGGTTTCAAGACCATCGGGCAGCCGGCGGCCAGGGCCGGGCCGACTTTGCGGGTGATCATCGCGGCAGGAAAATTCCATGGCGTGATGGCGGCGCACACGCCGATCGGCTCCTTGGTGATGACCAGGCGGCGGTCCGGCCACGGCGATTGCAGGGTATCGCCCGCGACACGCTTGCCTTCTTCGGCAAACCACTCGATGAACGAGGCGCCAAACTGCACTTCGCCCTTCGCTTCCGGCAGGGGCTTGCCCTGCTCGGTGGTCATGATCAGCGCCAGGTCGTCGGCATTTTCCAGGATCAGGTCATGCCAGCGGCGCAGCACGGCCGCGCGTTCCTTGGCCGTCTTCTTACGCCAGGCGGGCCAGGCGGCATTGGCCGCCTCGATGGCGCGGCGCGTCTCGGCTGCGCCCATCAGGGGCACCGTGCCGATATGCTCGCCGGTGGCGGGATTGCTCACATTAATCGTCTTGCCACCATCGGCGTCCATCCAGGCTCCATTCACGTAAGCCTGGTGACGCAACAAGGTAGGATCTTTCAACTGCAGCATATGGATCTCCGGTCTGGTTTGAATTATCGACGAGGGATACTATGCCACAGCGCGGCCGATTCCGCAGGCGCAGCGCTGAACTGCCCTACCCTCTACTCGACCTTGAAAGACGACAGTTTCGGGTCCGGCGGCGGATAGGCAAGCTTCATGCCCTGCAGGGTTTCCAGCAGCAGGGACGCGACCACCAGGTTGCGCTGGGTCTTGGAATTGGACGGCACCACGTACCATGGCGCGTGGTCGGCATCCGTTTCGCGGATCGCCGTTTCATAGGCGCGCTGGTAGCCATCCCACTTCTTGCGCTGGGCGATATCGTTGGGATCGAACTTCCACTGGCGGTCTGGATCGTCGAGTCGCTCCTGCAGCCGTCCGCGCTGCTCGTCCTTCGAGATATGCAGGAAGACTTTCAGGATGACGGTGCCCGTTTCGCTCAGCATGCGCTCGAAATCGCGGATCTGCGCGTAGCGGCGCTGGCATTCGGCCTTGTCGATCATGTCCTGCACGCGCGTGATCAGCACATCCTCGTAATGGCTGCGGTTGAAGATGGCGATCTCGCCCTTCACGGGCACGTGCTGGTGCACGCGCCACAGGTAATCGTGCGCCAGTTCGATATCGGTAGGCCCCTTGAACGCCACGGCGCGGATGCCCATCGGGTTGATGTCGCTGAAGATGGCCTTGACCGTGCCATCCTTGCCCGACGTGTCCATGCCCTGCAACACCAGCAGCACCTTCTTTTTGTGCTGCGCATACAACATGCTCTGGCACTCGGCGATCTGCGCCGTCAGCGCCACGGTTTCCTCGCGGTCCAGGGCCTTGCACTGGGCTGGCGTCAGCTTCTTGTTCGCCGCCTTGGTGGCTGCGCCCAGCAGGCGCTTGCCGGCGAAGTCCTCGTTCAGCTCAAAACCCTGCCCGGCACGAAATTGCGTGCGCGCCTTCATGCCGCCAGCACCAGCTTGCGGTGCTCGATTTTTGTGCAATGGTCCATCACCACGTCCAGGCCCGCCGCCCGCGCCAGCTGCGCCGCCTGCTCGTTGACGACGTCGAGCTGCAGCCACAGGCAGCCGGCCTTGACGGCGATGGCTGCCTCGGCGATGGGCAGGATATCCTCGGGCTTGCGGAAGCAGTCGACGATGTCGATGCGCGCCGGCGCGACAGCCGCCGCAGCCTGCGTCAAGGTGGCGTAGGCGCGCTGGCCCAGCACCTCGCGCCCGGCGAGGGCCGGATTGACGGGCAGCACGCGGTAGCCCTGCCGCAGCAGGTAGTCGGCCACTTCATGGCTGGCGCGTTCGGGCTTGTCGGACATGCCGACGATGGCGATGATGCGGCTCTCTTGCAGGATACGGGCGATATTGGACATATTCTGTTCGTGGTTGGGCGTGCGACATTGCCCGCCTAGCGTAGCAGAATTATCCGGCGCAGGGAGCTATCCAGAAGTCCTGGAAGTCCGCACGGCCGCCATCTTTGCCACGAAGGCCTGCGCGCGCGCCGTCACAGCCGCGTAGTCTCCCGTGGCGCCCGGGCCACTCAGGCTGCTGCCGATGCCCACGGCTACGGCGCCGCTGGCAAACCATTCGTCGAGGTTCTCCACCGTCACGCCGCCCGTGGGCATCAGCGGCGCTTGCGGCAAGGGCGCGCGCAGGGCCTTGATGTAGGCGGAGCCGAACATCTCGGCGGGGAAGACCTTGACGATGTCGGCGCCCGCCTGCAGGGCCGTGACGATCTCCGTCGGCGTCATCGCCCCCGGCATGGCCAGCACCTGGTAGCGCTGGCACAGCGCGATGGTCTCCACGTTCACGCCGGGCGAGATGATGAACTGGGCGCCGGCCAGGATGGCGGCGCGCGCCGTCTCCGTATCGAGCACCGTGCCCGCGCCCAGCAGCACCTCATGACCATGGCGTTCGCGCAGGGTGCGCAGCACGCCCAGGGTGTCGGGCGTGGTGAACGCCACTTCCAGCGCCGTGACGCCGCCGGCGATGCACGCCTCGGCGATCTGCACGGCCGCATCGGGTGAACCGGCGCGCACGATGCCGACCATGCCCCGTTCGAGGATGCCATTGAAAACTGTGTGCTTCTGCATCTGCTCTCTCCTGTCAGGCCGGCAGCGCGCCAAAGCGCACTTCCGGCAAACCGCGCACACCCACCTGGCGCGCATGAAACAATCCCCCGGCCAGCGGTTCGCTTTCCAGCTGGGCCGCGCTCAAGCTTTCCTGCGCCGTCGTGACGAACAATTCGTCGTAGTGCGGGCCGCCCAGGCTCACGCAGCTGGGCTGCGAGACCGGCAAGGCGATCGCGCGCTCGACGCTGCCGTCCGGCGCGAAGCGCAAGACCCTGCCGGCGCCCCACTGCGCGCTCCACAGGTGGTCATCCGCATCGATGGTGGCGCCGTCGGCGGCGCCCGGCCCCGGATCGAGCACGGCAAACACGCGCACCCGGCTGGCGTCGCCCCCCAGGTAATCGTCCCAGCGGTAGATCGCCTTCTTCATCGAATCGCAGAAGTACATGGCCGCGCCATCGATGCTGAAGCAGATGCTGTTCGAGATGGCGATCGGCGGCAGCGGCAGGCGTTCCAGGCTCAAATCCAGGTTGAGGCGGTAAAAGCTGCCGATGGCATCGCGGCACGGGCGTTCATCGAGCGTGCCGAACACAAAGCGTCCCTGGCGGTCGCAGCGGCCATCGTTCAGGCGCGTCATGGGCAAGTCCCCCTCCACCGTGTGCAGGGGCGTGACGGCCCCGCTGCGCGCGTCAAACCAGGCCAGTCCGGAGGCCAGTCCCAGCAGCAGCACGTCGTCGCTGTGCGTCAGCGCGAAGCAGGCCAGGCGCTCGGGCATGGCCCAGCTCTGGCGCTCGCCCGTGGCCAGCACCAGCGCATGCAGCTGGCAGCCCTCGATATTCGTCCAGAAAACGCGGCCGCTGCGTTCGCACCAGCGCACGCCCTCGCCGAGAAAATTCTGCGCATCGACCAGTAATTGGGCCCGTGTCCCCATGTCTGTTCCTTCTTTCAATGTGATTCCCGCGGCACGGCCGAACCCCTGCAGCCGACGAGGAAATCGAGGTCAGCGCCTTCATCGGCCTGCGTCACGTGCTTGATGTACATAGCCTGGTAGCCGCCCTTCATGGCCGGCGGCGGTGCGCTCCACTCAGCGCGCCGGCGCGCCAGCTCGGCCTCGTCGACGTCCAGGTGCAAGCGCCGTCCCGCCACGTCGAGTTCAATCATGTCGCCATCGCGCACCAGGGCCAGCGGCCCGCCCACGGCCGCTTCCGGCGCCACGTGCAGCACCACCGTGCCGTAGGCCGTGCCGCTCATGCGCGCATCCGAGATGCGCACCATGTCGCGCACGCCCTGCTCCAGCAGTTTTTTCGGCAGTCCCATATTGCCCACTTCCGCCATGCCAGGATAGCCCTGCGGACCGCAATTTTGCAGCACCATCACGCAGTTGGCATCGATATCGAGCGCGGGATCGTCGACGCGTTTTTTATAATGCTCGATGCTGTTGAAGACGACGGCGCGGCCACGGTGCTGCATCAGCTCCGGCGAGGCGGCCGAAGGCTTGATGACGGCGCCGCGCGGGGCCAGGTTGCCATGCAGGACGGCGATGCCGCCCTCGTCCTTGAACGGCTGCGCCAGCGGCGTGATCACCTCGGGATTGAAGTTTTCCGCTTCGGCCACGTTGACGGCCATGCTGGCGCCCGTGACGGTGAGCGCCTCGCCATGCAATTTTCCCAGCAAGTCGCGGATGATCACGGGCAGGCCGCCCGCATAGTAAAAATCTTCCATCAGGTACTGGCCCGACGGCATCAGGTTCAGCAGGCAGGGAATGTCGCGCCCCAGGCGGTCCCAGTCGCCCAGGCGCATGTCCACGCCGATGCGCCCGGCGATGGCCAGCAGGTGGATCACGGCATTCGTCGAGCCGCCGATGGCGCCGTTGACCATGATGGCGTTTTCAAACGCTGCACGCGTGAGTATCTGCGACAGTTTCAGGTCTTCATGCACCATGTCGACGATGCGCCGGCCCGTCAGCTGCGCCTGCAGCTTGCGGCGCGCATCGACGGCGGGAATGGCCGCGTTGCCGGGCAGGGTCACGCCCAGCGCTTCGACCATGCTGGCCATGGTGGACGCCGTGCCCATGGTCATGCAGTGGCCAGCGGAGCGCGACATGCACGATTCGGCCTGCTTGAATTCGTTTGAGGTCATGCGCCCGGCGCGCACGTCTTCGGAGAATTTCCACACATCCGTGCCCGAGCCGATCGGTTTGCCGCGGTAGTTGCCATTCAACATGGGGCCGCCCGACAGCACAATGGTGGGCAAGTCCACGCTGGCCGCGCCCATCAGCAGGGCCGGGGTGGTCTTGTCGCAGCCCGTCAGCAGCACCACGCCGTCGATCGGGTTGGCGCGGATCGATTCCTCGACATCCATGCTGGCCAGGTTACGGAACAGCATGGCCGTCGGGCGCAAATTCGTCTCGCCCAGCGACATGACGGGAAATTCGACGGGAAAGCCGCCCGCTTCGAGCACGCCGCGCTTGACCATCTCGGCCAGATCGCGGAAATGGCCATTGCAGGGCGTCAGCTCGGACCAGGTATTGCAGATGCCGATGACGGGACGGCCATCGAAGGCGTCGCCGGGATAGCCCTGGTTCTTCATCCAGCTGCGGTGAATGAAACTGTCCTTGTCGTCGCCGCCAAACCACGCTTGCGAACGCAAGGGACGCTTGTTCTTGTTGTCACTCATACTGTCTCCTGCGGGGAAATCAAGCCGCGCGCGGCGGCGATCAGCAGCGCGCCGTGACCGGCCAGATTGGCTTGCTGCTGGTCGTCGACGATGATGCGCTTGCCATAAAAAAATCCGTGTTCTTCGATCAGCAGCCCGAGCGCCTGGCGCAGCATGGGCTTGCCCGTAATGACGAGCGGCGTATCGGGCCGCATCTGGATGGCGGTGCTGTTGCGCAGCGCCAGCAAGTCGCCGCTGAGGACGGCCCCCATCAGGAAATTGGCCCGCTCATTGCACTCGACGGCGCTGAACTGGCCCAGCGTGCGCACGCTGAAACAGGCGCGCGCCAGCCCCGTTTTTTGCGCCGCGGCCGCGCCGGCCAGCAGCATTTTCGGCACCAGGGTCTGCGCAAAACCGCCATCGACCGATTGCTTGATCAGGGTGTGCTGCGTGATCGCCTGCAGCAGCTCGCCCGCGATGGTGGTGCTGCAGCCGAGGATGCGGCGCTGCTCGTCCACGCTGATCAATTTGGTATGCGAGCCGGGCATGATCAGGGTCGCCGCACCGCGCAATTGCAGGCGCTCGAGCAGCGCGACGACTTCCGTCTCTTCGCCGCGCATCATGTCCATCGCCTCGACGTTATGCAGGCCGACGGCGCCATGCTGGTTGCGCACGCCGGGAATCAGCCACAGGGGCTGCGCCAGCACATCGGGCAAGTCCACCGCCTGCATGCCTTGCGCCAGCTGGGCCAGGCCGGCGGGCGCCGGCACGTGCGGCACTTCCCGCACCCCCATGGGCGAAGTGATCATGCCCGACGCCAGCGCCAGGTCCACCGCGGACGGCGCGATGCCCGCGCTGGCCAGCACGCTGGCGATGGTGTCGCGCAGCGCCTGTTTCAGCGCGCCGTTATGGCCATCGATGGCGGTATTGCGCACGCCCGTTTCCAGCTGCGCCTGGGCGACGACGGCGCCTGCGCGCCACAGCAAGGTACGCGTATTGGTGGTGCCGGCATCGATGGTGAGTATGTTCATGGGCAGGTTCGCAGCGTCGGTAAGGGCAAAAATAAATGAGGAAAAACTACGCCATGGTAGAACTGCCCTGCATATCTGACCAATCACTTATTTGACATCATTGATACCGGTTCGGATATGTCAAACGCGTCGATATCCTGCACGCCCAGACGGTAGGCGAGCGTGAAGCGCATCACCTGTCCCGGCTGCACTTCCACGCCCTGCGCCAGCAGGGAAAAACAGCGCGCATCGGAATACAGGTGGCAGCTGTCCTGGGTACTGGAAAAACGCAGGATCCGGCCGGAAGCGGGATCGGCAACCCGCGCCGCTTCGCGCAGCTGGCCGCTGCCCGTCCAGTAAAAGTCATGCCGGAATCCCGGTAAGTTCACCAGCGCGGGCCAGGCCAGGCGCGACGCGAGCGGCGCCGCCTGGCGGAAGTCGAACGCGCTGCCCGCCACATCGCGCGGAGAGTCGCCCGCACAGCCGCCGGACCCAGGCCGGTAACGGTCGGCGGCCAGGCGCAGTACATGGTCGCCCACAGCTGCGCGGCGGCCCTGCAGATTGAAGCGGGGAGCAGAAAGCGCGAAAAAGGAAAGCGTATCGGCCGTGGCGGCGCAATCGAGGTGCAGACTGCCATCGTCGTCAAACCGGTAGGCCAGGCGCACCGACAGGCCATCTTGCGCCAGGTACAGCAGCAGGTGGCCATCGGTTGGCGGCGCGCACTGCCAGCCTGTGGGCGTGCGCGCCGCAGGGGGCGCCATGCCCAGCACATCGGCCAGGCGGCCATAACGGTCGGGCGCCCACCAGGCCCGCACGCTGGCATCGTGCGCGTCGATGGCCACGCGCATGCCGCGCGCATTGCGCAGCAGATGCATCACGGCGCCTGCCCGGGGGCTGGCGGTGGCCGGCTGCGCTGCTGGAATTCGCGCGGCGTGCAACCAAGTTCGCGCTTGAAGACGGCATGCATGTACTGCACCGTCGTAAAGCCGCAACGCACGGCCACCTCGGCCACTTGCCCCGGCCCGCGCGCCAGCAGGGTCTTGGCCGCATCGAGCTTGAAATGCAGGATTTCATCGTGCACGCTGCGCCCCAGTTCATGGCGGAAGTGCGCTTCGAGCGAAGAGCGCGACACGCCCACGTAATCGGCCACCTGCTCCGTCTTGATGCCCTGGCAGGCGTACTGGCGGATGAAATGGCGCGCCTGCATCACCTGCGGATGCTGGAAGGGCTGGTGGCGCGTGGAAGCGAGCACGTTCAGGCCGGCCGGCGGCACCAGGATGCGCGTGCCGGACAGGCGCGCGCCGTTCAGCATCTGGTGCAGCAGATGCGCCGCCGTGCGGCCCATTTCCTCCGTGCCCTGGATCACGGAACTGAGCGGAATGCGCGTGAGCATGCGCGCCAGCGGATCGTTGTCGATGCCGATCAGGGCCACTTGCTCCGGCACGGCGATGCCCGCATGCATGCAGGCTTGCAGCAGCTGGCGCGCGCGCGCGTCGCTCACGGCGATGATGCCGACGGGTTTTTCCAGGCTGTTGAGCCAGGCGATCTGCTGCTCCACCGCCTCGTCCCACGAGGGCGCGCTGGTGGCGACGCCCCGGTACACGTCGGCGCGCATGTGGTCGCGCGCCATCAGCGCGCAAAACGCCGTTTCGCGCTCCTGCGCCCAGCGGTTGACATCGGCCTCGGGCAGGCTGAAACAGGCAAAGCGGCTCAATCCCGCTTCCACCAGGTGTTCATAGGCCAGCTTGACGATCTTGAAATTATCGGTCGCCACATACGGGATGCCGGCCGGGTAGTCCTCGGCGCGCGCATACGAGCCGCCCACGGCCACCACGGGCAGCCGGCTGTGCGCCAGCGCCGCGCAGACGGCGGGATCGTCGAAATCGGCGATGATGCCGTCGCCCTGCCAGCGCTCGATGCCGGGCAGGCGGCAGCGAAAATCCTCTTCCAGGAACAGGTCCCACGACACGCGCGTGGTGTTCAGGTAGGCGGCGATGCCCGCGATGATGTCGCGGTCGTAGATCTTGTTCCCGTTGAACAGCAGCGCGATCCGGTGCGCGGTCGGAAGTTTCATGGTGTCTCCTCGCGTGCCAGATGTGTTCACGGCTATCTGCGTCCGGCACGCGTGCTGACATCGACCCACACGGCGAGGGTGAGGATACTGCCTTTCACGATCATCTGCCAGTAGGTGTCCACGTCCAGCATGGACATGCCGTTATCCAGGCTGGCCATGACCAGCGCGCCGATCAGGGCGCCGTACACGGTGCCCGAGCCGCCGCGCATCGAGGTGCCGCCGATGAAGCAGGCGGCGATGGCATCGAGTTCGCTGAAGGTGCCGGCCGAGGGGGAACCGGCCGCCAGGCGGCCCGTGTTGATCAGCCCCGCCAGCGCGCACATCAGGCCCATGATGCCGAAGATCCACAGCTTGACGGCTTTCACGTTGATGCCGGACAAACGCGTCGCTTCCATATTGCTGCCGACGGCGTAGATGCGCCGACCGAACACGGTCTGGCTGGTGATATAGCTGAACAGTCCCAGCAAGGCCAGCAGCAACAGCACGGGCAGCGGGATGCCTTCATAGCCGTTCAGGGTTTGCACGAAGGCGTACAGCACGGCGCCGATGACGGCCAGGCGCAGGCCGTCGGCCCAGGGCGCCGTCTGCGGCAAACCATGCTGCGCGCGGCTGGCCCGCGCGCGCCACGTCAGGAAGGCGGCCAGCAGGAACAGGCCGATGCCCAGCACGATGCCGGGCAAGGCGGGCAGATAGCCCTGCCCCAGGTACACCATCGGCTCGGAGACGGGCGCGATCGTGATGCCGCCCGTGATGCCCAGCAGGATGCCGCGATACGCCAGCATGCCGCCCAGTCCCACGATGAAGGACGGGATGCCCCGGTACGCCGTCAGGTAGCCGTTGAGCAGGCCGATCACCAGGCCGCAGCCGAGCACCGCCGCCAGGTTCAGCGCCAGCGGCCAATGCTGCGTCACGTCCAGCACGGCGGCAATGCCGCCTAATAGTCCCAGCAGGGAGCCGATCGACAGGTCGATCTCGCCGGCGATAATCACCAGCACCATGCCGCAGGCGAGGATGCCGGTGACGGACATCTGGCGCAGCAGGTTCGACAGGTTGCGCGGCGTGAGGAAACTGCCCTCCGTCTTCCACGAAAAGAAGGCCCAGATCAAGGCGACTGCGATCAACAGGGCCAGCATCTTGTATTGGGTGAACAGCTGTTTGATACTGTGCGGTTTCATGCTGCGGGTTCCTTGTTTGCGGTGTTGGCGGCGGGCGCCGGGCGCTGGTCCAGCGCCGCCGCCAGCACGGTTTCCTGGCTCAGGCCATCGTTGATAAAGTCGCCGCGCAGGCGGCCTTCGCCCATCACCAGCACGCGGTCGGACACGCCAAGCACTTCGGCCAGTTCCGACGAGACCATGATGATGGCCACGCCCCGGTCGGCCAGCGCCAGCATCAATTTGTAGATTTCATATTTGGCGCCCACGTCCACGCCGCGCGTGGGCTCGTCGAGGATCAGCACGCGCGGGCGCGTCAGCAGCATCTTGGCCAGCACGGCCTTTTGCTGGTTGCCGCCCGACAGGCTCGTAATGGGCAGCGACGGGCTGGCCGCCTTCAGTTCCAGCTGGGTGATCTCGCCGCGCACGGCCGCCAATTCCGCCTCGCCATCGATGCGCGTGGCGCGCGCGAATTGCTCCAGCACGGCCAGTGTGATGTTCTGCCCCACGTCGAGGTCGGGCACGATGCCGTGGTGCTTGCGGTCTTCCGGCACCATGGCCAGGCCCATGGCAATCGCCTTTTGCGGCGAGCAGGTATCGATTCTCCGGCCATCGAGCCACACTTCGGCCTGGTACGGCCCCTGGTAGGCGCCGAACAGGGCCGAGACGAGCTCCGTGCGCCCCGCCCCCACCAGGCCGGCGATGCCGAGGATTTCGCCCTTGCGCAGGGTGAATGACACATCGTCGACGCGCTTGCGCTGCGGGTTGTCGGCGTCGATGCAGCTCACGTGGCGCGCCTCGAACAGTACCTCGCCGATGGCCGCCTTTTTCTCCGGCGCGCGCTGCGGATACAGCTGGCTCATTTCGCGGCCCACCATCTGCGCGATGATGCGCTCGACGTCCATCTGCGCCATCGGCGTGGTGGCGATATGCTTGCCGTCGCGGATGACGACGATGGTGTCGCAGATGGCCGCCACTTCATCGAGCTTGTGCGAAATGTAGATGCAGGTGACGCCCTTGGCCTTCAGCGCGCGCAGAATATCGAGCAGTACGGCGATTTCCGACGCCGTCAGCGACGACGACGGCTCGTCGAGTATCAGCAGGCGCGCATTCTTGTTGAGCGCCTTGGCGATTTCCACCAGCTGCTGGTGGCCGCCGCCGTAATTCATCACGGGCTGCGCCACGTTCAACTCGGGAATTTTCAGCTCGCGCAGCAGCTCGTCGGCGCGCTGGTACATGGCCGCGTAATGCATGCGCCCACCGGGCAGGGTAAGCTCGCGCCCCATGAAGATATTTTCGGCCACGGACAGCTGCGGCACCAGCATCAGTTCCTGGTGGATGATGATGATGCCCGCGTCTTCCGTGTCGCGGATCGATTGCGCGCGCAGGGGCTGGCCATTCCACAGGATGTCGCCATCCCAGGTGCCGTGCGGGTACACGCCCGACAGCACCTTCATCAGGGTCGACTTGCCGGCGCCGTTCTCGCCGCACAGGCCGATGCACTCGCCGGCCCGCACCTGCAGGTCGATGCCGTCAAGCGCGCGGACACCGCCAAACTGTTTGACGATGCCTTTCATTTCAAGCAGATAGTCGGACATTCTTGCTCTCGTTGCTGATACGGGGAAAAATGTCGGATGACGCTACGCTAATCCGACCTACCGGTAAATACGGGTAGGTCGGCTTAGCGCATAGCGCGGAACCCGACATGACACAGGCGATCAATTACCGAGTTGCGCCTTGGTGTAGAAGCCGTCATCGACGAGAATGTTCACGTTCGCCTTGGTCAGCGGCGTTGGCTTCAACAGCACCGTGCTGACTTTTTTCAGGCCATTGTCATAGCTGGAGTTGTAGGCCGGCTTTTCATTGCGCGCCAGTTGCACGGCCAGTTTGGCCGCTTCCGAAGCGATGGTTTTCAAGGGTTTGTAGACGGTCATCGACTGCGTGCCGGCGATGACGCGTTTCACCGCCGCCAGATCGGCGTCCTGGCCCGAAACGGGCACCTTGCCGGCCAATTTTTGCGCGGCCAGGGCCTGGATGGCGCCGCCGGCCGTGCCGTCGTTCGAAGCGACGATGGCGTCGATCTTGTTGTTATTGGCCGTCAGCGCATTTTCCACGATGGACAGCGCTTCGGTGGCGCTCCAGTCCTTCACCCACTGCTGGCCGACGATCTTGATGTCGCCCTTGTCGATGAACGGTTTCAGTATCTTCATCTGCCCTTCGCGCAGCATCTTGGCATTATTGTCGGTTGGCGAGCCGCCCAGCAGGTAGTAATTGCCCTTCGGTTGCAGCTTGGTCACGCCTTCGGCCTGCATCTCGCCCACTTTCTCGTTGTCGAACGAAATGTACGCGTCGATATCGGCGTTCAGGATCAGGCGGTCATACGACAGCACCTTGATGCCGGCCTTTTTCGCTTCCTTGACGGTGTTGTTGAGGACCGTCGCATTGAATGGCACGATCACCAGCACGTCCACGCCGCGCGAGATCAGGTTCTCGATCTGCGAAATCTGGCGCTGTTCGCTGGCGTCGGCCGATTGCACGAAGACCTTGGCGCCCTGCTTTTCGGCGGCGGCGATGAAGAAATCGCGGTCGCGCGTCCAGCGCTCCACGCGCAAATCGTCGATGGAAAAGCCGATCTTCGGATTTTTCGCATCGGCCAGGGCGGCGCTGCTGCTCAATGCCAGCATGGCGGTCATGATGGCTGCACTGATGATCTTGTTCATTGTGTGTCTCCTTGTGGATTTTATTAACAACGTTTTTTCACTGCGGGTGCTGCTGAAAAATTTTATGTCTGTGGTGGTGTCGGGTTACGCGCGGAGCGCTAACCCGACCTACCCCGACCTGCCTGCTAATGGTTATGGCGTGGCAGCGTTTGTCCCACGGCGCGGTACTTCAGCGCCAGCTCCATGCAGGCGCCCGTTTCCAGCTGGCCCACGCTGGCTCGGTAGAGCTCCTGCCATGGCGTGGCGCTGTCATTGACGGGCGGCGGCAGTTCTTTGGCGCGGCGCGCCAGTTCCTGTGCCTCGACCAGCATGTCGCAGCGGCCCGCGTTCAAGTCCACGCGGATGATGTCACCCGTGCGCAGCAGCGCCAGGCCGCCACCGACCGCGCTTTCCGGCGAGGCGTTCAGGATCGAGGGACTGTCCGAGGTGCCCGACTGGCGCCCGTCGCCCAGGGTCGGCAGGTTCAAAATGCCGGCCTTCAGCAATGCATCGGGCGGCTGCATGTTGACCACTTCGGCCGAGCCGGGCCAGCCGACAGGGCCGGCGCCGCGCATGACCAGCATGCAGCTGTCATCGATAGCCAATGCCGGGTCGTTGATGCGTGCATGGTAGTCAGACGAACCGTCGAAGACGATGGCGCGCGCCTCGAACACGCCTTCGCTGCCGGGACGCGACAGGTAGCGCTCGCGGAAAGCGGGCGAGATCACGCTGGTCTTCATGATGGCGAAATCGAACAGATTGCCCTGCATGGCCATGAAACCGGCCTTTTCCTTCAGCGGCACGGCGAACGGGCGGATCATCTCGCGGTCCGCGCTCTCGCGCCCGGCCAGGTTTAGCGCCATGCTCTGGCCCGTGACCGTCAATCGATCCGCGTGCAGCAAGCCCGCCTGCTGTAACTCCCACATCACGGCCGGCACGCCGCCGGCCCGGTGGAAGCGTTCGCCCAGATACTTTCCGGCCGGCTGCATGTTCAACAGCAGCGGCACGTCGTAGCCGTGTTCCATCCAGTCGCTCGAATGCAGTTCCACGCCCGCATGGCGCGCCATGGCCATCAGGTGCGGCTGGGCGTTGGTGGAGCCGCCGATGGCCGCATTGACGATGATGGCGTCCAAAAACGCTGCGCGCGTGAGGATGCTCGACGGGCGCACGTCGTCATGCGCCATGCCGACGATGCGGCGCCCCGTTGCATAGGCGATCTGGCCCCGCTCGCGGTACGGCGCGGGGATGGCCGAGCAGCCCGTCAGGGACATGCCCAGCGCCTCGGCCAGCGCATTCATGGTCGACGCCGTGCCCATGGTGTTGCAGTGGCCGGCCGACGGCGCCGAGGCGGCGGCGATCTGCAGGAATTTGTCGTTGTCGATCAAGCCGGCGGACAGCTGGCGGCGGCCCTTCCAGATGGCGGCGCCAGAACCCACAAGTTCGCCGTCCATCCAGCCGTCGAGCATGGGGCCGCCCGACAACACAATGGCAGGAATATCCACCGTGGCGGCGGCCATCAATTGCGCCGGCGTGGTCTTGTCGCAGCCCGTCGTCAGCACCACGGCGTCGATCGGGTAGCCATGCAGGATTTCCACCAGGCCCAGATACGCCAGGTTGCGGTCCAACGCGGCCGTCGGACGGCGGCAGTTCTCGAAGATCGGATGCAGCGGGAATTCCATCGGGATGCCGCCCGCGTCGCGGATGCCGTCGCGCACGCGCTGCGCCAGTTCCAGGTGGATGCGGTTGCAGGGACTGATATCGCTGCCGCTTTGCGCAATGCCGATGATGGGCCGGCCCGAACGCAGCTCCTCGGCCGTGATGCCGTAGTTCATGAAGCGCTCCAGGTACAGCGCCGTCATGTCGATGTGCTCGGGATTGTCGAACCAGTCCTGCGAGCGGAAGCGCCGCGCCTGGCGATTGCTTGGGGTGCTCATGCGCCGTACCAGCCTGCGTCGACATAGTATTCGCGGCCGGCGCACTTGGCCGCGTTGTCGGACGCGAGGAACAGCGCCAGCGCCGCCACGTCTTCCGGCTCCACGCGCGTCTGCAGGCATTGTCCCTGCAGGATCACGGCTTCCGCTTCCGGCGTATGCCACAGCCGCTCCTGACGCGGCGTGCGCACGGCGCCGGGAATGATGCAGTTGACGCGGATGCCGTCGACGCCCAGGTCGCGCGCCAGCCCGCGCGTCAAACCCTCGATGCCGGCCTTGGCCGTCATGTAGATCGACAGGCGGGCTTGCGCCAGGTGCCAGGAAATCGACCCCAGGTTGAGAATCACGCCAGCGCCCTTGGCGCGCATGGCGGGCGCCACAGCCTGGGCGCAGAAATACTGGTGGCGCAGGTTGACGGCGATGCGCTCGTCCCAATAGGCGGGCGTGACGTCCTGCAGCTGGTGACGGTCGTCATTGGCCGCGTTGTTGATGAGGATATCCGTGGCGCCCGCGCTGTGTTCGATTTCGGCGAAGGTGGCGGCCAGGGTGCCCAGGTCCGTCAGGTCGCAATGGCGGAACACGGGCGGCTGCGGCAGGTGCGCCAGTTTTTCCTGCAGCGCCAGCGACGCCTCGCGGGCGATGTCAAGAAAAGTGACGTGGGCGCCCTGGCGCGCGAACGCTTCGACGATGGCCACGCCGATACCGGTGCCGCCGCCCGTGATGACGACGCGCTGGCCTGCCAGACTGGGATAGATTGCGTGTTGCATGGTGTCTCTCTTCTTAAAAAAATCGGATCAAAGCAGGCCGCGTTGGCCCAGGTTCTGGTACAGCGCGCGCACGCCGAACGTCCAGGGGGCGATCGCATCACAGCGCTGCACTTCGTTGACCAGCGCGCCCAGCGCGGCGCTGGCAATCGTCACGCGGTCGCCCAGGTGGTGCGTAAAGCCGCCGCCCTGCGCGCCGCGGTCCTTCACGGGCGAGAACATGGTCCCCAGGAACAGCATGAAGCCGTCCGGATACTGGTGGTACTGGCCTGCCGTCTGGCGCACCAGGTCGAGCGGATCGCGGCTGATCTCGCGCATGAAGCTGGCGCCTTCGAGCACAAAGCCGTCGTCCGCGCCTTCGATCAGCAGCGACACTTCCGCCTGGCGCACGGTGTCGAGCGTGAAGTGTTCGTCGAACAGACGGATGAAGGGGCCGATGGCGCAGGAGCCGTTGTTATCCTTGGCCTTGCCCAGCAAGAGGGCGCTGCGCCCTTCGATGTCGCGCAGGTTGACGTCGTTGCCCAAGGTCGCCCCCAGCACCTGGCCGCGGCTGTTGACGGCCAGGACGATCTCCGGCTCCGGGTTGTTCCAGGCGGACGATGGCAGCAAGCCCACCTGCTCGCCGCAGCCCACCGACGACATCGGCTGCGCCTTGGTAAACACTTCCGCATCGGGGCCGATGCCCACTTCCATGTATTGCGACCAGGCGCCGCGCTGCTGCAGCTGCTGTTTCAGCCGCTGCGCCGCCTCCGAGCCCGGCTGCAGGGCCGACAAGTCGCTGCCCAATGTCATTTGCAGTGCGGCGCGCAGGCTCGCCGCGCGTGCCGCGTCGCCGCCCGCCTGTTCCTCGATCACCCGTTCGAGCAGGCTGACGGCGAAGGTCACGCCGCATGCCTTGACGGCCTGCAGGTCGCACGGCGCCAGCAGCAATGGCTCGCCGGCCGGCGCGGCCAGCGCCTGCTCCAGCAGCGCCTGCACGGGGCCGAGCGCGACACCGGGCGCATGGCGGGCGATATCGAGCGCATCGCTGCGTTCGAACAGCTCGGCCACCGTCGCCACCGTCTGCGTGATGTCGACCACCTCGCCGCCGCGCACGGCGACGACGCAGGGGCCGTCATGCCAGATGCGGCCGATGAGGAGGGCCTGCGCCAGATCGGCGGGCAACAGGGAGGCGGGGGAAATCGGCTGCATGGCAAGCTTTCAAAGGGTCGGGACGGGATGGCTGGTCTTCAAGTTCGAAGCGATTCTGCGCGCCGCCCTGTGCCGCCGCAATTACGAAAATCACCAAATTGAATGATGATTATTGGTATTGCAGTGCACCAAAAAAAGCCGCCGCCCGGCCCCCGTTTCCGCCTTGCCGGCAGGCGGGAAGGCGCGGCATGGCGCATTGCATCAATTGGTCTATCGATATCGTTTTGGATATCACCAATGCGAAAAAAGTGATTGGTGAGGGATGGATGGACAAACTAGTATCAGCCGTGGCCTGCAATCGGCTATCCGCACGGAGCCCGCCCACTGGACGACGGCCCTGGCACATTCAACTATCGAAGACGGTGGAGACCTGAAATGAAAACAACAATGAAAATGCTGACCGCGAGCCTGGCGCTGGCCATCTCCGGCATGGCAGTAATGCCCGTGGCAAGCGCCGCCGACAAGGGCGCGATCGGCATCTCGATGCCAACCAAGTCATCCATGCGCTGGATCGCCGACGGCGACAACATGGTCAAGGTATTCAAGGAGCGCGGCTACAAGACGGACTTGCAGTTTGCCGACGACGATATCCCGAATCAGCTGGCGCAGGTGGAAAACATGATCACCAAGGGCGCCAAGGTGCTGGTGATCGCCGCCATCGACGGCACCACCTTGTCGAACGTGCTGCAAAAGGCGGCCGACAAGGGCATCAAGGTCATTTCGTATGACCGTTTGATCCGCGGCACGAAAAACATCGATTACTACGCCACCTTCGACAACTTCCAGGTCGGCGTGCTGCAAGCGGGCTATATCGAATCGACGCTGAAACTCAAGGAAGGCAAGGGTCCGTTCAATATCGAACTGTTCGGCGGCTCGGCCGACGACAACAACGCGCACTTCTTCTACAACGGCGCGCTGTCGGTGCTGAAACCGTACATCGACAGCGGCAAGCTGGTGGTGCGCTCGAAGCAGATGGGCATGGAAAAGGTCGCCACCCTGCGCTGGGACGGCGCCGTGGCGCAGGCGCGCATGGACAACCTGCTCAGCGCCTACTACGGCAATGCGCGCGTCGACGCGGTGCTGTCGCCGTATGACGGCTTGAGCATCGGCATCCTGTCCTCGCTCAAGGGCGTCGGCTACGGCACGCCGAAACAACCGTTCCCCGTCGTGACGGGCCAGGATGCGGAAATCCCGTCGGTGAAATCGATCATCCGCAGCGAACAGGCATCGACCGTGTTCAAGGACACGCGCGAACTGGCCAAGGTGACGGCGAACATGGTCGACGCCATGATGTCGGGCAAAGTCCCGACCGTCAACGACACGAAGACCTATAACAACGGCGTGAAAGTCGTGCCGTCCTATCTGTTGAAACCGGTCACCGTCGACAAGGTGAACTGGAAGCAGGTGCTCGTCACCGGCAGCGGCTACTACACGGAAGCGCAAGTGAAATAAGCATCGACGATACTGAAGGCCCGGCGCTGCCGGGCCTTACGCTTCATGCACGATCCAGAACAAGACTGCCGCACGACCGATGCCGACCAGCGCGGCCGTGCCAGAGAGGTTATATGACGAACACTATCCTGGAAATGCGCGGGATACGCAAAACATTCCCGGGCGTCGTTGCGCTCGACAATGTCAACCTGCGGGTACGCAGCGGCGAGATCCACGCCATCGTCGGCGAAAACGGCGCCGGCAAATCGACCCTGATGAAAGTGCTGAGCGGCGTCTACGGCCATGGCAGCTATACGGGCGACATCGATTACCTGGGCCAGACGCGGCACTTCCGCGGCATCAAGGACAGCGAAGAAATCGGCATCATCATCATCCACCAGGAACTGGCGTTGGTGCCCCAGCTGTCGATCGCCGAGAATATCTTCCTCGGCAACGAACCGTCCCGCATGGGCGTCATCGACTGGGAATACGCGCAAGCGAAGACGCGCGAACTGCTGCACAAAGTCGGCCTGAAAGAGTCGCCCGACACCCTGATCACCAACCTGGGCGTGGGCAAGCAGCAGCTGATCGAAATCGCCAAGGCGCTGTGCAAGGACGTCAAGCTCTTGATCCTCGACGAGCCGACGGCCAGCCTGAACGAAAGCGACAGCGCGGCCCTGCTCGACCTGCTGCTGGGCCTGAAAGCGCAAGGCATCGCCTCGATCCTGATCTCGCACAAGCTGAATGAAATCTCGCGGGTCGCCGATGCCATCACGGTGCTGCGCGACGGGAACACGGTCGACAGTTTCGACTGCCGCATCGAACCCGTCAGCGAAGACCGCATCATCGAGAAAATGGTCGGGCGCGAGATGGCCGACCGCTATCCGCCGCGCACGCCCACCATCGGCGAGACCATTTTCGAGGTGCGCGACTGGCGCGTCTTCCATCCAGAGCATGCCGACCGCCCCGTCATCAAGGGCATCAACATGCACGCCAAAAAGGGCGAGATCATCGGCATCGCCGGCTTGATGGGCTCCGGCCGCACGGAACTGGCGATGAGCCTCTTCGGGCGCGCCTACGGCCAGCGCATCAGCGGCACGGTGCTCAAGAATGGCCTGGAGATCGACGTCAGCAGCATCGGCAAGGCAATCGACCATGGCCTCGCATATGTCACGGAAGACCGCAAGGGCCTGGGTCTGATCCTTGAGGAAGACATCCAGAAGAACACCAGCCTGGCCAACCTGGATGCAATTTCGAAGCACATGGTGATCGACGAGCAGCGTGAATTCAGCGTGGCAGAGGATTTCCGCCGCAAGCTCAAGACCCGTTGCTCGAGCGTGGCGCAGAAGGTGGTCAACCTGTCCGGAGGCAACCAGCAGAAAGTGGTGCTGGCGAAGTGGCTGTTTTCGCGCCCCGACATCCTGATCCTCGATGAACCGAGCCGCGGCATCGACGTGGGCGCCAAGTACGAGATCTACAGCATCATCAGCGAGCTGGCCGCCGAGGGCAAATGCATCATCATGATTTCCTCGGAAATGCCGGAATTGCTGGGCATGTGCGACCGGATCTATGTCATGAACGAAGGCCGCTTCGCGGCAGAACTGAGCGCAGCAGAAGCATCGCAGGAGCGCATCATGCGCGCGATCGTTACACACGGAGAAAACAATGGACAATAAATTGACAGCGGGCGTGCCAGCAGCGGCAGCAGGAGCGCCAGCGGCCGCGCCGCAAGCGAAAAGCTATGCCGGCTTTTTGAAAAACAATATGCGCGACTACGGCATGCTGCTCTCCCTGATCGTCATCATGGGCTTTTTCCAGTACATGACCGATGGCACCCTGATGCAGCCGCTGAACCTGACGAACCTGGTGCTGCAGAACAGCTACATCATCATCATGGCGCTGGGCATGCTGATGGTCATCGTGGCCGGCCATATCGATTTGTCCGTCGGCTCGGTGGTCGGCTTCGTCGGCGCGCTGGCGGCCGTCCTGATCGTCAACTACCAGATGAACTTTGTCGCGGCCAGCATCCTCTGCCTGATCGCCGGCGCCATCATCGGCGGCGCGCAAGGCTATTTTGTCGCCTTCTTTAAAATCCCGTCCTTCATCGTCACACTGGCCGGCATGCTGGTATTCAAGGGCCTGACCCTGGCGCTGCTGGCAGGCCAGTCGGTCGGCCCTTTCCCGGAAGGCTTCCAGATGCTCAGCTCAGGCTTCCTGCCCGACCCGTTCGGCGGCGACAACCTGCGTGGCCTGTCGCTGCTGCTGGGCGTGATCGCCGCCGCGGCGCTGATCATCACCTCGCTGCGCAGCCGCGCCAAGCAGCTGAAACACGGCATGGAAAACGAGCCGCGCGCCTTCTTCCTGCTGAAAAACGCCATCTTCGCCGCCATGATGGTGTATTTCAGCTATTTGCTGGCGTCGTACCGCGGTTTCCCCAACGTGCTGGCCGTGATGTCGCTGCTCATCGTCGCCTACACCTTCATTGCCAACCGCACCGTGCTGGGCCGCCGCGTGTATGCCGTCGGTGGCAACGAGAAGGCGGCGCGCCTGTCCGGCATCAAGACGGAACGGGTCAGCTTCTACACCTTCGTCAACATGGGCATGCTGGCCGCGCTGGCCGGCCTGATCTTCGCGGCGCGCCTGAACACGGCCACGCCGAAGGCCGGCACGGGATTCGAGCTGGACGTGATCGCCGCCTGCTTCATCGGCGGCGCCTCGGCCTCCGGCGGCGTGGGCAAGGTGATGGGGGCTGTCATCGGCGCCTTCATCATGGGCGTGATGAACAACGGCATGTCCATCATGGGCATCGGTATCGACTACCAGCAGGTGATCAAGGGCCTGGTGCTGCTGGCGGCCGTGTTCATCGACGTGATTAACAAGAACAAGTAGACCGGTTCGAGCCTTAGGGGGCTCTGGCCGGCGTTCGCGCCGGCCTTTTTCATTGATATCCTTATGCGGCGGCTAATCGCGCCGCCCGATCCCCCCACCACGCCGCTTCCTCGAACACGGAAAACCCCGACAGATCGGCATGCGCAAATAAAATCGCGCCGTCGTGCTCGCGCAAGGCTTTGAGCCCCGCATTGCTGCGAAATCCCGGCAAGGGAGCCGCCATGGCGTGGCCGCGCACGGTGATGTCGACGCGCTCGACGCAGCGCGCGAAATCGCGCCCATACGCCGTTTTCAGATCGACGCTGGCCAGCTCCAGCAATTGTTCGGGGCTGGCCACATCTAACCACTTGCGTGCTGCCTGCGGCGTGCGGTCGGACAAGGCGACGTAGGCGCTGAAGACGGTTTTCTCGGGCGGGCGCACGCGGATATCCTGGTGGGTCGAGACGACATAGCCGAGGCCCGGTTCCTGGTACACCACGTTGTCCCAGCACAGGGGCGCATGCGGCAATTCGTCGGGAAAGCGTTTCAGTAAAAAATTCGCCACCAGCCACGGCGCATACGCGGGCGTATCGCGCTTCGCGTCAAAGCCATACTCGGCGATGTTCTTCACCACGCGCGCCGCCACATACAGCGGCATGGCGCAGATGGCCTTGCGCGCCTTGACCAGGTAGGTGCGCGGCTGGCCGTCGACCAGTTCCAGGCACAGCGCCTCCACGCCCTTGTCCGTCGTCTGCATGGAAACTACCGTGCCCGCATGACGTTGGACACCTGAGGCCTGCTCCATGGCCGTGGCGACCGGTTGCATGCCGCCCGGCCAGGTCAGCCAGGCGCCATTGCCCGCATTCGCCGCCTGGCCCCAGCGGCTGCAGTAGTAATGCAGGCCGGCCCAGGCCGAGACCTGGTCGTAACGCGTGCCATAGTCGTCGCGGCAGCAGTAGTTCAAATACCAGCGCAGCGTGGGCGAGGTATAGCCTTCGCGCTCCATCCACTGCTTCAAGGTGATGGAGTCGAGCGCCTGCCAGACAGGGTCTTGCGACGACGCCACGGTAGGGAAAACGAAGACGCGCTTGCCGTCATTGCCATGCGCCTGGCGCAGGTGCCGTACCTGCGCAAAGAAGCGCGCGTGCTGCGCCAGTTCTTCGGCAGAGACGCCTTCGGTGGGAATGAAGCCATCCTGCCACTGGCCGTTGAACAGCAATCGCTCTTCCGGCGCGTGCAGGATATAGCGTTCGTCGTAAGTGGGCTGCTCCGCCTGCGGGTCGCGCTCGATGATGCCCAGGTCGAACAGGATTTCGCGCACATGGGTCGATTCGGGCGAAGGCAGCGGCAGGTAATGGCCACCGGTCGGATAGGCCAGGTCGTCGAACTGCCCGCCGGCCGCGTTGCCATACGGCTGCGGCCCGTCGATCATGAGGAAATCCTTGTGCCCCAGCTTGTTCAGGCGCCAGGCAGCCGTCAGGCCGGCGATGCCGGAGCCGAGGATGGCCACGTCGGTGCTCAAGGTGCGCGATGGCGGCGGCAGCGCCTTGCGGTCGCGAAGGAAATGACCTTCGCTGCGGCCCGGATACAGCACCTTCGGCGTGATTTCCTGCCAGCGCAAATAGGCGGCAATGCTGCCGATGCCGGCGGCGGCTGCCGCGGTGCCACCGGCGGCCCACAGCATGAAGGAGCGGCGCTGCATCAGCGGATCACCCGGTTCCAGTCCTGCTCGAATTCATGCACGAGCGACTGGGTGTTGAGGCGGTTCGGCGCCATCGGCAGCGGCTGCATGTCGGGCGGGAAGATGAACATTTCGCGCGTGGTGTCCGCGTTCAGGTAGCGCATCGGCAGGCGGTATGTCGTCGGCGGCGTGTAATCGAGCTGGGGCGAGGCCAGAATAAAACCCCATTCGCCGAACGAGGGCACATAGGCGTGGTAGGGCCAGGTGCGCATGCCCACTTCGCGCAGGGTCGAATTGATGGTCCAGTAGGCATGCGGGGCAAAGAACGGCGACGTCGACTGCACCACCATCAAGCCCTTGGCCGCCAGGTGCTTTTTCACCAGGTCGTAGAACGGCACGGAATACAGTTTGCCGAGCGCAAAGCTGGACGGATCAGGGAAATCGACGATGGCCGCGTCGAACATGTCGCCGTTGTTGCGCAGCCAGACGGCGGCATCGGCATTGACGACGGTGACGCGCTTGTCCGAGAACGCGCTGTTATTCAATTTTGCCAGTTCCGGGCGCGTGGTAAACGCGGCCGTCATGGCCGGGTCGAGGTCGACCACGGTGACGTGTTCGATGTGGGGATAGCGCAGGATTTCGCGCAGCGCCAGGCCATCGCCACCGCCCAGCACCAGCACGCGGCGCGCCCACGGCAACGCTTCCAGCACGGGGTGCACCAGCGCCTCGTGGTAGCGGTACTCGTCGCGCGAGGAAAACTGCAAATTGCCGTTGATGTACAGCCGCGTATCGTCCTTCCAGCGCGTGATCACCAGGCGCTGGTAGGGCGTGGTGGTGGAATACACGATCTGGTCGCCGAACAGGCCGTGTTCGCCCCACTCCACCATGCGGTCCGACATGGAAAAGCCGGCGATCAGCAGCAGCAGTACGGCGCAGGCGCGCAGGAATTGTCCCGTCATGTTCTTCAGTTCGGCGCGAAACACATAAATGCTCCACAGGCCCACGCCGACATTGAGCATGCCGAAAAGGAAGCCCGTGCGCACCAGGCCCAGGTACGGCGACAGCACCAGCGGGAACAGCAGGGAAACGGCCAGCGCGCCCAGGTAATCGAAGGTCAGCACGCGGCTGACCAGCTCGGAAAATTCCGTCTGGCGCGTGTTCAGGGCGCGCATCACCAGCGGTACTTCCATGCCGACCAGTGCGCCGATCAGGAACACCATCACATACAATAATGTGCGAAAGGGCGCGGCCATCCACGAAAAGGTCATGAACAGGATGGCGGCCGACAGGCCGCCGATCAAGCCCACGGCCAGCTCGATGTCGACGAAGCGCGAGAGCACGTCGTCATCCTTCACATACTTGGAAAAGTGGGCGCCCACACCCATGGCGAACAGGTAGCAGCCGATGATGGTGGAAAACTGCAGGATGGAGTCACCGAGCAGGTAGCTGGACATGGCGCCGGCGATCAGCTCATACGCGAGGCCGCAGGAGGCGACCACGAAGACGGACAAAATCAGAATCTTTTTGTTCATTGGACTTTTTTTTGTTCTAATATGCGTTGACGTTATCAAATGCTCATTGCGAGGAATGCCGTGCCCGACATCCTAAACTATCTGATCCACCTTTTACTGGCCGCCGCGCTGCTGATTGTATTTTTTGTCATCTACACGCGCGTCACGCCGTATAACGAAGTACTGCTGATCCGCCAGGGTAACCAGGCCGCGGCCCTGTCGCTGGGCGGCGCGCTGCTGGGTTTTTCCGCCACCATCGCCTCGTCCCTGATGCACACGGCCGGCTACCAGCAGTTCTTCGCCTGGGCCTTCGGCGCCATGGTGGTGCAATTGCTCGCCTATGTGGTCACCACGCGCCTGCTGCGCATGTCGAAAGACCAGATCGAGTCGAACAACAGCGCCTTCGGCGGCCTGCTGGCCGCCATTTCCCTGTCGATCGGCGCCATCAACGCCGCCTGCATTTCCTGACGTTTTACCTCATTCAAGGACACCATCATGAGCCTCGGCAGCTTTATCAAGAAGCAGTTTATCGACGTACTGCAGTGGAACGAAGAGACGGAAGGCGTGCTGGCGTGGCGCTTCCCCATGCAGGACTTCGAAATCCAGAACGGCGCCATCCTGAACGTGCGCGAATCGCAGGTCGCCGTCTTCGTCAATGAAGGCAAGATCGCCGACGTCTTCGGTCCCGGCACGCACAAGCTGACGACGCAAACATTACCGTTGCTGACCAACCTGAAAAACTGGGACAAGCTGTTCGACTCGCCCTTCAAGTCGGACGTGTATTACTTCAGCACCCGCGTGCAGACAGGCCGCAAGTGGGGCACGCCGCAGCCGATCACCATCCGCGACAAGGATTTCGACATGATCCGCGTGCGCGCCTTTGGCATGTACTCGTACCGCATCGCCGACGCCCGCACCTTCTTCACCGAGATCAGCGGCACGCGCGAAGTGTATACGCGCGACGAGGTGGAAGATCAGTTGCGCGGCATCTTGATGTCGAGCATGGCCAGCTCGCTGGGCGGCGCGAACGTGCCCTTCCTCGACATGGCGGCCAACCAGGCGCTGATGGCGCAAGAGGTCAAGGATGGCCTGGCGCAGGCATTCGCCCGCTATGGCGTGGGCCTCGATGAATTCAACGTGGCCAGCATCAGCCTGCCCGAGGAATTGCAGGCGGCGCTCGACGAGCGCATCTCGGCCGGCATGAAGGGTGGCCTGGGCGCCGACAAGATGAGCGGCTACACGAAATTCCAGGTGGCCAACGCGATCCCCCTGGCGGCGCAGAATGAAGGCGGCATGGCCGGCATCGGCGCCGGTCTCGGCGCCGGGCTGTCGATCGGCCAGGTGATGGCGCAAAGCATGGGTGGCGCCTTGCAGCAGCCCGCTCCGGCACCAGCGCCGGCGGCGCCACCGGCGTCTGCCGAGGAACCGATCGAGGCACGCCTGGAGAAGCTCAAGGGCCTGCTCGACAAGGGCCTCATTTCGCCGGCCGACTACGACGGCGCCAAGGCTGAACTGCTGAAAAAACTGATCGGCTAAGCGCGACTGCATGCAAACTGTTTCCTGTCCCAGCTGCGGCGCGGAAGTCCGCTTCCGCTCGCACGCTTCCGTGCTCGCCGTGTGCGAGTACTGTCACAGCACCATCCTCAAGGACGCCGATTCCGTCAGGGACGTAGGCAAGATGTCGGCCGTCCTGGAAGACTACTCGCCGATCCAGATCGGCACGGCCGGCGTGCACGACGGCGTGCACTTCACCGTCGTCGGCCGCATCCAGCAGCGCTACAGCGCCGGCACGTGGAACGAGTGGTATCTGCTGTTCGACGACGCCAGCACGGCCTGGCTGGGAGACTCGTCCGGCCTGTACACCCTGACGCGCGAGCGCAAGACGCAAGACGCCCTGCCCGTCTTTGGCGAGCTGGCGCCGGGCAAGCGCTACACGATCTGCGGCGAACCGTACACGGCGGCCGAGATCCGCAACGCCGAATGCATCGCCGGCCAGGGTGAACTGCCGTTCAAGGTGGGCGCCGGCTGGCGCATCCAGGTGGCGGACTTGCGCAACTACGCCAGCTTTGTCACGCTCGACTACACGGATGGCCCGCAGCCCGTCGTCTACCAGGGTGTGGCCGTCACCCTGGACGGCTTGCAGTGCCAGCTGCTGCGTGACGACGATGCCATCGCCAAAAGCGCCGGCAAGTACCGCGGCAAGCTCGACGCGCTCGACTGCCCCTCCTGCGGCAGCGGCATCGGGTATGTGCCCGGCGCGGCGGCGCAGCTGGTGTGTCCCGCCTGCCACGCGCAGCTCGATGCGAGCGGCCCGGAAGCGCAGGTGCTGGCCATCGGCAAGCAGGTGCACGACAACGCCGACATCACCTTGGAGCTGGGCGCCAGCGCGAAGATCAGCAATGCCGACTTCACGGTGATCGGCATGATGCGCCGCGCCGACGATGAAGGCAGCGAGTGGAACGAATACCTGCTGTACAACGCGCGCGCCGGCTTCTTCTGGCTGGTGGAGACGGACGATGGCTGGTCGCGCTCGAACGTGCTGCCGAACTGGCCCAACTGGGCGTCATTGGACGCCGATACCTGCACGCTCGATGGCGCCACGTATCGCAAACTGTATGACTACGGCTCGCAGGTGGTGTACGCGGCGGGCGCCTTCAACTGGAAGGTGGCCGTCGGCGACAGCACGCGCGTCTATGAATTCGAGCAGGGACAGACCAAGCTGGCGGCGGAAGTCACCGGTGAGGAAATGACCTGGTCGCGCTCCGTGCCCGTCGCCTATGACCAGATGGCCGCCTGGTTCGGCGCCGCCTTCCATGGCGGCGCCAAGGTACAGAATATCCAGCTCAGCCACCGCGGCATCGCCAAGGTCTTCATCGTCATCGTGCTGGTCTTGAATGCGATCCCCATGTTTGTCTCGTTTTCCAGCACCTTGATGTGGAGCCTGCTGGGCTGCCTGGCGCTGTTCCTGCCCGCCGTTTTTCTCGACAAGAATGCAAAGAATCCCCCATGAGCAAATATGTGATCTATGCCTTGATGGTGACGTTTTCCGTCACGGCCGCCAATTGGGTGCGCATGTTCAAGGTGGCCGGCAGCAGCAGCGGCAGCAGCTGGAGTTCGCGCACGGGCAGCGGCGGCGGCAGCTATGGCGGCGGCTCCAGCGGCGGCAGCCACAAATAGGCATGGCGACCACTGCGCATCTGCCCCTGGGCACCCATCTGCTGGCCGACCTGTCGGGCATCGCGCCGGAACGCCTGCGCGATTGCGCCGCGCTCGAGCGCCTGCTGCGCGATGCTGCCATCACGGCTGGCGCGCAGGTGCTGCACGGCCATTTCCACAGCTTTGGCCCGGGCCAGGGCGTCACGGGCGTGCTGCTGCTGGCCGAGTCGCACATCTCGCTGCATACCTGGCCCGAAGCCGGCTTTGCCGCCGTCGACATCTTCATGTGCGGCGCGGCCCGGCCGCAACTGGCGCTCGACGCCATCAAGGATGCGCTGCAGGCGGCGCACTGCCAGCTGCAATCCGTGCGGCGCGCGCCGCCGGCGTAAGCTCGCTGGTGGATCGCGTGGCGATCGCTTACACTGTCGGCTGATCCTCCAACCGTGACTCCCATGCGCCGTTCCGCCCTCCTTGCCTTGCCCCTGCTGCTGCTGGTTTCCGCCTGCGATGACTACACGGCGCCCAGCCTGTACCAGGCCACCACGCCCGAGTGCAAGACGTGGACGGAGGGCTCGCGTTTCGAACTGCCGCGCGGTATCAGCATCTACGCCACGCCGCCCGTCACGCTGAAGGAAGGCGGCACCGAGCTGGCGCTGATTTTTACTCTTCCCATCGGCACGCAAGCCAGTTTTACGCGCCTGTCCTTCCTGCTGGAAGAACCGAAAAAGCCGCCCTTCGCCGAAGCGAAGGTGCTGACCATTTACCAGCGCGGCATGAACCAGAAAGCGGAAATCGTCGACGTCATCGAGCAGCTGCCCATCATGTTTGCCGCCGTCGGCTCTAGCGCCGAAACCCAGTGGCGCTTGCGCCTGCAGCTGCCGCGCCAGCTGCCGCAGCGCTTTGATTTATCCATGCCCGACATGCTCGTCGCCGGCAAGCGCTACCCGGTACGCACGTTTACGTACCGCTATTTCCCCGAGCGCCAGGCTTACGGCATGTGCAGCTGAGCCACACCGTCCATTGACGGCGGCGCGTACCGCTGGCACACTGGCGTTTTCCCTCACACCTCAGGAGTAGACAACATGCGCCATTCGGATACTGCCGTGCTGTCGGCTGCCTGATCACTGTTTTTCCCGCTAAGCCCCTTAGCCCGCACTTCCCCATACGCGTGATCGCGTAGCCGACGTTCCCCTTCTTTCGTGCCAGTCATCGCGACTGGCGGTGCCTGCACGCGCAGGCTTCACGTCCGCACGCGGACGACAGAATTTGGAATCACGCTACCATGATCGCATTCGATTTTGCGCAACTACGCCTTATCGGGCTGCAGCAGGCCATCGCCAGCGCAGCCATTCAACTTGACATCTCTTCTCCCGCCACCCAGCTGCTACGCGTGAGCGCCGTGCACCGTGACAGCATCGGCGTGCACGACGGCAGCCTGGAACACCCGGCGCAGATCCTGCCGCGCCTGCTGAACCAGCTGCAGGCGCAGGACACCATCCTTGCTGTGGGCGACTGGGTCGCCGCCGAACCCGATGCTCACGGCACGCTGTGGATAAGAGAGCGCTTATCCCCAGTCACGCAGATCGCCCGGCGCGGCAATGACGGCCGGCGCCAGGTACTCGCCAGCAATGTCGATACGGCCCTGCTGGTGATGGGACTGGACGGGGACTTCAACCCGCGCCGCCTGGAGCGCTATCTGGCCATCGTGCTGGCGGCGCAAGTGATGCCCCTGGTGGTGCTGAGCAAGGCGGACGTGGCCGACGACGTGGCCGGCAAACTGGCGCAGCTGAAACAGCGCCTGCCGCCCCACGTGCCGCTGTTTGCCGTCGATACGCGCCACGCGTATGACGTGGCCATCCTGGCACCCTGGCTGGGTGCCGGCCAGACCCTGGTGCTGCTCGGTTCATCGGGCGCCGGCAAGTCCAGCCTGACCAATACCCTGTGCACGGTGGAGCAGGCGACCAATGGCGTGCGCCATGGCGATGGACGCGGCCGGCATACGACGACAGCGCGCTCGCTGCACCTGTGCGCCAGCGGCGCCTGCATCATCGATACGCCGGGCTTGCGCAGCTGGCGCGCCGACGCCGATGCGGACACCCTGGCCGCCACGTTTGACGATATCGCGGCGCTGGCGGCGACGTGCCAGTTCCGCGATTGCCAGCATGCCAGCGAACCCGGTTGCGCCGTGCGCGGCGCCATCGATGCGGACCGCCTGCGCAATTATCACAAGCTGCTGCGCGACGCCCGCCGCATCGACGAGACGCCGCTCGAGCGCATAGCCGCGCGCGCCAAGTGGAAGACGATCTTGAAGGCGGGGCTGGAAAGGGGAAAAGACAAGCGCCGCTAGTTTTTGCTGAAGTGAGTTTTGCTGAAAAAAAAGGCAGCCCGCAGGCTGCCTTTCTTGTTGCTGCTTGCAAGCGAATTAATGCTTGCGCAGCTTCTGGATCGCTGCCAGCTGCGCAATCGCGCTGGCCAGCTCGGCTTGCGCTTGCGCGTAGTCGATGCCCGAATCCTTGTTGTGGATATTTTCTTCCGCCAACTTCTTCGCTTCCAGCGCTTTCGCTTCGTCGAGGTCGTGACCGCGGATCGCGGTATCGGCCAGGACGGTCACGGTATCCGGTTGCACTTCCAGCAGGCCGCCGGCAACGAAGACGAACTCTTCTTCAGCCTGGCCGACTACCTTGATGCGGACCGCGCCCGGACGGATGCGGGTAATCAAAGGCGTGTGGCGTGGGTAGATACCCAGCTCGCCCTGTTCACCCGGCAACGCGACGAATTCTGCTTCGCCTGAAAAAATCAGTTCTTCAGCGGAAACCACGTCAACGTGAATTGTGTGTGCCATGTGTGTCCTATCGGGTTGAAGAACCCCGCCTTGTAAGGGGCGGGGTTAGGCCCAGACTTAACTTAGTTAAGTTTCTTGGCTTTTTCGATTGCTTCTTCGATCGTGCCGACCATGTAGAACGCTTGTTCCGGCAGGTGATCGAGTTCGCCCGAAGCGATCATTTTGAAGCCCTTGATCGTGTCTTTGAGCGAAACGTATTTACCAGGCGCGCCGGTAAAGACTTCAGCGACGTGGAAAGGCTGCGACAGGAAACGCTGCATCTTGCGTGCACGGGCGACCAGCAGTTTGTCTTCCGGTGCCAGCTCGTCCATACCCAGAATCGCGATAATGTCGCGCAATTCCTTGTAGCGTTGCAGGGTCGTTTGCACGGCACGCGCGGTGTCATAGTGCTCTTGACCAACGATCAACGGATCGAGCTGACGCGAGGTCGAATCGAGTGGGTCCACGGCTGGGTAGATACCCAGGGAAGCGATGTCACGCGACAGCGCAACGGTCGAATCCAAGTGAGCAAACGTGGTAGCAGGCGACGGATCGGTGTAATCATCGGCTGGAACGTAGACGGCCTGGATCGAGGTGATCGAACCGGTCTTGGTCGACGTGATACGCTCTTGCAGACGGCCCATTTCTTCAGCCAGGGTCGGTTGGTAACCCACAGCCGACGGCATACGGCCCAGCAGTGCCGAGACTTCGGTACCAGCCAGCGTGAAGCGGTAGATGTTGTCGACGAAGAACAGAACGTCTTTGCCTTCATCACGGAACGATTCAGCGATCGTCAGGCCAGTCAGCGCGACGCGCAGACGGTTACCTGGCGGTTCATTCATCTGACCGTAGACCATCGCGACTTTGGAGTTCTCTGGGTTTTCCAGATCGACCACTTTCGCGTCAGCCATCTCGTGGTAGAAGTCGTTACCTTCACGCGTACGCTCACCCACACCGGCGAACACGGACACGCCGCTGTGCGCCTTGGCGATGTTGTTAATCAATTCCATCATGTTGACGGTCTTGCCTACGCCAGCGCCGCCGAACAGACCAACTTTACCGCCTTTTGCAAACGGGCAAACCAGGTCGATCACCTTGATGCCGGTTTCCAGCAGTTCTTGCGATGGCGACAGTTCGTCGTATGCAGGAGCGGTGCGGTGGATCGACGCGACTTGCTCGTGCGACACTGGGCCGCATTCGTCGATCGGGTTACCCAGCACGTCCATGATGCGACCCAGGGTTGCTTTACCGACTGGCACCATGATAGGTTTGCCGGTGTTCTGGATCATCATGCCGCGACGCAAGCCATCGGACGAGCCGAGTGCAATGGTACGGACAATGCCGTCGCCCAACTGCTGTTGTACTTCCAGGGTCAGTTCCGAGCCTGCCATCTTCAAGGCATCAAATACCTTAGGCATCGCGTTGCGGGGAAACTCAACGTCCACCACAGCGCCGATACACTGAACGATTTTGCCATCAGCCATGTTCGTTCCTTCAATATAGTTAAATTCGTTTAAACCGCAGCCGCACCGGCGACGATTTCGGAGAGTTCTTTGGTAATCGCAGCTTGGCGGGTCTTGTTGTAGATCAGCTTCAATTCGCCGATCACACTACCCGCGTTGTCGCTTGCAGCTTTCATCGCGACCATCCGTGCCGATTGCTCGGACGCCAGATTCTCCGCGACTGCCTGGTACACCAGCGCTTCTACATAGCGCTCCAGCAATTCGTCGATCACGCTTTGCGCATCCGGCTCGTAGATGTAATCCCACGTGTGGGCGCTCTTGTCGGCGACCATCTTGTCGGCCGTCAGGGGCAGCAATTGCTCCACGACTGGTTCCTGCTTCATCGTGTTGATGAATTTGGTGTAGCACAGGTACACTGCATCGATCTTGCCTGCCTGGAACTCTTCGAGCATGACCTTGACAGGTCCGATCAGTTTGTCCAGGTGGGGCGTATCACCGGTTTGAATGGCGTGCGCAATGATCTTGACGCCGATGCGATTCAAAAAACCCAAACCCTTGTTACCGATGGCAACTGCTTCAATCCGGTTGCCAGCTGCTTCCAGCTCGCGCGACTTCGACGTCACCTGGCGCAGGATGTTGGTGTTCATGCCGCCGCACAGACCCTTGTCGGTCGTGACAACGATGAAACCCACTGCCTTCGCTTGCGTACCCTGGGCAACTGCCAGGAACGGGTGCGTGTATTCCGGATTGGCGGTCGCCAGATTGGCGGCGATATTCCGAATCTTGTCACTGTAGGGACGGGCGGCCCGCATCCGGTCTTGCGCCTTGCGCATTTTGGACGCGGCGACCATTTCCATCGCCTTGGTGATCTTCTTCGTATTCTCTACGCTCTTGATCTTGCCTCGTATCTCTTTGCTTGATGCCATGAGTCCTTACTCCTTCTGCGCGTAGGGCGGCGCCTCACTCGAGGCGGGCGCCGCCTGGCCGCTTAATATGCGCCGGATTTCTTGAAATCAGCAATGGCCGCCGACAGAGTTGCTTCGCTGTCTTTGTCGAGTTGCTTGGTTTCTTCGATCTTGGCCAGCAGAGCAGCTTGCTTGGTCTTCATGTAAGCGTGGACACCAGCTTCGAACGACAGCACTTGCTTGACTGGCACGTCGTCCATGAAGCCTTTGTTCACCGAGAACAGCGATACGGCCATCAGCGAGATCGACAGTGGCGAGTACTGGGCTTGCTTGAGCAATTCCGTCACGCGGGCACCACGGTCCAGCTGCTTGCGGGTCGATTCATCCAGGTCGGACGCGAACTGCGCAAACGCAGCCAGTTCACGGTACTGCGCCAAGTCGGTACGGATACCGCCGGACAGGTTTTTGATGACCTTGGTCTGGGCGGCGCCACCGACGCGCGATACGGAAATACCGGCGTTAATGGCAGGACGGATACCGGCGTTGAACAGCGAGGTTTCCAGGAAGATCTGACCGTCGGTAATCGAAATCACGTTGGTTGGAACGAATGCGGACACGTCGCCAGCTTGCGTTTCAATGATCGGCAGTGCCGTCAGGGAACCGGTCTTGCCTTTGACGGCGCCGTCGGTGAACTTCTCGACGTAGTCGGCGTTCACGCGTGCTGCGCGTTCCAGCAGGCGGCTGTGCAGGTAGAACACGTCGCCTGGGTACGCTTCGCGACCTGGTGGACGGCGCAGCAGCAGCGAGATTTGACGGTATGCAACAGCTTGTTTGGACAGATCGTCGTAGACGATCAGTGCATCTTCACCGCGGTCACGGAAGTATTCGCCCATGGCGCAACCGGAGTACGGCGAAATGTATTGCATGGCGGCCGATTCCGAAGCGGAAGCGGCGACAACGATGGTGTATTCCATCGCGCCGTGCTGTTCCAGCGAGCGCACGATGTTCTTGATCGACGAGGCTTTTTGGCCAATCGCGACGTAGATACATTTCATGCCCTGGCCTTTTTGATTGATGATC
Source organism: Janthinobacterium sp. JF4 (assembly GCF_059617925.1). Taxonomy (NCBI): domain Bacteria; kingdom Pseudomonadati; phylum Pseudomonadota; class Betaproteobacteria; order Burkholderiales; family Oxalobacteraceae; genus Janthinobacterium; species Janthinobacterium sp. JF4. The sequence goes on along the minus strand of NZ_JCAQAV010000028.1, from coordinate 37,068 downwards.
GCATCAATCGCCACAGCCGACTTGCCGGTTTGACGGTCGCCGATGATCAGTTCGCGCTGGCCGCGGCCAACTGGAACCATCGCATCGATCGACTTCAGGCCGGTTTGCATTGGTTGCGAAACGGACTCACGGGCGATCACGCCCGGAGCGATTTTTTCAATCGCGGCCGTCAGTTTGGTTTCGATGGCGCCTTTGCCGTCGATCGGCTGACCCAGCGCGTTGACCACGCGGCCGAGCAGCTCAGGACCGACTGGCACTTCCAGAATGCGGCCGGTGCATTTCACCGTGTCGCCTTCGGAGATGTGCTCGTAGGCACCCAGAATCACGGAACCGACGGAGTCGCGTTCCAGATTCATTGCCAGGCCAAACGTGTTACCTGGGAATTCCAGCATCTCGCCTTGCATCACGTCCGACAAACCGTGGATGCGGCAGATACCGTCGGCGACGGAAATAACCGTGCCTTGATTACGCACTTCAGCGCCGCCGTCAAGACCTTGGATCCGGCTCTTGATCAACTCGCTGATTTCAGATGGGTTGAGTTGCATACTAACTCCTAAAAGTGTTTCTCTCAGCTTGCGCGAGGGGTAAGGGTCTGTCTTAGCTGGCCTGCCGAAGCGCGTGTCTTACGACACCAGTGCAGCGTGCAGTTGCTGCAGCTTGGCGCGCACCGAGGTATCGAGCACTTGGTCGCCAACGACCACGCGCACGCCGCCGAGCAGCGATGGATCCACTGTGACGGCAGGGTTGAGCTTACGACTGAATTTCTTTTCCAGCGTTGCGACCAGCTCGGCCGTTTGGCCTTCGCTCAGATCGAAAGCGCTCGTGATCTCGGCGTCAGCCGCACCTTCCAGACCGTTTTTCAAGGTATGGAATTGCGCGCCGATTTCCGGCAGCAGGCTGATGCGGCCATTTTCGATCAACAACGTGACGAAGTTTTTCACTTCCTCATTGAGCGGCGATTTCAACAACGACAGGATGGTGGCGGCGACGTCGCTTTCCGAAACTTTCGGATTGCGCGCGTACGCCTGTACCTCGGGGTGGCTACCGATCTGTGCCAGTTCGGACACCAGCTCGGACCACGCCGCGAGGTTGCTTGACTCCTTACCAGCTTGGGCTACGCGGAACAAAGCTTCCGCGTAGGGACGGGCGACGGTTGCGAGTTCTGCCATGATTACAGCTCGACAGCAAGACGCTGCAACATTTCGGCGTGAGCCGTAGCGTTGACTTCACGCTTCAAGATCTGCTCGGCACCCTTGACAGCCAGGTCAGCCACCTGAGCGCGCAATTGTTCGCGTGCTTTCGACAGTTGCTGTTCGGCGTCCGACTGGGCTTGCGCAATGATACGCGCAGCTTCAGCTTGTGCATTTTGCTTGATCTCTTCAGCAACCAGCTGCGCGCGCTTTTCAGCGTCCGCAACGCGTTGCGACGCTTCTTCACGTGCACTGTTCAATGCCTCTTGCGCACGCTTTTCAGCGACAGCCATCGAAGCCTGACCTTGATCGGCCGCAGCCAATCCATCCGCGATTCGTTTGGCACGCTCATCCAGCGCTGTGTTCAGCGCTGGAAATACGAACTTCATCGAGAACCAGACCAACACCGCGAAGGTGATCATCTGGCCGATGAGCGACATATTGATGTCCATACCTTTGCTCCTAACTAAAAGTTTCTCCTAGGGTTGGAGCGAATTACTGAGCAACAGCGGTCAGAGCCGACAGGAACGGGTTAGCGAACGTGTACAGCAGAGCGATACCAACGCCGATCATCGAGATAGCATCCAGCAGACCAGCGATAACGAACAGTTTGGTTTGCAGTTGTGGCATCAGTTCTGGTTGACGTGCCGAAGCTTCCAGGAATTTGCCACCCAGAATAGCGAAGCCCAGAGCGGTGCCGATTGCGGCCAGGCCGATGATGATTGCTGCTGCCAGAACGGTCATGCTTTGTACTTGTGCGATCAGAGCTTGCATAAAATTCTCCTAAATTTAAAAACGAAAGATACTAAAAAAAACAAAATATAAAGTTGCTGATTAATGTTTCTCAACCGCAAGGCTCAGATACACAACCGTCAACGCCATAAACACAAAAGCTTGCAAAGTTACAATCAAGATATGGAAAATTGCCCATGGACCACCCAACGCCCACTGTGCCCACCAAGGCAACAACGCGATCAAGATGAAAATCAGCTCGCCGGCATACATATTGCCGAACAGTCGCAGCGACAGGGAGATCAGTTTTGCAACCAACTCAACCATTTGCAGCAAGAAATTAACTGGTGCCAACAAGATCGTGCCGATGATGCCACTTGCATGGAAAGGCGCGGTAAACAATTCCTTGATCCAGCCGCCCAGGCCCTTGGCCTTGACGGAAAACGCGATAATGCACAGAACTACCGAGAACGACATCGCAAAAGTATGGTTCACGTCGGCGGTCGGCACCACGCGCAGCTTGTGCACGCCAAACCAGCTCAACACTTTCGGCAGCAGGTCAACCGGCAGGAAGTCCATTGCGTTCAACAACCAGACCCACACGAAAATCGTGATCGCCAGTGGCGCAATGATCTTGCTTTTTGCGTGGAAGGCCCCATTAATAGTCTCATTGACCATTTCCATGATCATTTCGACGAAGTTTTGCAGTTTGCCAGGAACACCGGCCGTCGCGCGGCGCGAAGCCATGTAGAAAACGGCAAGGAAAACAAAGCCCATGATGGCAGACACCCAGAATGTGTCCAGGTTGAAGGCGCCATCGGCGCTTTTCAAGTGGGCCAAATGGTGGCTGATGTATTCTGTGGCGTTGGCCGGGGCAGCATGGCCCGCTTCAATAGCGTGTTCTGTGGTCATAATGAATTTAGATTTGTCGTTTCAGAGCACAACAGGCCCTAAAACCAATGATTAAACAGCGAGCAATGAAAACCAGTATGCTAAGGTTGCCACCGCGAAACCCAAGATCAGCCATAACCAGGCGGCCGACTGAAACAACACCAGTGCCAATATAAACAGCACCGCTGTAATAAATATTTTCACCATTTCCGCACGCAAGTGCGCGCGAAAAGCCTTTTTGGCGTCGCTAGTAGCGCGAACGACCAGCAAGGCATACGCCAGACTGCCGGCGACGGCGATCGCACCGCCGCATGCGGCGGACCAGCCTCTGACACTACCACCGAAAAACAGGGTGGCCGTGGCAAAGCTGATCACGATTGCTAGCTGCAAGGCAACTACTTTGTAGACTGGCTTGGCAATACTTTGTTGTGAATCACTCAATTGCCAAGTTCCCAAAAAAATCTACACACGCAAAGACACGGGATTATAGTTGGCTTTGATCTATAGAGTCAAACGTTGCTGCACCGCAGCAGGGCAATTGCTGCGTGAAACTGACGCTTTACCGACTATTCGCCGCCATTTGCACCACTATATGGCAAAGGCGCTTGTCTGGCCGCTTCCAGCCGTGTTATCAAGGAATCACGTGGTGCATCTGGAACGCATGGCCGGATCGTCCACACCCGCATGGTCCCGGCCTTGGCAGCTTGCTATTTAACCACGCAAGCGGGTCAACAAACCATCGAGTACGTCAAGATCGGCAAAATCGATCACCAATTGGCCACGGCCTTTGTTGCCCATCTTGAACACCACGGGCGTGGCCAGCGCATCGGACAGCTCTTCTTCCAGGCGCGCAATGTCGCCGGACTTTTCCTTCTGCCGCGATTCGACCGGGTTGGCCGCTTCCTCGACCGTGCGGGTGACGAGCTTTTCCGTTTCGCGCACGGACAGGCGTTTGGCCACGACCTGATTCGCCAGGGTGATCTGGCTGGCCGCATCGACGGCCAGCAAGGCGCGCGCATGGCCCATGTCGATATCGCCGGCCATCAGCATGGTCTGCACGGGAGCGGCCAGATTCATCAGGCGCAACAGGTTCGACACGGCGCTACGCGAGCGTCCCAGCGCAGTGGCCGCTTGCTCATGCGTAAAACTGAAGTCGGCGATCAGACGGTGTATGCCTTGCGCTTCCTCCAGAGGATTCAAGTCTTCGCGCTGGATGTTCTCGATCAGCGCCATGGCGGCCGCGGCCAGGTCGTCCACGTCGCGCACCAGCACCGGCACTTCCGTCAGGCCGGCCAGTTGCGAGGCGCGGAAACGGCGTTCGCCGGCAATGATTTCATATTTGATAAGTCCGCTCAAGGTGTCCTGGCCAATCGGGCGCACCAGAATCGGCTGCATCAGCCCCTGCGCCTTGATCGAGGCGGCCAGTTCATTCAGGGCGCCCTCGTCCATGCGCGTGCGCGGCTGGTATTTGCCGGCTTGCATTTGCGACACGGGCAAGTTCGACGGTTGATGCGTGTCCGGACTGGCGAAGTCGCCGCCGCCGCCCAACAGGGCGTCGAGTCCGCGACCCAGTCCTTTTAATTTTTTCGTAGCCATGCTGTCCTAATCGTGTTTTCAGAGTAAGCGCTTACATCATATTGTGCAGACGCTCGCCCCTTGTTTACATATGTTTGATGCGTTCGACCATCTCGGCGCCGAAGGCGATGTATGCCTGGGCGCCTTTCGAGCTGGGATCGAAGGTGACGCCGGGCAAGCCGTACGATGGCGCTTCGGCCAGACGCACATTGCGCGGGATGATGGTGTTGAACACCTTGTCGCCGAAGTGCTGTTCCAGCTGGGCCGACACTTGTTGCGATAATGTCATGCGCGGATCGAACATCACGCGCAACAGGCCAATGATCTTCAGATCCGGGTTCAGGTTCGCGTGCACCTTCTTGATGGTGTTGACCAGGTCGGACAATCCTTCCAGGGCGTAATACTCGCACTGCATCGGGATGATCACCCCATGCGCGGCGCACAGGCCGTTCAGGGTCAGCATCGATAGTGCCGGTGGGCAATCTACGAGGATGAAGTCGTATTCGCCGTCCACTTCGGCCAGCGCATCTTTCAGGCGGCGTTCGCGGTTGTCGAGTTCGACCATCTCCACTTCGGCGCCGGCCAGCTCGCGGTTCGACGGCAAGACATCGAAGCGCCCCGCTTCCGAACGCTGGCGTGCCGTCTTGACATCGGACTCGCCCAGCATGACTTCATAGGTCGACGCCTTCAGGCCGGCCTTGTTGATGCCGGCCCCCATGGTCGCGTTGCCCTGCGGGTCGAGGTCGACCAGCAGCACGCGCTGGTTCAACTTGGCCAGACCGGCGGAGAGGTTGACGCTTGTTGTGGTTTTACCAACACCACCCTTTTGATTTGCTACACAAAAAATTTTGGCCATGTATCTTCTAGTTGTAAAGAGATGCAAACTTCATCGTGCGCCCCGGCATCCGGCCGAAACGATTTATACTATTTATTTCATTTATACGATATAAATCGTTTATATGATTTATACCGTATAAACTGTTTATATGATTTATACCATTTAATTCTGCAGCTTTTAAATTCTTGCTATAAAGACCAGATGACGCTCCGCATCTAGCCCTGGCACCTGGATAGATCGCAATTCCGTCACTTTCCAGTCTGCCGGCAGTCTCTCTCTCTCGTCTGGCGGCGCCACCCCTTTCAAGGCGATGAATTGCCCGCCCTCTGCCAGCACGTGGTTCGACCAGTTGACGAAGTCGGACAGGTCGGCGAAGGCGCGCGAGGTGATCACGTCGAATTTTTGCGGCACTTCCAGCTGTTCCACCCGCTTCGTGTACACGGTGACGTTGGCCAGGCCCAGTTCGGCCTTCACTTGCGTCAGGAATGCCGTCTTTTTATGCACGGTATCGATCATTGAGACCTTCACATCGGGCCGCGCGATGGCCAATACCATGCCCGGCAAGCCGCCGCCGGCGCCCACGTCGAGCACGTTTTTGGCATGCGCGAAGGCCGGCACGGCGGCCAGCGAATCGAGCACGTGCAGGGTCAGCATCTGCAGGGGATCGCGCACCGACGTCAGGTTGTACACGCTGTTCCATTTGGCCAGCATGGCCAGGTAATCGAGCAGTTTTTCCGTCTGATCCGCGCTCAGGTCGAGCCCCAGCGCGGCGATGCCTTCATTCAAAATGGGGGCCAATGCGGCCCGGTCAAACTGCTTCATTCAACAACCTCGTCCTTTAAAGTAGTGGTCTGCACGGCGCCAAAGCCGCGCTTTTTCAGATGCACGAGCAGCAGCGAAATCGCCGCCGGCGTCACGCCGGAAATGCGCGAGGCCTGGCCCAGGGTTTCCGGGCGCTGCTTGTCGAGTTTTTGCCGCACTTCGACCGACAGCGCGCCGATATCGAGGTAATTGAAACCCTCTGGCAAAGCCAGGTTTTCATAGTGTTCGTGGCGCTCGATTTCCTTGCTCTGGCGCTCGATGTAGCCCGCATATTTGAGCTGGATTTCCACCTGCTCGCGCACGGCCGCATCTTCCACGCCGGGGCCGGCCAGGGCCTGCCCTTCCATGCCCGTCATGCTCATCAGGGTGTCGTAGGCCACGTTCGGACGGCGCAGCAAGTCCGCCAGCGAATACTCGCGTTCGATGGCCTGGCCGACGATGCGTTCCGATTCGGCGGCCGCCAGGATGCGCGGATTGACCCACGTGGAACGCAGGCGCTCGAGCTCGCGCGCCACCGCTTCGCGCTTCGTTTCAAACGTCTGCCACTGGGCGTCGCCCACGCAGCCCAGCGCGCGGCCGATTTCCGTCAGACGCATGTCGGCATTGTCTTCGCGCAGGCTCAAGCGGTACTCGGCGCGGCTGGTAAACATGCGGTATGGTTCCTGCACGCCTTGGGTAATCAGGTCGTCGATCAGCACGCCCAGATAGGCCTCGGAGCGGCCCGGTACCCAGGCGTCCTTGTCCTGCGTCAGCAAGGCCGCATTCAGGCCCGCCAGCATGCCTTGCGCGGCCGCTTCCTCGTAGCCGGTGGTGCCGTTGATCTGGCCGGCGAAGAACAGGCCCGCGACAGCCTTCGTTTCCAGCGAGGCCTTCAAGCCGCGCGGGTCGAAATAATCGTATTCGATGGCGTAGCCGGGGCGCAGGATGTGCGCGTTTTCCATGCCCTTCATCGACTGCACCAGGGCGATCTGCACGTCGAATGGCAGGCTGGTGGAGATGCCGTTCGGATAGAACTCATGCGTCGTCAAGCCTTCCGGCTCGAGGAAGATCTGGTGCGATTCCTTGCCCGAGAACCGGTGGATCTTGTCTTCGATCGAGGGACAGTAACGGGGGCCCACGCCCTCGATGACGCCCGTGTACATGGGGCTGCGGTCGAGGCCGGCGCGGATGATGTCGTGCGTCTGGCTATTCGTGTGCGTGATCCAGCACGGCACCTGGCGCGGGTGCATGGCCGTGTTGCCCATCACGGAAAACACGGGCACGGGATCGAGGTCGCCCGGCTGTTCCTGCATCACGGAAAAGTCGATCGTGCGGCCATCGATGCGCGGCGGCGTGCCCGTCTTCAAGCGCCCCTGCGGCAGTTTCAATTCTTTTAGACGCGCGGACAGCGAGATGGCGGGCGGGTCGCCGGCGCGGCCGGCCGAGTAGTTATTCAAGCCCACATGGATCTTGCCGTCGAGGAAAGTGCCAGCCGTCAAGACCACGGCGCGCGCGAGAAACTTCAGGCCGATCTGCGTCACGGCGCCAACGACCCGGTCGCCCTCGACGATCAGATCGTCGACGGCTTGCTGGAACAGCCACAGGTTGGTCTGGTTTTCCAGGCGCGTGCGGATGGCGGCTTTATAGAGAATGCGGTCGGCCTGGGCGCGCGTGGCGCGCACTGCCGGGCCTTTCGAGGAGTTCAGGATGCGGAACTGGATGCCGGACTCGTCGGTGGCAATCGCCATCGCGCCGCCCATGGCATCGACTTCCTTGACCAGGTGACCCTTGCCGATACCGCCGATGGAAGGGTTGCACGACATCTGGCCCAGTGTCTCAATATTATGCGTGAGCAATAGCGTCTTCTGCCCCATACGGGCGGAAGCGAGGGCCGCCTCGGTACCGGCGTGACCACCACCGACAACGATGACGTCGAATTCTGTAGGAAATAACATGATAAATAGGTAACAGTGCAAGTAAAAATGCGGGAAGAGAGCTCCGATTATAGAGTCTTTTTGCGAACGCAACCTTCCACCGGCCAATTTTTGCTTAATTTTTACTCAGCATGGGCAAGCAAGCGGTGATTTCTGTTCCACGTGGAACACGCAGCGGGGCCAGGAGGAGGGCTGCGGTCGCGTGAAATGTTTGCTACAATTGTCGCGTCGTCTGCATCATCGTGGTCACGCCAGTGGCCATAGTGACGATCATCCAGGAGGACGGCCTCCCCCATCATGGGCACACACCGGGACGGCCCGCTCTGTATAAGGAGCCGCCATGGCCTGGATACTTTTACTGATTGCCGGCATGTTGGAAGTCGTGTGGGCATACTCGATGAAACTCTCCGAGGGTTTCAGCAAACTCACTCCCTCCGTGATGACCATCGCCATGATGATCGCCAGCTTCGGCTTGCTGTCGCTTGCCATGCGTACCCTGCCACTCGGCACGGCGTACACGATCTGGACCGGCATCGGTGCCGTTGGCGCCTTCATCGTCGGCGTCGTCTTTCTGGGCGAGCAGCTCAATGCCATGCGTGTGGGCGCCGCCATTCTCATCGTGTGCGGCATCGTGTTGATGAAACTGTCGTCCAGCCACTGAGAGGAATCCCCATGTTCCTCGAGCATTATTTTCCCGTCCTGCGGTACATTCTGATCGGCATCTTCTTCATCCTGTGCGATATCGAGGTGGTCTGCACCTCCTGTTCCACGTGAAACAGGCGCGGGGCGGGAAAGCGGAGTAAGCTTGGCTTCTGTCCTCACTGTCAGGAGTCTGCATGTCCGCCTTCCAGTTCCGCACCGTGCCGCATCTGATCGTTGAAGCGGGTGCCGCCGCCCAGCTGGGTGCGTACATCGCCCGTCACTTCCCCACCGTGCGCCGCGCCCTGCTCGTCACCGACGCAGGCTTTTTGCGCACAGGCCTGGCCGATGCCCCCCTGCACAGCATGCAGGCGGCGGGCATCGAGGTTCATGTCTTTTCCGACGTGCAAGCCGATCCGCCCGAAGCCATCATCATGGCCGGCGTGGCCCAGGCACAGATGTTTCACGTGGAACTGATTATCGGCCTCGGTGGTGGCAGCTCGCTGGACGTGGCCAAGCTGATCGCCGTACTGGCACCGGGCCACCAGGAACTGGCCCAACTGTATGGCATCGGCAATGTCCATGGCCAGCGCCTACCCCTGGTGCAATTGCCGACCACGGCGGGCACGGGCTCGGAAGTGACGCACATCGCCATCGTCACCACGGGCGCCACCAGCAAAATGGGCGTGGTCGCGCCGCAACTGTATGCGGACCTGGCCATCCTCGACGCCAGCCTGACCCTGGGCTTGCCACCCGCCGTGACGGCCGCCACCGGCATCGACGCCATGGTGCATGCGATCGAAGCGTACACCAGCCGCCTGCTGAAAAATCCCCTGTCCGACATGCTGGCCACCCAGGCGTTGTCACTGCTCTCCAGCAACCTGGTCACCGCCTGCCGCGATGGCAGCAATTTGCCGGCGCGCCAATCCATGCTGCTGGGCGCCATGCTGGCCGGCCGGGCGTTTGCGAATGCCCCCGTGGCCGCCGTGCATGCGCTCGCCTATCCCATCGGTGGACTGTTCCACGTGCCACACGGCTTGTCGAATGCGCTGGTGCTGCCGCACGTGCTGCGCTTTAATCTGTCCCACGCTGCGCCCCTGTACGCACAGCTGGCGGCCGTCTTGCAGCCCGGTATCACGGGCAGCGAGGAAGCCCGGGCCGTGGCCCTGATCGACGCCATGCAGGAACTGGCCCGCGCCACCGGCATTGCGCGCACCCTGCGCGAGGTAGGTATCGCCGCCAGCGACCTGGACCGGCTGGCCGATGAAGCCATGCTGCAGACGCGCTTGCTGGGCAACAATCCCCGGCCCGTCACGCGCGGCGATGCGCGCGCCATCTATGCCGCCGCAATGTGAGCCAGCAGACGGAGTCTGCCAACCCGCCCTCCTACACTACCATCATGACACCTCCCGATATCGCGATTCATCCTGACAGCACCTGCTTTCCACATGGTGCCTGTGCCGGTTGCCACGACAGCGCGCCGCTGCCGTTCGCCTTCGAGTATGCCTATCAGCCCATCGTCGACCTCGCCACGCGCAGCATCTATGCGCACGAAGCGCTGGTGCGCGGCCCCACCGGCGAAAGCGCGGCCAGCGTGCTGGCGCAAGTCAATGACCACAACCGCTACCGCTTCGACCAGGCTTGCCGCGTCAAGGCCGTGGCGGGCGCGGCCAGGCTGGGCATGCAGGGCTTTCTGTCGATCAACTTCCTGCCCAACGCCGTCTACCGTCCTGAAGTGTGCATCCGCAGCACCCTGGAAGCGGCCAGGCTGCATCATTTCCCTACCGACAAAATCATCTTTGAAGTAACGGAAGGCGAACGGGTGCAAGACCGTCCCCACCTGGTCGAGATTTTCCGCGCCTACCGCCGCTACGGTTTCCAGACAGCCATCGATGATTTCGGTGCCGGCTATGCGGGCTTGAACTTGCTGGCCGAATACCAACCCGACATCATCAAGATCGACATGGACCTGGTACGCGGGATCGATATGCAAGCGCCGCGCCAGGCGATCGTGCGGGCCATCGCCAGCCTGTGCCGTGAGCTCGGTATCCGCGTGCTGGCCGAAGGCATCGAGACACGCGCCGAACGCGACTTCCTGGCCAGCTGCGGCATTTCCCTGATGCAGGGCTACTGGTTTTCCAAACCGGTCTTCCAGGGATTGGGCCACATCGCCGATACGGCCTGGGAATAAAAACGGCCACGTGAAACGTGGCCGCAGGTTCCACAGACGATACAGCCTAGTTGGGAATATCCACCTGCGTTCCCGTCACACTGATGGCATTGCCGGGCGCCGGCGCCGTGGCGATCGCTGGCACGTTGACATTCGTGATCACGGTCGATGCATCGGCGCGCGTCACCGTGCGCACCACCTGCGATGGCGGCAAGGCCTGTTTGGTAGTCAGATGCGCATACATGGCATCGAGCGCCCGGTTCAGATACATGTGCAGCGGCACGATCAGGGTCGGCAAGGCACTGCTGAAGGAATCGAAATGGTTGGCGTTGGTCACCTCGATATAGCGCAGCTTGCTATTGCCCCCTTCCACGGCGGCGTTCAGGCCAAGATAGGCGCGCGACGCGTGATTGACGGGAATCAGGGTATCGCTGCGGCCGTGCACGATGATGGCCGGCTTGCCATTCAATTTTCCGCTGGCCGCCACCTCGGCCATGCCTGCCCGCACGCGCTCGCTTTGCACCGCCAGCGCTCCCTGCAAGCTGGCGCCACTGACGGCATCCTTGCCCGTCGCCAGGCTGCGCAGGCACAGGAAGCCATCGAGCGACTGGTCTGCCAGGCTGTTCGATGGCGACACGCCGGCCGTATACACCCTGGCGCCGCCCACGCTGTTCTCATACAAGACACTGCCGAGGATGCCGTTCTGCGCGGCAAAGCTGACCGCCTTTTGCGCCGGGGTAAACGGGATCGGATTGCCGCTGCCGTCGGTCTGCGCAAACGTGAAACCGCATACCTTATCTGTGACGGAGAATTTTCCGTAGGCATACGCATACGTGACGGCCACCAGGATATTCGTGCCCGCGTGGGCTGCCTGCAGCGGATCGGAATCGACCAGCCAGCCATACGCGCGCAAACGCTGCTTCGCATCCGCCTGCTGCGCCGCCAGGTCGGCGCCGTTCAGCAAGCCCTTGGTTACCAGCGCCGTGCAGCGTCCCGCATTGCCCGCCACGGCAGCGACGCACGGTTGATACAGGGCCGCATAGGTGGCATAGTCGAACAGCGCACGGCCGGGATTGGCGACCACCGCCCCGCCCTGGCGCACGCTGTAGGCGTTCGACGCCGCCGGCTGGATTTGCGGCTCGCTGGTTGCCACGCCGCTGATCAGGCCCTTGCTATCGTGTTCCGCCGCCAGCAAGGCCGAGCCGGCGCCATTGGAAATGCTCGAGGCAATCGTGATGGTGTTCTTCGGCGTCAGGCGCACGATGCGTGCACTGCCATCGCGGGCCAGCACGCCATAGCGTTCGTTCAACACATAAAATGCCATCTCGACCGCCTGCAAGGTGACCTTGCCCCAGTCCTTCTCCGGGTTCTGCTGCGAGTGCGCATGCTTGAAGGCGATGCGGTTCGGGTAGGTGCCAGCCCAGGCCAGGCGGTCGGCATCGTGCAAGTCCGGTGCGAAGAGTGCGTTCTTGCCGGCGGCCGCCCGGCCCGCGCGCACGCCGTTCTGCAGGTTGACGCTGTCATCTTCAAACACATACAGGCCCGTGCCGGACCCCTTGTCGGCATACGCCACGGCGCAGCCCTTCTTCAGCCCCCATTCGCCGGAGCTGCCGATGGCGCCGTAGATGCCGCGCGAGCCGCTGGACGTGCCCGTGACGATGCAGGCGCGGTCCGGGTCGAAGCTGGCCGGCACCTGCACCATCAAGGTGACATTCTTCTTGCCCGTGCCATCATCGGCATAGGCGATGTATTCACTGCCCGCGACCAGGCCCTCGCCCGTACCCACGTTCCCGGACGCATCCACGTTCGGTCCGTACAGGGTGCCGTAGCCGCTGTTGGCGGCGATGTCGAGCACGGCGCGGTAATTGGCGTAGATGGCATTGCGGCGCAGTTCGAGCGGAGTCGGCTGTTCCACGTTCGCATACGCGGGCGCGGCGCCCGCCAGGCCCGTCTTGCCCAGGCCGGCCGTCAGCAGATCGTTCGTCTTGCCATCGTAGTCGGCGCGCGTGATGCTGCCCAGGTAGCCGGGCATCTGGTTCAGCTCTTCCGGCGCATGGTTGCTGCCGCAGGCTGCCAACGCCAGCAGGGTGCACAGGCTCATGCTGGTGCCCGCGCGCGTGATCGTCGTTTGCATGGTGATTCTCTCCGTTGAGGTAACAGTGAACGCACAATGAAAAACGCCGGACGATCCGTCCGGCGTTGCTTGAAAATCAGACAGCGGCTTTGGCAGCCCTGCCGCCGAAGCGCGCGATGGCTTCGCCGACGATGCCGCGCCGGAACATCAGCACGCAGATGACGAAGATCACGCCGGTCACCATGCCCACCGATTCGCCCAGGGTGCCGAACCACTCGATGCCCGTGTGCGTGGCCAGATAGGTGCCGACATCGCCCAGCTTGTTTTCCAGCGCAATGATCAATACGGCGCCGATGATGGGGCCGGACAAGGTGCCCATGCCGCCTACCAAGGTCATCAGCACGACCAGGCCCGACATGCCCCAGTACACGTCGGTCAATGTCTCAAAGCCCAGCACCAGGGTCTTGGTGGCACCGGCCAGCGCAGCCAGTGAAGCGGACAGCACGATGGCCATCAGCTTGTACTTGTTGACGTCGTAGCCGAGCGAGATGGCGCGCGGTTCGTTTTCCTTGATCGCCTTGAGCACTTGTCCGAACGGCGAGTGGATGGTGCGCACGATCAGGGCGAAGCCGGCGACAAAAATGGCCAGCACGACGTAATACAAGACGGTGTCATTGCCCAGGTCTATCGTACCCAGCAAGGTTCCACGTGGAACACCCTGCAAGCCATCCTCGCCACCCGTGAACGGCAGGCGCAAGGCGAGGAAGTACACCATCTGCGCCAGCGCCAGGGTGATCATCGTAAAGTAGATGCCCTGGCGGCGGATCGCCAGGCCGCCGATCACCAGGCCCAGCAAGGCACCCGTGGCGACACCGGCCAGCAAGCCCAGTTCCGTTGGCCAGCCCCAGGTGCGCAGCGCGTAGCCGGTGACATAGCCGGCGCCGCCAAAGAAGGCCGCGTGGCCGAACGACAGCAAGCCGGTGTAGCCGATCAACAAGTTGAATGCGCAGGCAAACAGGGCAAAGCACAGCAACTTCATCAGGAAGACGGGATAGCCGTAAAACGGGGCCGCCAACGCCAGCAGCAAGGCAATGGCGTAGCCTACATTTTTATTCATCGTGGTAGCTCCAATACATGACTGATGAGGATTACTTTTCTTTGCCGAACAGGCCGGCGGGACGCAGCAGCAGCACGATGACCATCACCACGAACACCACGGTGGCAGAGCCTTCCGGGTAGAACACGCGGGTCAGGCCCTCGATCACGCCCAGGCCCAGGCCCGTCAGGATGGAACCCATGATGGAACCCATGCCGCCGATCACCACCACGGCAAACACGACGATGATCAGGTTCGAACCCATCAGCGGCGAGACCTGGATGATGGGGGCCGCCAGCACGCCGGCGAAACCGGCCAGCGCCACGCCGAAGCCGAATGTCAACGTCACCATCAGCGGCACGTTGATGCCGAACGCTTCCACCAGTTTCGGGTTTTCCGTACCGGCCCGCAGGTAGGCGCCCAGCTTGGTTTTTTCGATGACGAACCAGGTGGCCAGGCAGACGGAGAGCGAGGCGATCACCACCCAGGCGCGGTAGTTCGGCAAGATCATGAAACCGAGGTCCGTCGCGCCGGCCAGCGCTTCGGGCACGGCATACGGTTGGCCCGAAACGCCATAGAAGGAGCGAAACACGCCTTCCATGATCAGGGTGATGCCGAAAGTCAGCAGCAAGCCATACAGGTGGTCGAGTTTATACAGCCAGCGCAGCATGGTCTTTTCGATCAGGATGCCGACCAGGCCGACGAGAATCGGGGCGATGACCAGCATGGCCCAGTAACTGATGTCGAAATAGCTGAGGCCCATCCAGGCCAGGAAGGCACCCATCATGTACATGGCGCCGTGCGAAAAATTAATGACATTGAGCAAGCCGAAGATGACGGCCAGACCGAGGGACAACATGGCATAGAACGAGCCGTTGACGAGACCCAGCAGCAGCTGGCTCATCATCGCTTGTATTGGAACGCCGAAAATTTCCATGGCATCACAGTATAAAAAGCACCGCCGCAAGACGGTGTGGTATCAAGGGAAGCACGCCACCGCAGACCAGACTGGTGCGGTGGCGCAAGGCGAACCCTGCAAGCGAAGCGCGTGCAGGACAGACCACCGGCGCACTGGCAGGCGATCCGCTGGAGGTATGGCTACCGCGTTACTTCCACAACGAACACTTCGATTCGGCCTTGGTCACATACGCCTGCGCGCCGGGCACGGTGGCGACCACCTTGTAGTAATCCCATGGGTATTTCGACTCGGATGGCTTCTTGACTTCCATCAGGTACATATCGTGCACCATGCGGCCATCGGGACGCACTTCGCCATTCTGGGTGAACATGTCGTTGATCTTGGTCTTTTTCAGGTAAGCCATGACCTTCTCGGTGTCATCCGTCCCCAGCGCCTTGACGGCTTTCAGGTAGGTCGCCGCGGCCGAATAGTCGGCTGCCTGCAGCATCGACGGCTCTTTCCTCATCTTGGCAAAATAGCGTTTCGACCAGGCCCGCGTGTCCGCATTCAAGTCCCAGTACCAGCCATCCGTCAGGTACATGCCCTGCGTCAGGTTCAGGCCCAGCGAATGGATGTCATTGATGAAGATCAGCAAGCCAGCCAGTTTCATCGATTTCGTCAGACCGAACTCATTGGCCGCCTTGATGCTGTTGATGGCGTCGCCGCCGGCGTTGGCCAGACCGAGGATCTGCGGCTTGGACGATTGCGCCTGCAGCAGGAAGGAAGAGAAATCCGAAGCGCCCAGCGGATGCTTGACGCTGCCCAGCACCTTGCCGCCAGCCGCCTTGACGACCTCGGCCGTGTCTTTTTCCAGCGAATGGCCAAACGCATAGTCGGCCGTCATGAAATACCAGTTCTTGCCGCCCTGCTTGACGATGGTGCCGCCCGTGCCGCGCGCCAGCGCCACCGTGTCATAGGCGTAATGCACGGTGTAGGGCGTGCATTCTTCATTCGTCAGGCGCGAGGAGCCGGCGCCGATGGCAATAAAAATTTTCTTCTTTTCCGCCGCGACCTTGGCCATGGCCAGGCTGGCGCCGGAATTGGTGCCGCCGATCAGCATGTCGACGCCTTGCTGGTCGAACCATTCGCGCGCCTTCGATGCGGCGATATCGGCCTTGTTTTGATGGTCGGCGGAAATGAATTCCACCTTCTTGCCTGCAAGAACGACGCCGGCATCGGCGATCGCCATCTTGATGGCTTCCGCGCCACCGAGGCCATCGACGTCGGAATACACGCCCGACATGTCGGAAATAAAACCGATCTTGATGGTGTCGCCCGATACCTGGGCGTGCGCGGCGCTGGACAAGCCCAGGGCGCAAAGTGTGGCGGTGGCAATGGCGATAGCGTTACGTTTCATGGTGTCTCCGTTGAGATTATTGTTTGCTATTCAGTCAATTGCTGACGATGACGCGTACAAGATGTACGCGTACTACATGGGGACTACACGCCAAGCAGCTCGGTCAATACCGGCATCTTGGCCTCCAGTTCGGATGCAGCAAAAGTCTCGACGATCTGACCGTGCTCCATCACATAAAACCGGTCCGCCAGCGGCGCGGCAAACCGGAAATTCTGTTCCACCATGACGATGGTGTAACCCTTCGCTTTCAGCGTGGTGATCATGCGCGCCAGCCCTTGCACGATGACGGGCGCCAGGCCTTCGGATATTTCATCGAGCAGCAGCAGGCGCGCGCCCGTGCGCAGGATGCGCGCCACGGCCAGCATCTGCTGTTCCCCGCCCGACAGGCGCGTGCCCTGGCTGTGGCGGCGTTCCTGCAAGTTCGGGAACATGGCGTAGATTTCTTCCACCGACATGCCCTTCTCGCCGCTGGCCAGGGTCGGCGGCAGCAGCAGGTTTTCCTCGGTCGACAGCGAGGAAAAAATGCCGCGCTCTTCAGGACAATACCCGATGCCCAGGTGGGCGATTTTGTGCGTGGCCAAACCTATCGCTTCGACGCCATTGACTTTGATGGAGCCCGTGCGCGCCCCCGTCAAGCCCATGATGGCGCGCAAGGTGGTGGTGCGGCCGGCGCCGTTGCGGCCCAGCAAAGTCACCACTTCGCCCGGCTGCACTTTCAAGTTCACGTCGTGCAGGATGTGCGATTCGCCATACCAGGTGTGCAGTTGCGTAATTTCCAGCGCGGGTGCGCCGCCATTCACTTGTGTCGCCATCAATGCGCCCCTTCCAGTTCGGCGTGGGTGGTGCCCATGTACGCTTCCATCACTTGCGGATTGCGCGACACTTCCGCATAACTGCCTTCGGCCAGCATGGCGCCGCGCTGCAGAACGGAAATCTTGTCGCAGATACCAGAGACCACGCTCATATTGTGTTCCACCATCAAAATGGTGCGGCCAGCCGACACTTTTTTAATCAATTCCGTCACCCGGTGCACGTCTTCGTGGCCCATGCCCTGCGTCGGTTCGTCGAGCAGCATCATTTCCGGCTCCATCGCCAGGGTGGTGGCAATTTCCAGCGCCCGCTTGCGCCCGTACGGCATGTCGACCGTGATGGTGTCGGCAAATTCCGTCAGGTCGACTTCGGCCAGCAAGGCCATGGCCCGGTCGTTGAGCTGGTTCAAGGAGCGTTCGCTTTGCCAGAAGTGAAATGACGTGCCCATCTGGCGCTGCAAGCCGATGCGTACATTTTGCAGCACAGACAAATGCGGAAAGACGGCAGAAATCTGGAAGGAACGGATCACGCCCATGCGGGCGATCTGGGCCGGTTTGGCGGCAGTGATATCTTTCCCATTGAACAGGATCTGTCCACCGGTGGGGACCAGGAATTTGGTGAGCAAGTTAAAACACGTGGTCTTGCCGGCGCCGTTCGGACCGATCAAGGCGTGGATATGGCCGCGCTCTACCTTCAGGTTCACGTCGCTCACAGCGGTGAAACCCTTGAATTCCTTGGTCAAATTTCTTGTTTCCAAGATTACGTTTGACATCGTGTCTCCTAGTTGTACTTTTTGTACTACTTAGTCATTTTTATAATACACAACTTAAATTTAACGCACAATACAGTATAACTACGGGGATTTTTCACCAGCCCGAATGGCGCAAACACGCGGCTTTACGCAACTATTTCCAGGCCGCGTGTATCATTTGCGCCGCTTTTTCCGCGATCATCACCGTCGGCGAGTTCGTATTACCAGAAGTAATGTACGGCATGATCGATGCGTCGACGACGCGCAAACCCGCCACGCCGATCACGCGCAAGGTGCTGTCGACCACGCTCGACGCATCGCTGGCCAAGCCCATGCGGCAGGTACCGACCGGATGAAAAATGGTGGTGCCGATCTGGCTGGCCGCCTGCGCCAGCTCTTCCTGGCTCTGGAATTGCACGCCGGGCTTGTATTCCTGCGGCGCAAACTTACTTAACGCCGGCGCGGCGGCGATGGCCCGCGTCAGGCGCAAGGCGTCGGCCGCCACGGCGCGGTCCTGCTCGGTACTCAGGTAATTGGGCACGATGTGCGGCGCCACATAGCTGTCGCCCGAGGCGATCTGCACGTGGCCGCGCGAGGTGGGGCGCAGATTGCAGACGCTGGCCGTAAACGCGGGAAACGCATGCAGCGGTTCGCCAAATTTGTCCAGCGACAAGGGTTGCACGTGGTATTGCAGGTTCGGCGTGGCTTGCTGCGGGTCGGACTTGGCGAACGCCCCCAGCTGCGACGGCGCCATCGACATAGGCCCGCTCTGGAACAGCGCATATTGCAAGCCGATCTGCATCTTGCCCAGCATATTGCCCGCCATCACGTTCAGGGTTTTCACGCCGCTCACCTTGAATACCATGCGCAGCTGCAGATGGTCTTGCAGGTTGCCGCCCACGCCAGGAGCATCCAGCACGGGCGCGATGCCATGCTGCCGCAGCAAGGCGGCCGGGCCGATGCCGGACAACTGCAGCAATTGCGGCGAACCGATGGCGCCCGCCGTCAGCAGGGTTTCCCGCCTGGCCGTCGCCTGCCACTGCGTGCCGCCGCCCGTCAACACGATGCCCGTGCAACGCGGCCCGGTTTCTGTCGTTTCCAGCAACAGACGTTCCACGTGGCAACCCGTCATGATGGTCAGATTCGGCCGCCGAGACGCCGGTTTCAGGAACGCTTTCGAGGTATTCCAGCGGATGCCGCGGCGCTGATTGACGTCGAAGTACGCGCTGCCGCTATTGTCGCCGCCATTGAAATCGCTGGTTTTCGGAATCCCGACCTGCTGCGCCGCATCGCGGAACGCGTTCAAGATATCCCATGACAAGCGCTGTTTTTCCACGCGCCACTCGCCGCCGACGCCGTGGTTTTCCGACGCGCCGCCGTAGTAATCCTCGCTTTGTTTAAAGAGCGGCAAGACCTTGTCCCAGCGCCAGGAAGCGTCGTCCGTGAGGTCGGCCCAGTGGTCGTAATCGCCGGCCTGACCGCGCATGTAAATCATGCCGTTGATGGAAGAGCTGCCGCCGAGCACTTTTCCGCGCGGATACATCAGGCTGCGTCCGCCCAGGCCCGCGTCCGCCTGCGTGGAATACAGCCAGTCCGTGCGGGGATTGCCGATGCAATGCAGATAGCCGACGGGGATGTGGATCCACACGTAATCGTCCTTGCCGCCCGCTTCCACGAGCAAAACGTTGGCATCCTTGTCGCGCGTGAGCCGGTTGGCCAGCACGCAACCTGCCGTGCCGCCGCCCACGATGATGTAGTCGTATTCGCCTGCCGATTCCAATGAAGCTCCTTTCGGTATGCCATCAAGCTGTCGCGCGGCGTGTCTCCCCGCCGCGTCCCATTACCAGAGTCTGTCTTTCTTCATGCATGCATGGCTGCTGAGCCGCCTTGAGATTACCACCAGTGCCGGGTCAGGGCGACATTAATCGTGGCCCGCGATACACACGCGTGTCACGGCAAGCTCAAAAACAGGGTCGCCGAGCTGTGGATAAGCGTATGGATATCCACAGGGACGATATGTGCGTAAACGAAAAATTTTTTCAGCGGCATTTTTTTGTCCAGAAACCATCCCCGGCAAATACAACCCTTACTCAGCGCTTATCCGCACGCCAAGCGATTGTTTACAAGGATAAATCGGGACTTATCCACAGAAGATGCCACCGTTAACTACTATTACTATTCTTGTATACGATCTTGTTAAGATAAACCCGACAACCTCGCTTTGCCTGCCCTTCGCCTTCGGGAAGGAACGCAAGCCTGTCTTCAAAAAAATCGACTTACTGCTGACAAAAAAAATCGAGCCAACAACTGAGCGACGAAAACCGGCACGGCCAACATCGCGCGCGCAGCACTGCCAAACCGTTTTACAAAATGCAAACGTCAACCAGCCTGAGCACGCACTGGGCCAGCAAGCGCTTCGATGTTGAAAAGAGGGGGAATTTAAGACGGTTGTGGATAAGTCACTTGATATCCACAGGATGACTTGTGCGTAAACACGAACTTTTGCGCAGGCCCGCATTTTATACAATTTTGCTCCTCGCGTGATACAGCGATTATGCACGCTTTATTTTGCGCGTAAACGCTTGATCCTGTTGAAAAAAAGCGACTTATCCACAGAAAAAAACGCGTTTACTATTACTACTATTTTTATATATAGCTTTATTGTAAACCGATAAAAAAAGCGGAAGTCCGGGGATATTTCCACAAAGCATGCCAAAACATCAAAAAAAGAAGCCAACGGCGACATCGCGACCCACTGCCAAACCGTCTTCCAGGAATCACGGGGATGCCGGCGTCCATGAAAGAACAGCGTTCGTGCTCGCTCAATATCGATTACCAGGCAAGGATCCGTGCTGACGAAACACGTCAAACATGCCACTACAGCAAGAAAACCCAGGATTTTTGCCACCCCATGTGGATAAGTGCCTGCATATCCACAGGATGAGATGTGGGAAAAGTCGATCTTTGTCCACAGCCCGATTTTTATCCCAAACAAGTCCTCCATAGATACAATGCTTGTGCGCCTACTTTTTTGTACGCCAAGTTGATGATTCTTATACGGTATACCGACTTATCCACAAAAAAATGGCCGTTTACTATCACTACTATTTTTATGTATACATCTTTATTTAAAACACAGAAACAAACACGGACGGTGGAAAAGTCGCCGAAACGGCTGTTTTCACCGTATAAACCGTTTTGCAATCCAAAAAACCTGTAAAAACAGCATGAATTCACACAAAAAAATGCGTTTGGGCATCATCAGCGCCTTGCACGAAGAACAGCAGGGGCTGGTAGAAGCCATGCAAGGCCCCCAGAGGCGTTCGCACGGCATGCGCGACTACACCCTGGGAACCCTGTGGAATATCGACGCTGTGTGCGTCCTGTCGCGTCTGGGCAAGGTTGCCGCTGCCATGACAGCTTCTATCCTTGTGGAAAAGTACGGAGTTACCCACATCGTCTTCACCGGCGTAGCCGGCAGTGGGGATAAACACGTGAAAGTCGGCGATATCGTGGTGGCCGAAGCGCTGCTGCAGCACGATATGGATGCCCGGCCATTGTTTCCCCGCTTCGAAGTGCCATTGACGGGCTTGCAGCGCTTTGCCACGGACCTGGAACTGAGCACGCAACTGGCAGCTGCCGCCGAAGATTTCCTGCGTGACGATGTTTCCAGCGTGCTCAAGGCGGCCGATATCGAGGCATTTGGCTTGCAGCACGCGCAAGTGCACCGCGGCCTGATCGCCAGCGGCGATCAGTTCATCAGCAGTGCCGCGCATATGCACCAGCTGAAAGAAGATATCCCCGACCTGCTGGCCGTCGAAATGGAAGGCGCGGCCGTGGCGCAAGTGTGTTTTGAACTGGGCGTGCCGTTTACGGTCATGCGCACCATTTCCGATAACGCCAACGAAGAGGCGGCCGTCGACTTCATGCGTTTCGTGCAAACCGTCGCTTCGCCGTATGCGTTGACGGTGATTCAACAGCTGTGCCAGCGCCTGGCTGGCTGATTCTTCATCAAGCGTGCATAAAAAAAGGGCAGAACCACTGGTTCCGCCCTTTTTACATTCAACAGCTGCTTATATTTTAGACGCTGAGCATCATTAAACTGGCATTCCCGCCGGCGGCCGTCGTATTCACGCACAGCGCCCGCTCAGCGACCAGGCGCCACAGGGGGATGACACCCTCCTGCGTGGTGGCGATGGTGCCCACCAGGGCCCCTTCCCGGGCCGCCAGCAGCGGTTTGAGCTGGCCATCGAGGCTGGGCTCGATCATGGCAATATGGAAATCATGCTGGACCGACGCCAGGCTGCTGACGACCTGGATGCGGTCCTTCAGCGCAGCCGGCAGGTCGCCCGGGATCAGATCCGGCGCTTGCGCCAGCACGAGGGCCTGGTTACCGGTGGCCAGCACGGCTGCCAGCTGGTTCATCAAGGTGCCGGAGGTGGCGGCCGCGCATAAAATCGTGCCACGCGCGGCAAAGCTCAGGGTATTGCGCTCGCCGGTCGGGCCTGGCAAGACGGTAGTGCTGCCCAGCAAGGTGGTGCGTGCGTATTCCTGCGCCAGTTGCTGCACCTGGTCGTGGCCATGCATCTTCGCCCACACGGTCAGCGCGTCGAGCGCCGGCGGCGCCTGGCGCTGGTGTTGCGCGCCAGCCGGCGCATTGCGCTGCAGGCGTTTCAGGTACAGGGGGCCGCCGGCTTTCGGTCCCGTGCCCGATTTGCCTTCGCCGCCGAACGGCTGCACGCCGACGACGGCGCCGACGATGTTGCGGTTTACATAAATATTGCCCACATGCGCGCGCTTGGTGATGAAGTCGATGGTTTCATCGATGCGCGTATGGATGCCCAGGGTCAAACCGTAACCGCTGTCGTTGATCGATTGCACCAGTTGCGGCAGTTCGGCCCGCTTGTAGCGGATCACGTGCAGTACGGGGCCAAAGACTTCCTGCGTCAATTGCGCCAGCGACTTGATTTCCAGCACGGTCGGGGCGACAAATGTGCCTTTGACGGTCGGCAAATCGAGCGAATAATGGTCGATGGCCATGGTTTTCATCTTGTTGATGTGCGCCAGCAAGTTACCCTGCGCTTCCGCATCGATGACAGGACCGATATCGGTGGCCAGGCGGTCAGGATTGCCAACGCGTAATTCCTGCATGGCGCCCTTGAGCATGTGTATGGTCTTGTCGGCGATTTCCGCTTGCAGGAACAGCACGCGCAAGGCCGAGCAGCGCTGGCCGGCGCTGTCGAAGGCGGACGACATGACGTCCTGCACCACTTGTTCCGGCAAGGCGGACGAATCGACGATCAGGGCATTCTGGCCACCCGTTTCGGCGATCAGGGGAATGTCGATGCCTTCGGCCACGGCGCGCGCGACCAAGTTGCGGTTGATCAACTGCGCCACTTCCGTCGAGCCCGTGAAAATCACGCCTTTCACGCGCGTGTCATTGCACAGGCCGGCGCCGACGATTTCGCCGCTGCCAGGCAAAAATTGCAGCGCTCCGCGCGGGACGCCCGCCGCATGCAGCAATTGCACGGCGCGGTGGGCGATCAGCGGCGTTTGCTCGGCCGGCTTGGCCAGCACCACGTTGCCTGCGGCCAGGGCGGCGGCCAGCTGGCCCGTGAAGATGGCCAACGGGAAATTCCACGGGCTGATGCAGGTCACGGGGCCGAGCGCCAGGGTATTCGGCGCGTGTTCCACCTGCGCCGCGTAGTAGCGCAGGAAATCGACGGCTTCGCGGATTTCCGCGATCGCGTTCGGCAGGGACTTGCCCGCTTCGCGCACGGCCAGGGCCATCAGCTCGATATGGTGTTCCTCGAACAGGTCGGCTGCGCGTTGTAACGCTTGCGCGCGGACCGACGGTTGCGTCGTTTGCCAATCCATGGCATACGCGCTGGCGCTGGCCAGCGCCGTTTCCACGTCGGCCGGACCGGCTTCCATCACCTTGCCCACGACATCGTCGTGCTGGGCCGGATTGTGCAGCATGTGCGTGGGGCCGTTCAGGCTGACGGCGCCATCGATCAGCGGCGCGGCCTGCCATGTCTGCTGCTGCGCCAGGCCGGTGGCCAGCGTGCGCAAGGTATCTTCATTCGACAGGTCCAGGCCGGCCGAGTTCCTGCGTTCGCTGCCAAACATGTCCAGCGGCAGGGGAATCGACGGGTGCGGCAAGCCGCCCTGCAGGCGCGCCTGCTCGAGCGGATCGCGGATCAGGCTATCGATGGCCACGCTCTCGTCGACGATCTGGTTGACGAACGACGAGTTGGCGCCGTTTTCCAGCAGGCGGCGCACCAGGTAGGCCAGCAGGGTTTCATGCGAGCCGACGGGGGCGTAGATGCGGCACGGCTTGTCCAGGTTGTCGGGGCCGACGACCTGGTCGTACAAGGTCTCGCCCATGCCGTGCAGGCACTGGAATTCGTAGTCGGTAATGCCGTCGCGCTTGGCCCAGGTATAAATGGTCGACAGGGTTTGCGCGTTGTGCGTGGCAAATTGTGGATAGATCAGGCTGCTGGCGGCCAGCAGTTTTTGCGCGCACACGAGGTAGGAGACGTCCGTGTAGACCTTGCGCGTGTAGACGGGATAACCTTCCTGGCCATCGACTTGCGCGCGTTTGATTTCCGCATCCCAGTAGGCGCCCTTCACCAGGCGCACCATGAACTTGCGGCCGCTGCGGCGCGCCAGGTCGATCAGGTAATCGATGGCGAACGGGCAGCGCTTCTGATACGCCTGCACCACGTAGCCGATGCCGTCGAAGTCGGCCAGATCCGCATCGAACGCCAGTGCTTCCATCAGGTCGAGCGACAGTTCCAGGCGGTCCGTTTCTTCCGCGTCGATGTTGAAGCCGATGTCGTACTGCTTGGCCAGCAACAGCAGCGCCTTGACCTTCGGCAGCAATTCTTCCATGACGCGGGTGCGCTGGGCGCGGCTGTAGCGCGCGTGCAGGGCCGACAGTTTCACGGAAATGCCGGGGCCGTTCTTGATGCCGCGGCCGTTCGAGGCCTTGCCGATGGCGTGGATCGCCGTTTCGTACGAGGCGTAGTAGTTGGCCGCGTCCTGCTGCGTCAGGGCCGCCTCGCCCAGCATGTCGTACGAGTAACGGTAGCCGCGCGTTTCATTCTCGCGGCTGTTTTTCAACGCTTCCTCGATGGTCTGGCCCGTGACGAACTGGTTGCCCAGCATGCGCATGGCCAGGTCGACGCCCTTGCGGATCAGCGGTTCGCCGCCTTTGGCGATGAGCTTGGTCATGGCCGAACCGAGGCCCGATTCGCTGCTGGTACTGACCAATTTTCCCGTAATCAGCAAGCCCCACGTGGCGGCGTTGACGAACAGCGACGGCGATACGCCCAGGTGCTTCTTCCAGTCGCCCTTGCTGATTTTGTCGGCAATCAGGCGATCGGCCGTTTGAC
Source organism: Janthinobacterium sp. JF4 (assembly GCF_059617925.1). Lineage (NCBI taxonomy): Bacteria > Pseudomonadati > Pseudomonadota > Betaproteobacteria > Burkholderiales > Oxalobacteraceae > Janthinobacterium > Janthinobacterium sp. JF4. Next base: position 11,855 of record NZ_JCAQAV010000028.1, on the reverse strand, counting down.
TGTCGGGTATACGCAACAGCGCTTCAGCCAGACACATTAATGCAACACCCTCTTCCGACGACAGCGAGAACTCGTGCATCAGTGCATCGACGCCGGACGCGCGTGTGCGTTTTTGGCGCACGTTCGATACCAGACGGTGCGCCAGCGCTTGCCCTTCGGCCGTCGTTTCGGTGCTGCTGGGGCGCACTTGTTGCAACAGCCACTGCACGGCGGAAACCTCATCGCGCCTATAGGCGGCGGTGATGGCGGCGCGGTGTGGTGTCGCTTCGGGCAGGATTTCTGCCTGGAACGCAGCAAAGGGAATCGGGGTAAAAGCCGAGGGGCCTGCAGGGTGCATAAGTGCTCTTTACAAGGAAAAAGGGGACGAAAACTGACGTAATTCTTGCTCTTTTTTGGTGCAAAAAAATACAGAAAGTCGGACGTTAAGATGATTCGATTGTAAAGGGGATTCTTATGGATTAATTCTGGTAATACAGGGGGCTAGCAATAGATAGTTTTTGATGCGACAATTTAACCAAATAATATTAATTTGGGGGTGATGGTAATGCTGGACAAGATCAGTAAGAAAATCTTGATGGAATTGCAGAGCGATGGACGCATCAGCAATGTGGAGCTGGCCGCGCGCGTGAACCTGTCGCCGGCCGCCTGCCTGGAGCGCGTGCGCAAATTGCACGAATCCGGTTACATCATGGGCTATACGGCCCAGTTGAACCCGCAGTTGCTCGACGTGTCGCTGCTGGTGTTCATCGAAGTGGTGCTCGATCGCACGACTCCGGAAGTGTTCGACGCCTTCAAGCATAGCGTACAAATCATTCCAGAGGTACTGGAATGTCATATGGTGGCCGGCGGTTTCGATTACCTGGTCAAGGCGCGCGTCAAGGACATGGCCGCCTACCGCGAATTCCTGGGCAAGACGCTGTTGCAGAAAGGTGTGCGGGAAACCCACACTTATGCCGTCATGGAAGAGGTCAAAAACACCACCAAATTGCCAATTAAGTGACCCTGGTGTAGCCGCCCCACTTTTCTGATTGAGCTATCGGAACAAATGTTGTAGGGTAGAACTACAATTCTGCTATCCGGTAGCCGGCCTGAAAACGACGCGCAGACGTTGTGTTCAGGGTGCAAGGTGGGCAATCGTGCCCACCCGCATACGGTTACAGCACGTCCCGTTCGCGGGACGTGACGGGTTCGCGCAGCGGGGGACAAATGAAGCAGTTGCAGCATCAGCTGGTGCGTTTCTTTGTATTCACGATCCTGGCCATGGCCGTCGCCTGCTGCCTGGCCTATCTGCTGCTGCTATCGGGCGGCGAACATCCGTATCTGATCGCTTGCGTGGCCGCCGCCATCGGTGCTGCGCTGCTGGCGTTTGCCTGCCGTCCACGCGGCGAGCCGGGCTTGCACCAGTTCGCCGACACGGTGGGCAACGCCATCGATGCCATCATGATCGGCGCGGCGGAAACCTCGTATTTTGTCGATTCCGTCAAACAGAAAGTGGAACTCGATGTCCGCACGGCCAGCGACATTGCCGACAGTTCCGTACAAAACGCCGCGATGACGGAAAAGATCGCCGCCAATGCGGAGCGGGCCGCCAAGGTGGCTGCCGGCGTGCGCGTGGAAAGCGTGGCGGCGCGTGCCGAAGTGGACCAGGGTTTGCGCCGCATCAATATCGCCCGCGAAGAAGCGCAAGGCGCCTCCAGCACCATGCTGAGCTTGCAGGAAAAATCCAAACGCATCACGGGCTTTACGGAAGCCATTTCCGATATTTCCGCGCGCACCAACTTGCTGGCGCTGAACGCCGCCATCGAGGCGGCGCGTGCCGGCGAACATGGGCGTGGTTTTGCCGTGGTGGCCGGTGAAGTGCGGCAATTGGCGCAGCGCACCAAGGAAGCCTCCGATGAAATCAGCGTGATGGTGCGCGAAATCAATGAACAGTCGGAAAAAGCTGCGCGTGGCATGAGTTCGCTGGCGGCCGGCGTCACGGAAGCGGCGCGCAATGTGGAAAGCGTGCACGCCTCGCTCAGCCATATCGAGCAGTCATCGGGCGAGTCCGAGGAGGAGATCGGGCAAATCGCCCGCGCCTCGCGCGAACACGTCGATACGACGCAAGTGATCGCCGATGCCATCCTGCAAATCCGCGACAGCATGCTGTCGACGAATGCCGAATTGCCGCGCGCCACGCAGTCGGCCATGGCCCTGGCCGAGCGTGCCGAAGTGATCGCCGGCGCCCTCGGCGAGTCGAGCGTGGCCACGCCGCACGACGAGATCCGCGAGGCGGCCCAGCGCGCCGCGCGCGAGGTGGGCAAATTGTTCGAGCAAGCCATCGCCTCGGGGCGCATCACGCGCGAAGCCCTGTTCGACCGCCATTACCGCCCCATCCCGAACACGAATCCGCCCAAGCACAACACGAAGTTCGACGCGTTTACAGACAAGGTGCTGCCTGACCTGCAGGAAGGCGTGCTGGCGGCATTACCCCACCTGGCGTATGCGGGCGCCGTCGACAACAATGGATATTTTCCCACGCATAACAAGAAGTTTTCCCAGCCACTGACGGGCGACTACGCCACCGACATGGTGCATAACCGCACCAAGCGCATCTTCAGCGACCGCACGGGCAAGCGCTGCGGCAGCAACACCAAGCCGTTCCTGTTGCAGACGTACAAGCGTGACACGGGCGAAGTCATGCACGATTTATCCGTGCCCATCCACGTCGAGGGCAAGCACTGGGGCGGTTTCAGGATCGGTTACCGTTCCAGCAGCCACGCATGATGAACATCTGATTAAATCTACTGCGCGTCGTCATTTGCGGCCTGCGATGCTCACTGTGCTTGAGCACAGTTCCGCTTCTCGGCCACAACTTACTTCCGCTCGCTACGATTTTCTCAGACGTTCGTGCCGCTAATGTTTTTCACTCGACGTGCGGTTTCGGCGCCACGCCGCCGCCGGCCGCGGTGGCCGTCCGTAAAGTGGGCGTGTTCATGCTTTCCAGATGATTACGCAGCCATTTGTGGGCGGGGCTGCGCGCGTCGCGTTCGTGCCACAGCATGTCCAGGTGGACGGCCGGCAAGGTCAATGGCAAATCCTTGTACAGCAGGGATTCCGTCATGCCCGTCGAGGCGATCAGGTGGCGCGGCAAGACCGTAATCAGGTCGGAATTGGCGACGACTCTTCCGGCCGTGAAGAACTGGTTGACCGTCAACAGGATGCGCCGTTCGCGGTGGATCTGCGACAGCGCTTCGTCGATCAAGCCATGCGCGCGGCCGGAAAAGCTCACCAATAAATGGTTCGCCGCGCAGTAGTTATCCAGCGTCAATTCCTTGTCGGCCAGCGGATGGCCGCGCCGCATCACGCACACATACTTGCCGGAATACAGGCGCTCGTGGCGGATGGGCGAACCCGTTTCGCTCGACAATTGCGCCGCCACGCCGGGAAAGAAACCCACGGCCAGGTCGATATCGCCGCGCAGCAGCATGGGACGCGGTTCGCGCGTGGTCAGCGGCATCATGCGCACGTTGACGCCCGGTGCTTCCCGCTCGATCGAGCGCATCAGGGAAGGCAGCCAGAACGCGGCCGTCGCGTCGGCCATGGCCATGCGGAAGGTGGCGTGGGTCTTCGACACGTCGAAGGTTTCCGGCGTGACGGCCGCTTCCAGGCTGGCCAGGGCCGAGCGCACGGACGGCCACAGCGCTTCGGCACGGGGCGTGGGCTTTACGCCATATGCCGTACGGATCAGCAATTCGTCACCGAGGCTCTCGCGCAGGCGTTTGATGGCGTTCGATACCGCCGGCTGCGTCATCGCCAGGTGGCCGGCTGCGCGCGTCAGGTTTTGTTCCGTCATGACGGCGTCGAAAACACGCAGCAAGTTCAGATCCAGCGTCAGAAAACTCATGGAAAGCCCAAGATAAAAGTTGAATTGATTACTTAAGAGTGTAAACCGCGCCAGGCACGAATATTTTCACTCGTAAAAAAATATTACAGTTTTCCATTCACGATTCATATAATTGGTATCAAGAAATGGAATTAGATTTATATGTTGCACTGCACTATAGTACTGGCAAATTCTATAATGCACTGGAACACTATGTCTACCTTCGCCTCCGCCCTGTACGCAGTATCCGCACCCGTGCTGGAGATTTCCCTGCTCAACGCCCTGCAATTCGTGCTGGTGATCGTCGCCGTGGGCGCCTTCGCCCTGCTGTTCAAACCTTTGCTGGTGGGAATTGCCCGCGCCTCAGTGCTGCTGGTGCGTCCCAAGCTGAGCCGCGAAGAGCGCCTGGCGCGTCAGCAGATGCGCGAAGCGCAAGCCTTGAAGCGCACCCTCGGCAAGATGGATGGCGTATCGCCAAGCAACGCCGCCGAATTGCGCGCCCTGTCGACGCGCGCCTGAGCGTTCAACTGTTGCAGAATGAGAAGCCGGCATGCGCCGGCTTTTTTTACGCCTGCCGTCAGTCGATTACGCCATGTCTCCCAGCAAATGCGCGCGCAACAAGGTGTCGGCCGGATGGGCACCGAGCCAGATTTTCAGCAGTGCATTATAGAAAGCCAGTTCGGGCACCGTGTCGCCCACCTGCTTGCCATTCAGTTTGCACAACGTGCCCTCTTCCGGCAGCCAGTCCACGGTGAGAATGTCGCCTTTTTTCAGGCCGGGCACCATTTCGAACATGGCGCCGAACTGCATCGTCTGGCTCAGCAGGCGCGTGCGGTCGGCCTGGTCGGAACTGCGCTTCAAGCCCTGCATGAAGGCAAGGCCCAGTTCGTCGGAAGTGATGTCGCGCAGCATGACGATCTCCAGACGGCGCGGTCCGGGCAGAGCCAGGATATCGGTCAGCCGGGTTTTCTTTTCCGGCAGGTATAGCGCAATCGTGTAGATCTTGAAGATGACCTTGTAGCGCACGCCGGCGCCGTTGAGTTTCAACTCGCGGCTGGCCAGCTGCACCGTGTCGTCCAGCTTGACGCCGCCGACCTCGACGGCCAGCGCCCCTTGTGCCAGGGCGGCGCACAGGCAGGCGGCAGCCAGGGAGCGGCCCAAACGGGATGTGCTGATCTGCATCTTCTACCTCCGTGGAAACCATGCGCTGTGGATAAGTCAGCACACAGTGTAGAACAGTTGGTAAAAGAGGGCCGCGCGCAGTGGCGGCGGGGGAGAAACGCTTAGGTTTTTGCGGCGGGAAGTTCCGCCTGCAGGCGTTCGTACTTGGCCATCAATTGCTCCGGGCTTTCGCGCCAGGCGGGATTGAAGGGGATGCAGCTGACGGGGCACACTTGCTGGCATTGCGGCTCGTCAAAGTGGCCCACGCATTCAGTACACTTGTTGGGATCGATTTCGTAGATTTCCGCGCCCATGTAGATCGCGTCATTCGGGCACTCGGGCTCGCAAATGTCGCAATTGATGCATTCGTCGGTGATCAGTAATGCCATGATTTCACTCTTACTTATTGCGATGATGCAGCGTTGGCGGCAATCTTGTTTTGCAGCCAGCGGTTCACCGAGGGGAAGACAAACTTGGAGACGTCGCCGCCCAGCGCCGCGATTTCGCGCACGATGGTGCCCGAAATGAACTGGTACTGGTCGGACGGCGTCAGGAACATGGTTTCGACATCGGGCAGCAGGTAGCGGTTCATGCCGGCCATCTGGAATTCATATTCGAAGTCGGAGACGGCGCGTAAGCCGCGCACGATGACACGCGCTTCATGCTTGCGCACGAAATCCTTGAGCAGGCCGGAAAAGCTTTCCACTTGCACATTCGGGTAGTGGCCGAGCACTTCGTTGGCGATTTCCAGGCGTTCGTCGAGCGAGAAAAACGGTTGCTTGTTCTTGCTGTCGGCCACACCGACGATCAGCTTGTCAAACAGACCCGATGCGCGGCGCACCAAATCTTCATGACCGCGCGTGAGCGGATCGAATGTTCCTGGATAAACGGCTACAACCATTGCGGCTCCCTAACGATGCACCAATATAGACGCGCATTATGCCTGAAATTGGTGACCACCTTGGTGCTGCGCCTCGGGCCAGCGAGCTTTTTTGCCTCATTTATAGGCAGATTCAGGCAGTTGCCGGCACTTTGTTGTAAGTTAGCAAATGATAATAAACGGTGCCTGCCTTGTCGGCGCGGATGACTTCCCACGGCGCCATCCAGTCCGGTTTGTCCAGTTCGCTGTTTTCATCGAACACCATCGACAAGCCCGATTCCGCGTACACCATGCCGCCTTCCTTGAGCAGATTGGCGCACAGCGGCAACACTTTTGCCAGGAAATCCTGCTGGTAAGGGGGATCGAGGAAGATCAGGTCGAAACGCTGGCCGCGCGACGCCAGGCCTTGCGCCGTCAGCAGGGCGTCGCCGCGCAACAGTTGCACGTTATCAGCGCGCAATTTCGCCTTGTTCTCTTCCAGCTGGCGTATCACGGGCGTATGCGTGTCGACCATGGTGACGGCGGCGGCGCCGCGGCTGGCCGCCTCGAAGCCGAGTGCGCCGCTGCCGGCGAACAGGTCCAGCACCTGGGCGTTGGACCAGTCGCCATCGCGTAGGTGGTTGATCCAGTTAAAGACGGTCTCGCGCACGCGGTCTGGCGTCGGGCGCAAGCCCAGTGCCTGCAAAACAGGCAGCACGGAGCGTTTCCACTGGCCGCCGATGATGCGCACCTGGTTCGGTGGCGGCGCGTGGTGGACGGGGACTTTTGCGGGTTTCTTAGTTTTCTTTTGCATGGGTATTTCTTCAATTCGGTGGCGGCCACTATAGCATATGGCCCCCTCCCCCCTGCTGGCGCTGCCCCTCTATTTGGCTTGCGTGGCCAGGGAATTGAAATCGTCGATCCAGCCTTGCATGCGCTTGACGGCGTGGGCTTTTTGCGCCGGCGTGGCGATCTTGATGACCGTCATGACCATCTGCGCCGTGCCGCTTTCGTAGGCATCAAAGAAGGCCTTGCGCTCCGAGTGTTCCAGGCGCTCGAAACTTGCCTTGATCAGGGTCGTGATCAAGGCAGCGGCAGCTTCCTTGCCGGGTTTTTCCTGGTGGACTTTCTTGACCAGGTTCAACACGTTCTGCTGGCGCCGCATGCGTTCGTCGAGCCATATCTCATTGTTCAGCGGACGCGCATCGGACGCCTTGTGGATGATGGCTTCCTGCTCGCTGCTGAAGCTGCCGAACCACAGTTCGAATTGCTCCATGGCTTTCTTGTAGCGCAGTTTCTGGCGTTTCTCCTGGTCGCCGCTCAGGTATTTCTTGCGGTAATCATCATTGTTCGACTTGAACTTCTTTTCCATCTGCGCGATTTGTTCGGGCTTGAGCGAGCGCGCCAGGTCGGCCAGCTCGGGCGCCGCCTTCAGCAGCAGCGCCTGGGTGCGCTGCTTGATCTCGCTGTAGTCCGCCATCAGGTCAGCTTGCGTGGTATTGCCTTGCAGCTGCTTCTGGCCCGTGCGCAGGATTTCCACGTAATCCTTCAATTGCGTCTTGCGGTGCCAGTCGAACAGCTTGTCGATATCGTCGCGCACCCAGCCCTTCTGGTCGCGGTCCAGGTCGACATATGCGTTCAGCCACCAGTACAGTACGGTATCGCCATTGTTGTAGGCCAGGCGCAAGCCGCTGCAGCCGGCCATGACGACGAGCAGGATGGCCAGCATGGCATAAGTAAAACGGCCAAAGGGCGTGGAAGACGGGGCCTGCGTGTTAAACTTTTGCATATTCTTAACTTATAAAAGACGGTCTATGAACGTTGTCATTCTCGCTGCCGGTATGGGCAAACGCATGCAGTCGGCACTGCCCAAGGTATTGCACCCGTTGGCGGGTAAGCCGCTGTTGTCGCACGTCATCGACACGGCGCGTGGCCTGGCGCCGTCCCGATTATGCGTGATTTACGGACATGGGGGCGCTGCGGTGCTGAAGTTGCTCGACGGCTATAAAGTGAACCATGCCCTGGCGATCGATGCCGCTGAGCAAACGCAGCAGCTGGGCACCGGTCATGCGGTGCAGCAAGCCGTGTCCTTGCTGGACGACAGCGTGCCGACCCTGATCCTGTACGGCGACGTGCCGCTGACCAGCACCGCCTCCCTGCAGCAGCTGGTACAGGCGGCCGGCCAGGACAAGCTGGCCATTTTGACCGTGGAACAGGACGATCCCTTTGGCCTGGGCCGCATCGTGCGCGAGCACGGCGCCATCGTGCGCATCGTCGAGGAAAAAGATGCCACGCCAGAAGAGCGGACCATCCGTGAGATCAACAGCGGCATCATGGTCGCGCCCACCGTGCAACTGAAGCAATGGTTGTCGGGCTTGTCGAATGACAATGCCCAAGGGGAATACTATCTGACCGATATCGTCGCCCAGGCCGTCGCCGATGGCGTGGCCGTCACCTCGGCCCACCCGGCCGCCGTGTGGGAAGTGGCGGGCGTCAACAGCAAGGTGCAGCTGGCGCAGCTGGAACGCATTCACCAGAGCAATATCGCGCAAGCGCTGCTGGAACGTGGCGTGACCTTGCTCGATCCGGCCCGCATCGACGTGCGCGGCGAACTCATTTGCGGCCGCGATGTCACCATCGACGTCGGCTGCGTGTTCGAAGGCAGAGTCGAACTGGGCGATGGCGTGCGCGTGGGCGCCAACAACGTCATCATCAATGCCACCGTGGCCGCTGGCGCGCACATCAAGCCTTTCTGCCATATCGAGGACGCTATCGTCGGCGCCGCTTCCATCATCGGCCCCTACGCGCGCCTGCGCCCGGGCACGGTCCTAGCGGAAGACGTGCATATCGGTAACTTCGTCGAAGTGAAAAACAGCCAGATCGCCGCGCACAGCAAGGCCAACCACCTGGCCTATATCGGCGACGCCACCATCGGCTCGAAGGTCAACATCGGCGCCGGCACGATTACCTGCAACTACGATGGCGTGAACAAGTTCCGCACGGTGATTGAAGACGACGCCTTCATTGGCAGCGACAGCCAGCTGATCGCGCCCGTCACCGTCGGCAAGGGCGCCACCCTGGGCGCCGGCACGACCTTGTCGAAAGATGCGCCGGCCGGCAAGCTGACCGTGTCGCGCGCGCGCCAGGTAACCATCGATGGCTGGACGCGCCCCGTGAAAATCAAAAAGTAAGCGGCGCAGTCAGCCCTTGCACCCAGGCAGGCCGCATGGCCTGCCTTTTTTTATGTGTGGATAACTCTGTGGGCAAGCCGCTGCAGAAGTGGCGCATAAGCCTGTGTGCAAGCCCGTGCATAAGCTGTTGGCAAGTTCTGCAATATGGCCAGTCATGCGCCTGTCGCTTCATGCTGCTTCGATTTCAGGGGTTCCCCGGCATCACCGCCGCATTTCTCGGCCAATTGTGGATAAGTCTGTGTGTAAGGCTGCGGATAAGCGCTGGATAGTCTGGGTACAAGTGGGGATAACTGTCTTTTTGCCACTGGCTTGCCTATTATTGCTGTGGGTAAGCCTGTGGAAAAGCCCTGCACAGCCGGTGGATAGCTGGTGGGTAAGTATTGCGTGTATGAATCACCAGCCGGAAGCCAGGCTTCCGGCTGGTGCTGCTGCATCAGAAGCGGCGATTGAGCTCGACCCACAGGCGAGCCGAACTGCGTGAGGCGATCAGGGCAGGCGTGTTGCCGAAGGGCTTGGCGACGTATGCGCGGGCATTCCACTGTTGCCCGCCGGCCCAGTTTACGCCCAGCCCTGCGCCGTGCAGGCGCGCGCTGTTCGGGCCTGGCGTCCAGCGTTGCTGGTTCACCGTCACGCGTGCACTGTCGAGGAAGGCGACGGCTTGCCATTGCCCGGCGCTGCCGGTATCGAAGTCATGGCGCCATTCCACGCTGCCGAAATAGCCGAGATCGCCAGCAGCCGCGCCCACGTCATACGCGCGTACCGAGTACGGGCCTCCCACGCTCATCTTTTCGGACGAATCGAGGTTGCCGTCCGCCCACTGCCCCGCGAAGGTCAGATACACGGCATTGCGCTGGTCCAGGTTTTGCAGGCGCGACAGGTTGACGTTCCATTTTGCGTAAGTGCCATGGCTGCGTGCGCTGAAGGCATCGTTCAGGCGCGCCAACGGGTCGCTGATGTCGAGCTTGCCAGCCGTCGCGGCCACGCTCCAGCTGGTGAGGGCGCCAGCCAGGGTGGCATCGCGCACGTCGCCGCCGAGGGTGGCGCTCAAGTTGTCCAGGCGGCGGTCGCTGCGCATGGCGCTGGCGTCGATGCGGTCGCGCAAGTGCACCTGGTCATATTGCAGCTGGATCGACATATTCGCATCGCGGCTGCGCAGCAGCGGATGGCGCAGCCACCCATTGACGACCTGAGCCGTGCCATGCGCTTCCAGCGGGCGCATGGCGCCTTCCAGGCGGTAGCGCAGGGCGGACATGGCCACCCCGGCGCGCGTGCCTGCACCGTTCAGCAGCAGGTCATAGCCGAGACGCGCATAGTGCATGCCCTTGCCTGAGCTGAGCACGCTGGCGCTGGCCACGTCGCCCTGGCGCAGCGGGTTGTACAGGTACATGGTGGCGCCAAGGCGGGCGCGGCCCGTGTAGCGGTTGCCATTGTTGTCGAGGAAGGCAGCGCCGGCCACGCGAGGACCGGACCAGGCATCGACCAGCAGGTCGGAGCTGCCGACCTCGGCGCCGGGCTTGAGCGTGGCCGTGATGGTGACATTCGGCATGTCGGACAGCAGCAGCAGGCTGCGGTCGAGTTCCGCCTGGCCGATGGTCTGGCCCGTTTGCAGCGGCGCCAGGGTGGCGTTCAGCAAGGCATCGCTGACATCGCTGCGGTTGTCGATGCCGACCTGGCCATAGCGCGCTTCGAGTACGTCGATGCGCACGATGCCCTGGCGGATGGTCTGGGCGGGCACGATGGCGCGCGCCAGCGGATAGCCATGCGCGCGGTAGTGGCGGGTGATGCGGGCGGCCAGTTCTCCCAGCTGCTCCAAGGTCAGCGTGGTGCCGCGCGCATCGGCCACCAGCGCCTGCAAGGTGGCCGTGTCGACCGCGCTGTTGCCGGCGATGTCGATCTGCGTGACGAGAAATGGCGCGCTGGCGGGCAGCGGCGCGCCCTCTTTCTGTTCGATGCGCAGCGCTGGCGCCTGGGCGGGCGCGTTGGCGGGCGTGGCCGGCTGCAACTGGCGCAGGATGGCGCCTGCGTCGGGCACGACCGGGGTGGTTTGGGCGGCGGCGCATGGCGCAAAGGCCAGCAGCAGCAGGGACAGCAACGGTTGTTGCATCAGGTGTCGCGGAGTCGATGAATAAGTCATGGTGTTATTGATTTACGTTGAGCATGTTGGCGGGCAGCTTGACGCCGCCCAGGACGACTTGCAGGGCCGGGCCGCGGTTGCCGATCTGCATGGTGGTGTTGGGCATGGCATTGCCCGCAGCGGCCGTCTCGGCTGGCGTATCGGATTGCGTGACGGTGAGTGTCGGCGCGGCGGCCAGCGTGCCGGGACGCATGTAGGCAAAGCTGCCCAGCACTTGCGCCTGCAACTGCACCACGGCTGCCTGGGCCGGCGGCGGCAGGCTGGCGGACTGCAAGGTCAGCGCATGGGCATTGGCGTCGGCTTGCACGAAGGCATAGTCGGTCGAGCTCAGGCCGCTACCGGTGATGGCGTAGCTGCCGGCCGGACTGCTGGCCGTGGCCGGACTGATCCAGGCCAGGCTGCCGTTCGTGGCGTCCGCCAGGCTATCGTTGCCGAGCAGGCCGCTGACACTGCCGCGCAAGCCCTCGGGCGTGCGGCCACCCGTCAGGGTCACGGGGGCGGCCGTGTAGAGCAAGCTGGCCTTGGCGATGTCGGCCGTGATATTGCCTGGCTGCACGAGGTCATAGTTGGCCGCGTCCGCGCCCTGCAGGCTGAAGCCGCCGACGATCACGGTTTTACGGTTGCCGGCGTGCTTGTCGGCAAACG